>JAAYGM010000288.1 GCA_012727735.1 Bacteroidales bacterium | reverse complement strand
CGTTCAGTGCAGGCTTCTCCGCCTCAGCCAGCATAAAGATATCCGCCTTCAGGTTTGTGAGCGAGTCCCTGGCAGCCACCCAGAAGTCGGTGGGCAGCTCACCCGCCACATCACAGCGGAAGCCATCGATATTGGCCTCGCGAACCCAGAACTTCATCGATGCGATCATCGCCTCACGCATCTCCGGCTTGCTGTAATCCAGCTGCGCGATATCGGTCCAGTCATACATCACATTGAGCTCGCCCAGGCTATCCCGCACGTACCAGTCGGGATGTGCATCAACCCAGAGGGCATCGCGTGAAGTGTGGTTGGCCACCCAGTCGAGAATCACCTTCATGCCCATATCCTGCGCCTCCTTCACCACCTTCCTGAAATCCTCCAGGTTGCCGAACTCACTGTTCACCCCGGTGTAGTCTCTGATGGAGTAGTAGCTTCCCAGCGACCCCTTGCGGTCTTTCTCCCCGATGGGTTGAATGGGCATGAACCAGAGGATATCGACCCCCAGCTCCTTCAGCCGGGGCAGATGAGCGGAAAAGGCGGTGAGTGTCCCTTCCGGCGTGAACTGACGTGTGTTTACTTCGTAGATCACTGCATCGTAAGCCCATTCGGGATGCACACTGTTCAATCCTGCAACCGCATCCTGTTGCTGTTTGTTTTGATTGCCGCATGAAAACAGCATCGCCAGCGTGATGGTGATTAGTCCTGTTTTTTTTATCATCTGTTGTTGGTTTTTTTTTAAATCATCATTTACTCTTCACGGGGTCCCCCGCCAAAGCAGCCTCTCCGTTTCACTACATTCGGCTTCTGTCGGCTTTTCTTGTTCTCAGTTTGCTAACATCATCTTTATCCTGCACAATGAAGACACTGAGCGCACCCAGGAGAAGAGAGCATCCCGCAAGTACAAGTGTCAGTATCACCTGCCCGTGGAAAAACTGACTGGTAATATATCCCAGTATGCTGGCCGCGAGGATCTGGGGTATCACGATAAAGAAATTGAAAATACCCATGTAGGTCCCCATCTTATCTGACGGCAGCGCGCCCGTGAGGATGGCGTAGGGCATGGAGAGGATGCTGCCCCAGGCGAAGCCCACACCAATCATGGGCAGCAGCAGCAAGGTTGGTTCTTTGATAAAGAAAAGCGAGATAAAAGCGAGGCCACCCATCGCCAGTGCGATGGCATGGGTTGCTTTCCGTCCGATCTGCCTTGCGATGACCGGCAGCAGGAAAGCACTCAGTGCAGAGAAACCGTTATAGACCGCGAACAGGACCCCCACCCAGTTGGCTCCCTGGTTGTAGAGGATGGTGGTGGAGTCGGTGGTGCCGTAGACATGTTGTGTGATGGCCGGCGTGGTGTAGATCCACATGGCATAGAAAGCGAGCCAGGAGAAGAACTGTACCACTGCCAGCTGTCCCATTGTTTTGGGCATATGCAGCAGATCGTTCATGATGCTCACCATCCCGTTCTGATGGAGGGAGCGATTGGTCATCACGCCCGAGAGAAGCAGAATCAGACCAAAGACAAGCATCAGTCCCCCAACGATATATAGCTGACCATTCTGTTCACCCAGCGAGGAGAAGAGGATCAGCGACGTGGCTGCAACCCCTGCAATTGTCCAGATGGTTCCGTTTTTCAAAAAACGCGATGAGGTGACCGGTGCCTTCACCACCATCTTCACACCGCTCATCTTCTCTTTCTCCTCCTCCTGTGCAGCCAGCTCCTCAGGTGAGTACTCCTTTGAGGTGAGCACGGTATAAAGCACCGAAAGGAAGAGCACCACCCCGCCGATATAGAAGGAGAGCTTCACCGATTGCGGGATCACGCCCTCAGCAGCCGTGTTGGATACACCAAACCAGTTTGTCAGGATATAGGGCAAGGCAGAAGCGATCACCGCTCCTGTACCGATGAAGAAACTCTGCATGGCAAAACCCATGGTCCGCTGCTCGGACGGGAGATTATCGCCCACGAAAGCCCTGAAGGGCTCCATGGAGATATTGATGGAGCCATCCATGATCCACAACATCCCTGCAGCGATCCAGAGGGAGGGGGAGTTGGGCATAAAAAAGAGTGCCAGGGTGGTAAAGACAGCCCCGATCATGAAGTAGGGACGACGGCGGCCGAAGCGGTTCCATGTTTTATCGCTCAGATGCCCGATGATTGGTTGTATGATCAGCCCCGTGATGGGAGCAGCGATCCAGAGGATTGGTATATCCTCAACTCTTGCACCGAGGGTCTCAAAAATGCGGCTGACGTTTGCATTCTGCAAGGCAAAACCAAACTGTATGCCCAGAAACCCGAAACTCATGTTCCAGATCTCCCAAAAAGATAGATGCCTCTTCTTCATTTGGATTATTCTCTTTGATTCGTTTTGATTTAAGTAGTGAAACATCGTTATTGATCAGCAAGGAGCAAAAATAAGATCTGCATGATTTTTGCCGTTACGAAAAAGACGTTGTCTCTTCGAAGCAAATATACAATCCTTTCTAAATCAAAAAACTATCTTATTTGTTAAAAAATCTCTTTTTTCTGTGCAATCGTGTGCATAATGCACAACAGGAGATCACAGCCGACCACTCCCTCTGCCCTGTCCGTAAGTGCGGATCAGGCGGAATAAGAACCGGCAGGGGTCTGCCGGTCTCAACGGGTTGAATTCTTCACGACCAGCTCTGTCTTTATCAAACGGTTGATGACCCCCTGCTTTGTCTCTTTCCCTTCAATCCTGTTGATAAGTAACCGTGCGGCAACCTTCCCCATCTCAAACCCGTGCTGATCGACCGTGGTGAGGGTAGGCTCAGTTACCTCTGTAATATAACTGTTGGTGAAGCCGCATATAGAGATATCATCAGGAATTTTGAAGCCGGCCGACTTGGCTATCTGCATGCAATAGGCAGCCACCTCATCGTTAATACAGAAGAAAGCATCAGGCAAAGGATCCAGCAGCAACATTTCCGGGATCACCTCTCTGGCAAGCGCTATCGTATCGCAGATCCTGCTCATCTGCTTATCGATGGGCAGCTTATGTTTGCGCAGTGCATCTTCATAACCCATGCGGCGGTTGTTGGCGATAGGCATGGAAGGGGTGGAGCCAAGAAAAGCAATCCTGCTGCAACCTGTTTCGATCAGATGCTCCACAGCATGAAAAGCGCCGGCATAATCATCTACCACCACCTTGTCGGTATTGATGCCGGTACAGATACGATCAAAAAAAACAAGATGCACATCGTTATCAATAATCTCCTGAAAATGATCGAACTTATCGGTGCTCTTCGACTGTGAGGCCAGAATACCACAAACACGTGCGTCGAGCAGCGTTGCCACGCTTCTCACCTCACGCTCATAATCTTCATTGGAATGGCAGAAAAGCAGGTTGTAACCCTCGCTCTCTGCCTCATACTGAATACCGGACAATACGGTGGAAAAGAAATAGTGCACAATCTCAGGGACAATCACACCGATGGTGTTGTTTTTGTTCGTGCGCAGCTGCATTGCCAGCGTATTGGGCTTGTATTTATGCTCTTCGGCATAAGCCTGCACGAGCTTCCTTGTTGCTACGCTGATAGCCGGATGGTTTTTCATCGCGCGCGACACGGTTGATGGCGAGAGGTTCAGTGCTTTAGCGATATCTTTTAAGGTGATTTGCCCCATTATAGTTATTTCTCTTCTAAATTCATCTTCGAAGTAGGTAGTAACTCACTCTATATTTCTCAAAAATAGAAAAAAAAACAATGAAACCACTACAATTATAAAAAAATGGGATGTTTTTACGCTAAAGAGCAGCCAATCCTTTTAATTTTTTTATTTTTGTCTTCAAAACCATGTTCTTATGAATGAAACCAGAAAATGTACCTTAAACGTGCAGTCGGAGATTGGAAAGCTGGAAGCAGTATTGCTGCATTATCCCGGCGCAGAGGTGGAGAACATGACTCCCCGCAATGCACAGAGAGCGCTCTACAGCGACATACTCAACCTCTCCATCGCCCGGAAGGAGTACGATCAGCTGCTCGGCGTACTGCAAAAGAGTTCAGAAGTGTATGAAGTATCTGATCTGCTGACAAAACTACTGGAAAAGGAGGATCTGAAGGAAGATCTGATCCGTAAGATATGCCAGCAGGAGCAGGTGAGCGGTTATACCGATTACCTGATGGATCTGCCTGCTGCAACGCTCGCGAAAATACTGATCGAAGGGCTTCCCATCCAGATAAACACGCTCACCGATTTCCTCCGCGAAGAGTATTATGCACTGAAACCGCTCTACAATTTCTATTTCACGCGTGACTCCTCTGCCATCATCGGCAACAATGCGCTGGTCTGCAAGATGGCCAATGATGTACGCATGCGCGAATCGATGATCATGGATGCCATCTACAAAAGCGATCTCTTTTTCAATGGCAACGTGCTTAACACCTATGAGCTGTCGCAAAACAGTCCTCTGGTGAAGATTGAAGGAGGGGATGTGCTGGTGTTAAGGGATGATATCCTGCTTATTGGCAACGGAACAAGAACAACAACGCATGGTATCGATCTGCTGGTGCAGGAGTTCTGCAGAAGCAGCGCCGGGAAGAAACATGTGATCGTACAGCAGCTGCCGGAGTCGCCCGAGTCGTTCATTCACCTCGATATGGTCTTCACCCTGCTCGACACCGACAAGGCGATGGTTTACAAGCCACTCATCATGGGCAGCTCCCCCTATCAGACAGTACATATGCAGATTGACAACGGGAAGGTGACCAGGATCTCCTCAGCCAACGGCATCCTCAACCTGCTGCGTAAGCTGGGCCTCGACCTGGAGCCTGTGGTATGCGGCGGTAAAGCGGACGACTGGGATCAGGAGCGTGAGCAGTGGCACAGTGGTGCCAACTTCCTGGCTATTGCACCGGGAAAGGTGCTCTCTTATGCGCGTAACATTCACACGCTTGAGGAGCTCGACAAAAAAGGGTTCGAGGTGGTGACCTCCGGTGATGTGATCAATCACAGGTATGACATCACTTCAGCAAACAGGTGTGTGATCACGCTCGAAGGGTCTGAGCTACCGCGCGGCGGAGGAGGCCCGAGATGTATGACGATGCCGTTGAGAAGAGCATCCGTAGCCTGGTAAAACAGTATTGTCTCTCTCTCTCACGGATAGATGATACCATGGAGGTGCTATAAGATCTCTTTGATCTCTTGCAGCGCATGTACCGTATAGGTCGGTTCAAAACCGGCCGGCTTCTCTTTTTTTGGGTTGAACCATATCTGTGCTATGCGGCTGTTGTAAGCCCCGACGATATCGGCATCCCAGCTGTCGCCGATCATGATCGTCTGGTCACGCCTGGCGTTGCAGTTTTTCAGCGCGTAGGTAAACATCCCGGCGTGCGGCTTATTGATTCCCGCATCTTCAGAGAGGATGATCTTATCGAAATAGGGCCCGAGACCTGCATTTTCTATCTTCTTGTACTGTACCTCGCGGAAGCCGTTGGAGAGGATATGCATCCGGTATCGCGGCTTCAGGTAATCGAGCAGCGCCATCGTGCCATCAATCAACCCTGTTTTGCGGGTTGTTCTCTCAAGGAAATCATCACTCAGCCTCTTCGCATACACCGGATCATCAATACCAAACGCCCTTACCGGAGCCAGGAACCGCTCCACGATCAGCGCTTCCTTTTTGATCTCACCCTGACGATACAAAGCCCACAGCCGGTGATTACCGGGCATATAGACATTGTAATAATCCTCGAAAGATGGGTAGAACTCAGCGTAACCGTAATCATGATAGATCTCTTCCAGGCACTCCCTGCCGTTGAGATGGATATCCCACAGGGTATCGTCCAGGTCAATAAACAGATTCTTGTAAGCCATATATGTAAACAATCACGGAGTGACCAGTGATCACTCCGCAATGAAAAAATTATTTTTTAAGATTCACTTATTTATTGCACTTCAATAATCAGATACTTCGTCAGGCTCCAGAAGCGCTGTGTATCGGTAATATGAAAGACCAGGTTGTCGTCATCACCCCGGACAAGTTCATAAGTACCCTCGGGGTGGGTCGACCACAGTTTTGCCTTCGGGGCATAGAGGGGGATATCGGTCACCTCACGCACATCGATCTGCAGGAAATAATCCTTATTGAACGTATCCTGCAGGACGCGTGTCTGTTGCAGGAATCCGCCCGAGAGAATCTTCTGATCCTTCAGTTCACTGGCAGTACCAAAGACATAATAGGCGGTATGCAGTGTCCTGTCCTGCTGCTGAATGGTGGCCGACTGCTGCTCTGCTTCCGTGGCCAGCGCCGTCATATCCTGTGAGAGCTGAGCGATCTGCTCATCCTTCTCTGCCAGGGCAGTCTGTAACTCTGCCAGGCGAGAGGTGCTCTCCTTCATTTCGTTGTTCAGCCTGCTGATCGTGTTCTTCAGTGAAACGATCTCCTTGCTGCTGCCGCTCTGCTTCCTGTTCAGATCAGCCAGCTGCTGCTTGTTGCGTTGCAGGATCTCATTGATCATCTTGAAATTGTCATTCACCCGATCTTTGGTATCCTGACTCATCTCACCGCTCTGGGATGATTGCGTGGAGATATATTTCTCCGCTTCCCGTATCTTCGCGAAGTTTGACTCCACTTCACTGATGACAGCCATCATCTCCATCGCCTCTGATTCTGCACCGGCAGACTGCATGAGCAGGGAATCGCGCTGAGCCTGAAGCTCTTTAAATTCCTTCGATTCCTTCACGTTAGTGCATGAGACAATAAGCCCCATGACAATAAATAAAATCCCTATTCTTTTCATAACATTATTTTTACCTATGATTAAACAATTAAGTCTGTAAAATAGTTTGATTAATCTTTTTCATTTTCCTGCCACGACAATCACAAATTCACCTCTTGGCTCCTTTTCTGTGAAATGGACGGTCAGTTCACGGAGGGTTCCCCTCACCGTTTCAGCAAACATTTTCGAGATCTCTCTCGACACCGATGCTGCACGTTCATCTCCCATATATTCTGCCAGTTGTGTCAGTGTTTTCACCACCCGGTAAGGTGATTCATAAAAAACCATGGTCCGGCTCTCCTCCGCCAGCAGCTTCAGCCTTGTCTGCCTCCCTTTCTTCGGGGGTAAGAATCCCTCAAAACAAAAACGATCATTGGGCAACCCTGATTCCACCAGTGCCGGGACAAAAGCGGTTGCTCCCGGAAGGCATTCCACCGCTACTCCCGCCTGTATGCACTCTCTCACCAGCAGGAAACCGGGGTCGGAGATTGCCGGAGTGCCGGCATCCGAGATGAGAGCCATCGTCTCTCCGCCCTTCATGCGCTCCGCCATATGCATTGCGCTCTGGTGTTCATTAAACTTGTGGTGTGACTGCATGTGCGTCTCAATACCGAAATGCTTCAACAGGAATCCGCTGGTACGGGTGTCTTCTGCCAGAATCAGATCACACTCCTTCAACAGCTTAAGTGCTCTCAGTGTAATATCCTCTAAATTACCAACCGGAGTAGGTACCACGTACAGTTTTCCCATAGCGTTCACGTCTGGTTATTCAAAGCCTTTTTTTATTGCCTGAAGAAAATTCTTCACCACCGGATCGTTAAAATTCCATGCCATGGCCTCTTTGAGATAGGCTTCTGCACCCGGGTAGTTATCAAAAGCATTCAGTCTGATCATCACATTGTTCATCTGGTGCCTGTCGTTATTGAACAACTCCCGCTGGAATAAAAAACGATCGTTCAGGCTGATGCCCCTTTTCAGATCGAGCACCGCCGGTGGCGCTTTGATTGTGTCATTGAACGTGGCGAAAACCGGGTTCTCATCACGCTCAGGTTCCTGTGATGGCAGGTTTGGTTTTGCAGGAGAAGGCTTATGGTCTGCACTACGGGGATCCCTGTACTCCGGCAGGTTAATACCGCTGGAAAAAATGTTCCCTTCATGCAAGGCAGGGGTGGCGACTTGTGATGGTGCAGGAGACTGTTCCCCGGATTGAGACAGATCGGCGGTACGATCCTCTCCCTCTTCTGATGAGGCGGAACGCTCATCCGGTATCTCCTCCGTGAGCGGCTCAGAGCCGGGGTGATGCTCCTCCCCTGTTGCATCCTGCCTGCTTTTCGCTTCCGATTCGGACAGGAACATCACCAGACGCTCCATCTGTTGTTTCATATCATCAATCTGCATCAACTGCATCTCATGCAGCAGTCGTGCTATCTTCTGCGTTTTATCGAACGATTCGTTGAAGAACGAAAATGGCAGGGCGTCGCTGTTCCTGACAGAGACCACTCTCTGTTCCATCAATTTCAGCTCGCTCAACAGCTGATCAAAATATGCTTCTCTTCTATCCTGCATCCGATATTCTTTTATCATTGGTTTTCACACAAGATGCACAACCTGTGACATCCTCATTTGTCGTAACATACAAAAGTAATCATATTTTGGGAAGCGCCACAAAATCATCGGGCAAATTTACAAGATAGAGGTTTCCCGAACTCCTGGTGACAGAGGTATAGAGCCAACGATAGAAGTTCTCCCCCATGTATGATTTCTGAATATATCCCAGGTCCAGAAAAACATTCCTCCATTCACCCCCCTGCGCTTTGTGGCAGGTGACTGCATATCCGTATTTCACCTGTAATGCATTGAAATAGGGATTACTCTTTACTTTTTTATATCTCATCCTTTTCTGTGTGATATCGGCATAGTCTTCCATCACATTCGTAAAAAGAAGGTCATTCTGATCACGGGTAAGACCGGGAACCTCTGTATGCAACACATCCAGATTAATTTTTGCTTCGAATTCAACATCATAATCACGATGGTACAACACCACGTTACAGAAACGGAAGCCGTACATCTGCTCCTCCCCCTTCACCCGCTGTACCTCAACAAACTCACCGTTGGCCAGAAAATCAAGATGCTCGAAGTTATCCACCCAGTAATAGTTGTTTTTGGTGATCATCAGTATATCACCGGTAGAGATCTCCTCTTCCCGGTAGAGCACACTGTTGCGGATACCATTGTTGTAGGCGTTCACCCGCTTGTTGGAGCGCGAGATAACGATGGTCTCCTCCATCCCATCCCTGCGGTAGCAGTCACCGATCTCATCGATCAGCTCATTGCCTGTGATACGTTTCACATCATTGAAGCCATCCACTTTCAGCTTTGGATATGCGGTCGTCTCATTGAACCGCAAGGCGTTTCTCAAGGCTGTGGCATTGTAAAGCACACCCGACTCCTCAGCCTGTCGCACAATCTCAGTCAGCATCGCATCCACCACCTGCAGCGAGTATGACTGCAGTATCTCTTTGTCGAGTGCGGGACTGAACTCCTGCTGCACCGGCGGCAGCTGTGCAGTGTCACCTATCAGCATCATCCTGCACCCCTCGCCGGAGTAGACATACTCAATCAAATCGTCCAGCAGCCTCCCCGTCCCGAAGAGCGAGAATTCGGCCGACTCATTGTTGATCATCGATGCCTCATCGACAATGAACAGCGTATGTTTGTGCATGTTCTCTGCCAGAGAGAAGCCGGGTGCACCCTCGGCGAACTTCTGCTGACGATAGATCTTCTTGTGGATGGTGAATGACTGCTGGGCAGCATAGCCTGAAAAGACTTTCGCTGCACGTCCCGTGGGAGCCAGCAAAACGGTTTTCTGCCTGAACTCTGACATGGTACGCACCAGGCTCCCGATAAGTGATGACTTCCCTGTTCCGGCATATCCGGTAAGTAAAAAAACCTGCTCACTGATTCCCGAAAAAAGAAAACCGCCAATCTTTTCCAACGCCTCTGCCTGGTCATTCGTAAAACTATAAGGGAAATTACTGCTGATTTTCTCAATAAAGAACCGATTTACCATTTTTTTTGGTTATTTTTCCGGTAAAAGTAGTACAATTATCATTCTTTTTCTAAATTTGTAGTCTAAAATCAGAAAATCAAAATAATAACAATATAATAATTTAAAAAAGAAAAGTACATGAAAGTTGTAATGAGAGTGCTTTTAGCATTAGCCATTGTTCTTTTAGCATACGTTAGTTGGAAAAGCATCCAGGGAACAGAGGATTTCAACGCTGAGGTAGCCCGACGCGACAAAGCCGTTATCCAGCGCTTAGTTGATATCCGCACAGCACAGGTTGCCTTACGTGCTCAGACCGGCTCCTACACAGCCAGTTTCGACACCCTGACCAATTTCGTGGGAAAGGGTAAAATTGCTACACTCATCAAATCGGGCGACCTCACTGAGGTGCAGCTGGAAGCAGGCATGACCGAAGAAAAAGCGATGCAGATCATCCGCACAGGCAACGAGGCAGCCATCAGGGCGGCCGGGTTGTGGGACGATGAACAGAATGCCCCCCAGCTGGTGAGGGACTCCATCTTCTCTCCCACTGTGGAAGTATTGTATCCCAACCGTTCAAACTTCAGTATCGACTCATTGAGATATGTACCTTTCGGACAAGGTGCACAATTTGAGATGGGTGTTGATTCTCTGATCACCGCATCGGGTTATCCTATCCAGGTGTTTGAGGCAAAAACCCCCTACACCGTTTATCTGGGTGACCTTGACCAGAAACTGTTGAATCAGAAGATCCAGGAAGTGCTTGACCGTCCCGGCGATAAATATCCCGGCATGCAGGTAGGCTCGCTTGAAGTAGCTAATAACAATTCAGGTAACTGGGAATAATTGGTTTTAAACCATCAACATGTTTCTACCGGAAAATATTGATTTAGCCCATTCTGAAGAATATAACTTATCCATTCGGTTAACGCCGGATGGATTTTCTTTTTCTATTCATTCACCTGCCGACCCCTCTGTTTTTCATTTTCAGGGTACCAGCATAGGGAATAAATTAACCTATATCGATCATATCAAGAAATTGATTTTCGATCTGGGTTTCTTCAGCCAGCCCTTCAGAGAGAGCAGCGTAACGCTTGTGTCTCCCTATTACACGCTTGTTCCCGCGGTTTATCATGACAAGGGAGAGATGAAAAAGCTGTTCCGGTTCAATTTTCACGAGGAAGAGGGTATTGTGCTTAGTGATGCATCGCCGGACGGTGCGTATCATGTAGTTTTCAATCTGGATGAAGAGGTGCATTCATTCCTGTCGCGAAACCTGTGGAATTCCTCCTTTCATCACCACACCACTTCGCTGTTGCAACTCTTTGAAGGCTTCAGCAAGGAAGAGGGGCACAAGAGCAGCTTCATCGATTTTCATGACACGAGTATGACCATCATCTGCTTCTCAGGGGAGCAGCTTCTCTCTGCCAACACTTTTCCGGTGATGAATGCTCACGACACCACCTATTTCATTGCGAGTGTATGGGAGAAACTGGCATTCGATCAGCGTTCCGACCGGCTCTATCTCTCAGGTAACGTTGATTCACAGAAAGCGGTGACAGATATACTGAAGAAACTGATACGCCACGTGGAAAATGTGGCATTAAAGCCGGCAGTACAGCTGACCGATGAAGAGAGACGAACACTTCCCACCGATATAATTGCTGCATTATGCGTATAATTAGCGGAAAATACAAATCACGAAGGATTCAGATACCGGCCAACCTGCAAGCGCGCCCTACGACCGATTTCGCGAGAGAGGGACTTTTCAACGTGCTTCATAACAGGGTTGACTGGGAAGAGACCGAAGCGCTCGATCTTTTTTCAGGAACAGGGAGCATCGCCCTTGAGCTTGTTTCACGGGGTTGCCCCCGGGTGGTGAGCGTTGAGATGAACAACCTGCACTGGCGTTTTATCTGCAAGTCAAAAGAGATATTGGGTGCAGAGGAGCTCATCCCGCTGAAGGCTGATGTTTTTAAATTTCTTTCGTCCTGCAATCAGCAGTTCGATCTTATCTTCGCCGACCCCCCTTACGATATGGCCGGCATTGACACAATACCCGGTCTCATCTTCGAAAAGAAGCTGCTGAAACCGGGTGGTATTTTCCTGTTGGAGCATTCAAAAAAACATGATTTTGCCTCCTTCCCTTTCTTTAAAGAAGAGCGCAAATATGGCAATGTCCATTTCTCTTTTTTTGAAGAGTAAACATAAAAAAAAGAGACAATCCTTTCCATTCTGAAGAAAGAACCCTATTTTTGCAGCGCACTAACATTTAACATATGCAAAGAAAAGAGTCATGCAGGATAAGCGGATATCGTTTCAGACGATTCGCCCGCAAGTCGTACAGCGTCTTCAACAGCATGCACAAGGCAGTCACCATCGGTGTGCTGTCGGGTTGCACGTTGATGAGCGCGCATGCGGCATCGGCTGAATCAGTAGAACGGCTGTTTACCCGCACATCAACCGACACCATCCCGCTGAAAGAGCTGGAAGAGGTGGTGGTCACCGCCTCCAGGGTGGAGCTGCCGCTGAATCTGGCTGCAAAGCTGGTGACAGTCGTATCCAAACAGGATATTGAGCGGGCGCCCGTCCGCAGTATTGAAGAGCTTCTGAATTATGTAGCAGGTGCAGACATCCTGCAACGCGGACCGCACGGCGTACAGGCGGACATCTCCCTTCGTGGCGGATCATTCGATCAGACATCCATCCTCCTCAATGGTGTAAACCTCACCAGCCCTCACACAGGACATTACAGTTTCGACATCCCCGTCAATCTCTCCGATATCGAACGGATCGAGATCGTACAGGGTCCCTCATCGCTGGTGTAT
>JAAYGM010000287.1 GCA_012727735.1 Bacteroidales bacterium | reverse complement strand
TTTGTCTGTTGTGATCATAGGGTTGATGTTTGTTATATGTTTGATTATCAGCTATAAATATACAAATAATCTCCCTATATCACAACTTTTTTTATGATTTTCTTATCCCGAACTCACGTTATTATATACTTTCCTCCAAAAATTACAGGTTATCATATGGGTTACTCTATCTCTAAAATGCTTGGGACAAGCTATCGCGTCGATTACAAAACTGAAATTCTTTCGGGACTAACCGTTGCCGTTGCACTGGTACCCGAAGCGATCGCGTTTGCGATGATCGCTGGATTCTCACCCCTGACAGGCCTGTATGCGGCCTTCGTCATGGGGTTAATCACCTCCATCCTCGGAGGACGGCCTGCGATGATATCTGGGGCTACAGGTGCTATCGCTGTTATCTTCCTCGGTTTGATTACAGAACTGAGAATGAGTGTACCAGACATCGGCAGTGAGCAGATCATGCAGTATGTCTTTGCCACAGTGGTACTGGGAGGAGTCTTTCAGATTGCTGCAGGTGTTTTAAAACTGGGTAAGTTTATCCGTCTGGTACCCCACCCCGTCATGTTCGGTTTCGTCAATGGTCTGGCTATTATCATCTTCATGTCACAGATGCCCAATTTTACATCCATCATAGATAACAACAATGCATTATCTGATTTTTTCTCAGGAGGAGCTGTTGTTAATGATACGCTATTGAACAACGGATTGATCGAATTGGCTACAATGATTGGGTTGGTGATGCTGACCATGTCTATTATCTGGTTTCTTCCAAAGTTTACAAAAGCAATACCCGCCTCCCTTGTGGCGATTATTGTTGTATCTGCACTGGTCCTTCTTGTTGGGATACCAACCACCACAGTGGCCGATACACTCAACTCTGGAGAGACCATAAGGGGCGGTTTTCCTCCTCTTAAGGTACCGCAGATACCTTTAAACTGGCAGACACTCATGACGATTCTGCCATATGCTGCCATACTTGCAGGGGTTGGTCTGATAGAGAGTCTTCTGACACTCAATCTGATTGACGAAGTGACAGAGACACGTGGCAACGGTAACAGAGAGTGTATTGCTCAGGGTACCGCAAATATCGCCTCCGGCTTCCTGTCAGGCATGGGTGGTTGTGCGATGATAGGTCAAAGTCTGATTAACACCTCCTCCGGTGCCAGAACACGCTTATCGGGCATCTTTGCATCGATCATGCTATTGGTATTTATCATGTTTGGCTCCGGGTTGGTAGAGAAACTACCCATGGCAGGTTTGACAGGTGTAATGATCATGGTAGCCATCGGCACGTTCGAATGGGCCAGCCTGCGCACGTTCAGGAAAATGCCGTTGTCGGATGTATTTGTAATGGTGTTGGTTACTGTGATTACGGTGGTCACCCACAACCTTGCAGTAGCGGTGTTGACAGGCATCATCCTTTCTGCACTGGTCTTTTCATGGGAGAATGCCAGGCGAATACGTGCAAGAAAAAGTATCGACAGGGATGGCATCAAGCACTACGAGATCTACGGGCCACTCTTCTTCGGTTCAGTGAAAGCATTTGCCGAGAAGTTCAATCCGATGGATGACCCTGATGAAGTGATTATCGACTTCAGGGAGAGTCGTATTTCTGATATGTCAGCCATTGAAGTGGTGAACAAAGTCACAGAACGGTACCGCAAGCAGGGTAAGAGGGTACACCTGCGTCATCTCAGTGACGACTGCCGGTTGTTGCTCAGCAATGCGGATGCCATCATTGATGTCAACGTGATGGAGGATCCCACCTACAAGGTTCCTACAAACAATGTGAAACCTCTTTTGCGGTAAAAAAAAATGGATGCTGCTTAAACTTTATCTTAAACCGGGATCATTGAATGTATCTCCCTGACGAATATCTCCCGACTCCATCCCCTTTCTGAACCAGTAAGTACGTTGTACTGCGGTACCATGAGTGAAAGAATCGGGAACAGTGTAACCCATCGACTTTTTTTGAATGGTGTCGTCACCAACGGCCGTGGTAGCACTGATGGCCGATTCCAGATCGCCTGGCTCAAGTTGAATGATATTCAGTCGTTGTGCATGATAGACCCACACACCTGCAAGGAAATCAGCCTGTAGTTCAAGCTTCACATTCAGTTTATTGTAATCTGCTTCACTAATACGTCCTCTGTATTGATTCATCTGATCGATGATCCCCAGCAACTTCTGTACGTGGTGCCCCACCTCGTGCGCTGTGACATAAGCCATTGCCAGATCACCTCTGGCACCGAACTCCGATCGCAACTGATGAAAAAAATTGAGGTCGATATACATTTTCTGATCAGCAGGACAATAAAAAGGTCCTACGGCAGCAGAAGCACCACCGCATTCTGAAACAGTCTCGTCAGTGAAGGTAACCAACGTTGGGCGCTGATAATTTTGCTCCATCTGTGTCCTAAAAATCTCATCCCACACATCATTAGCACTGTTGAATACACCCAGTGTGAAGACTTTCAGTTCCTCGTTTTCATTCACCCGGGAAGGATCAATCACCTCAGTTGATTCACCGGGTGCAATACTGTTCACCATCTCAACTGCCTGAAAAGGATTTTGTCCCAGAAGAAGAGCGATAACGGCAATAACTATTGCTCCGAGCCCTCCGACGGCGGCATTTCTTTTACCTCTTCCTTTGCCTCTTCGATCCTCGAAATTGGCTTCACTATCGTTTCTGTTGATCCATTTCATAAGATTAAATTATTTATTTTTCTGTTTTTTTCAACCATTCATCCACAATGGGCAAGTCATACCCCAGTTCTTTCGCTTTTTTAAAATCTGCTTTGGCTGCCACTTTATCAAATTGATCTAGACGGACTCGTCCCCGAAGAAAATAAAAATAGGGGTTGTTTCTCTGGGTTGTTCCCACTGCCCTCAAATCGGCAGAAGCTTTGAAGATCTGATCGCTGTTCACGTAACACTCAGCACGGTTCATATAAAAAATGGGATCAGGAGAAGCAACCGATTGAATAAGTGCTGAATAGATTTTCTCGGCAGCAGCCCAGTTGTCATCCAGCTTAAATATCAAAGCATTACTCAATTTCGTAAACATATTGCCGGGATCGATCTCATTTGCCTTTTTGAAATCAGCTTCAGCCCCGGAACGGTCGTTTTTCTCAAGGTACAACACTCCTCTCCGGTAGTATGCTTCCACATCATCCGGGTAGAGACGTATAAGTGAGCTGTAGTCCTCCATCGCCTCATCGAAGCGCCCGATATCACTCAATAGGGAAGCCCTCCTGTGAAGCACCACATCAGGTATGGGATTGTTTGCGATGGATGCAGTCAATGATATATAAGCATCATCATAATGACCCAGCTGGCGTTGAAGAATACCCAGATTTAGCAAAAGAACCGGATTGTTTTCATTCACAGGATCAAGTGACATCGCTCTCTGCAACGCAAAAGCAGCACTGTCAAGCCTATCTATCTCAATATAGTCGGCTGAACGATCCACCCACTCTTCGTAACTTTGGCCCATAAGTGGAAATACAAAAAGAGTTAATAAAATTAATAATGGATAAAATATTCTCATAAGAACCGTGATGTAGCAATGTAATCAGCAAATTTAATCAATTTTTTTTATCTTTGCGGCTACATTCATTATTAATAAAGAAAAATAATATGTCTCCTGAAACATTCATATCCCAGGCCGATACCGTATACACTTTGCCTGTGGAAACAATAGAGAAAGCCTCAACTGCTGAGCTAGTTAAAACAGGTCGAATTGATGATCTCTTCAATCAGTTGATTACCGGCAGTATAGACTTTATGGGTAAACTGTTGGTTGCACTGCTGATCTTTTACCTGGGAAGATGGATTATCCACCGGTTGGCAAAGCTATCCGGCAGGGTGATGGAGAGAAGAGTGGAAGATATTGCATTAAGGAGTTTTCTGATGAACATATTCAACATCACACTCTTCGCAGTACTTATCATAATGATTATAAATATCGTTGGCACAAAAACCGTCTCCATTGCGGCACTGATAGGGTCGGTAGGCCTGGCGGTGGGTCTGGCTGTAAAAGACAATCTTGCCAATTTTGCAGGTGGTGTCATGCTGCTATTAAACAAACCTTTCAAAGGTGGCAACTATATAGAGGCACAGAGCGTTGCCGGAACAGTACAGTCAATAGGCATCCTTTACACCACCATCACCACTTTCGATAACAAAACCATTCATATTCCCAACGGACCTCTTTCTACCGGTAATATCACCAACTACAGTACACAGGCAACACGCCGTGTCGATCTGACAGTCAATGTGGATTACGGATCGGATGTGGAACAAGTGAAAAAACTGCTGCTCGATATTGCAGAAAAACACCCAAAGGTGCTGGATGATCCGGCTCCCTTCTCTCGCATGGTAAAGATGAACGACAGCTCTATCGATTTTGTGCTGAGGGTCTGGACACTAGCCGGTGACTACTGGCCGGTGACATTCGATCTGAACGAACAGACGTATGAGGCGCTGAATGCAAACGGTCTCAACATACCTTTCCCGCAGATGACTCTGCATATGGCCAAGGAATCCCCGGAAAAATAGTTTACACAGAACAAAAATAAACCCTGTCACTTATAAAAGGAGACAGGGTTTATTCTTTAGAATTCCGAGTTGAAGTGGAAGCGGATGTTTTTAAAATCCTGCTGTGCCATCATTAAGATGTAGCTTGACTCAGCCAGGAAGACATCCCTCCCCTCTTTGTCATGTGCCATATACTGGTATTTCCGCTTCTTAAAATCAGCCAGCTGCAGCGCATCATCACTCTCAATCCAGCACGCTTTGTAAAGATTGATCGGATCCCAGCGGCATTGTGCCCCATACTCATGCAGCAAACGGTACTGTATAACCTCAAACTGAAGCTGACCTACTGTGCCGATAATTTTTCTACCGTTAAACTGATTGGTGAACAGCTGCGCTACACCTTCGTCCATCAACTGCTCCACACCTTTCTGCAGCTGCTTCGATTTCATAGGATCAGCATTCTCAATATACTTGAACATCTCCGGTGAGAAGCTGGGCAGTCCTTTGAAATGCAACAATTCGCCTGATGTAAGGGTATCACCGATCTTAAAATTGCCATTATCGGGTAATCCCACA
>JAAYGM010000286.1 GCA_012727735.1 Bacteroidales bacterium | reverse complement strand
TGTCACCGCGGGGGAGATCATGTCCGCTCTGCCATCGTTTTTGGCCAGCTATGTCAAAGGGGAGCGCGAGGGCAGTGTGCTGACCATTACAGCACCCCCTGGGGAGCTGGAACGCATTCTGGAGCTCATTGAAACGCTGGACGTGGCGCAGCGGCAGGTGGAGATCCAGGTTATCGTCACGGAGATCTCCACCAAGGCGATGGCAGTGAGGGGCCGGCGATACTGTTCGGCCTCTTTCAGGTCTGCGGCCCTGGGCTGCAGCTCTTTCAGCCGCTGGAAACGTTGCAGCGCCCCGGCGTAATCACTGTTAGAATAGTCAATGTAACCCAGGTAGAAATCGGCTGCATCCCTGTATTTCGTGCTGTTCTGTGAGAGCAGTCCGAAAAAACGGGTGGCCTCCTCTTTATTTCCCAGCTGCAGATGGGTGTAACCTGTGCGGAAGCTGTAATCCTCCTGCTCCTGCATTGTGAGGTAATCCAGGTCGGCCAGATTGAACCATATCCTTGCTGCCTCCCACTCTTTTTTGTCGTAGTGAGAGGAGCCGATAAGGAAACTCACAAGGTGGCGGTGGACGGTCTCAGGATAGCGGTCGAGAAACGCTTTCAGTATCTCTCCTCCATTTTCGCTGCCGCCCATGAAGGAGGATACAGCAGTCATATATGCGGCTTCTTCTTTCAGATAAGCATCATCGCTCACCATGGTGAACCGCGATAGCATATCCTTTGCACCCACATAGTTCCCTTCGAGGAACATCTCTTTTCCCTGATTGAACAGTTTCTCCGGCTGCGTGTGATAAGCTGTTCTTTGGGCCGTTGCGATCTGTGTTACAAGGGCAAGCGTGAATAATAGGATTATTTTTCTCATATTTTATTTCTGTTTGATGGATCCGGATCTCTTTATTGCTTTATTCTTATCGTCAATAATTAATTCACAATCTGCAAATATTTTACAATCCCCTGGCGGATGGAACTCAATCCGAACGCTTCTGGATTCAGCTTGTCCTGAGCGATGAACGCCAGCTCCATGACATCATCATCTGCTTTCAACCCGTTGAAGTCGCTCACTTCACATTTGAAGAAGAGGTCGACCGTCTGCACTTCGAACTCCGAGTAGCGATAGGTGTTGGGGATAGAGAAAAGATACTGTGCTGCAGTAACAGTGAGGCCGGTCTCTTCCCTGATCTCCCTTCTTACCGCTTCTTCTGCTGTCTCATGCATATCTACAAAACCGCCGGGCAGATCCAGTGTTCCTTTCGCCGGCTCTTTCGCCCTGCGTGCAATCAGAATCTCTCCCTTTTTATTCTCAATCACTGCCACTACCGCTGCCGATGAGTTGTAATAGTAAACAAACCCGCAGGCGGTACACTTCTTCGATTTTTCATTGTTTTCAGTAAAGTTGCCGGCACCACATCTGGGGCAGTATTGAAACGAGCTGAGCGGGTGTTTGTTCATGCTGTGATGGTGTTTATTTTTCAACCTTTTATTTAAGGAAGCCGGGCAGGGAGTCGATCACCATATTCTCAATGTTGTCAATGATGTTCTCTGCCAGTTCGTTGTTTAATCTTTTGGTAATATATACCTGCCTGAAACCACCGATACCTACAATATAGGATTCACCTTCCCAGTGCAACCGGGTGAGGGAAAAGATAAAATAGTTGTCAACGGAAACATAATTTTCGGTGAATGCTTCAACCATCTTACCACCTGCCAGCTCCCATGCGCCAAAGATGATCAGGTTATCTTGCCGTTCGAGCATTGTCTCATCAAGGACCTCGGTGAGTTTTATCTTCAGCTTCTCTTTGTGGAGCTCCTCCCCGGGGTTGGTCAGATAGGCTGCAAGCAGGATCACGGCAATAACAGCTAAATATAATCCCGATCTGTTTCGTTTATTTTTCATATGGTTCAGTTGTCAGTTGTCAGTTGTCAGCAATCGGCTTTTGGCCGGGGTTGATGTTGCCCTCAGCGGTTTGGGTTTCAGCGATCAGCTTTCAGCTGCTATTTGCGTGTGACCTCAACGATGCCTGTCTTTGGCAGCTCCCGGTTGCGTTTATCCACCGCCAGCACCAGGTTGTCGGCAAGGGCAGAGAAGGCCATGCCGGTGATGCTGTGCTCATTGAGCGCCACAGGCTGCCCGTCATCACCTCCTTCACGTATGCTCTGTACGATGGGTATCTCACCCAGCAGGGCATAGCCATTCTCGATGGCCAGCTTCCTGCATCCCTCTTTTCCGAAGATGTAATAGCGGTTCTCGGGCAGCTCAGCCGGTGTGAACCAGGCCATATTCTCCACCAGTCCCAGGATGGGTACGTTCACCTTATCGCCCGTGAACATGTTGATCCCTTTGCGGGCATCGGCCAGCGCCACCTCCTGCGGTGTGCTCACGATCACGGCACCTGTGATGGGGAGTGTCTGTACCAGGGTGAGGTGTATATCACTTGTGCCCGGCGGGAAGTCGATAAGGAAGTAATCCAGATCACCCCAGTCGGCATCAGCTATCAGCTGCTTCAGTGCATTGCCTGCCATGGCTCCCCGCCATACCACCGCATCCTCTTTCTTAACGAAAAAGCCGATGGAGAGCATCTTTACGCCGTAGTTCTCGATGGGGATGATCATATCACGTCCCTCTTTTTTCTCCAGTAGGGGAGCTGCATCCTCCACCCCGAGCATTTTGGGGACAGAGGGGCCGAAGATATCGGCATCAAGCAATCCCACCTTGTATCCTTTTTGTGCCAGTGCTACGGCCAGGTTGGTGCAGACGGTGCTTTTCCCGACGCCTCCTTTACCCGATGCTACGGCAATGATGTTCTTCACCCCGGGTAGCAGTTCGGGCAGCGCAGGGCGTGGTGCCTGCTTCGACTTGACCGATATGTTTCCCTTGATCTCAATCTCTTTGTCTGCATAGTTGAGAACAGCCTGTTCAGCCATCTTCACGACCGATTTGATAAAAGGGTCATGCGCTTTCTCAGTGATCAGCGTAAAGCTCACTTTCATTCCCTCAATGCGGATATCGTCTTCCACCATTCCGGCAGAAACAATGTCCTGACCCGTTCCCGGGTAGCGCACATTTTTCAGTGCATCAATAATTAACTGTGGGTAAATTGCCATTTTTCTTGTCAGTTGTCAGTGTTCAGTGTTCAGTTGTCAGTTATCAGTTGTCAGTTCTCGCGTTTCTGCCGAAACTGCGATACGGATCCTTCTCAATCTCAATATCCGGTTCACGCCATTCTGCCGCTTTCGGGCAGACAAAACGGATATACTTGATAGATAAACCGCGACTGCGCCATTGTTGTTCATAGAAAGTCTGAATTTCGAGGATATCATCCTCCAGGTTGGAGTTGTAGAGGTCGTCACTCACGAAAAGAACCGGGAGCCCGTTCTCTTCAATCATTGCCCTGGTATAGGTGTAGAGGAAATTACTGTCTGACTTCAGGTGAACGATCCCCTCCTTCTTCAGTATCCGGCTGTAGGCTTTCATAAACCGTGTGGAGGTGAGTCGCTTGTTGACCTTTTTCATCTGCGGGTCGGGGAAGGTGATCCATATCTCGGACACTTCGTCTTCAGCGAAGAAGTGATCGATCAGCTCGATGTGCGTACGCAGAAAAGCGGCGTTGGTGAGATGCTCCTCCAGCGCTTCAGAAGCCCCTTTCCACATGCGTGCCCCTTTGATGTCGATACCGATAAAATTCTTGTCGGGAAATTTGCGTGCCAGTCCCACCGTGTACTCACCTTTGCCGCAACCCAGCTCCAGAACGATGGGATGATCGTTCCCGAAAAAGCTGTGCCACCTGCCCTTCAGGGGAAATCCCTCTTTTGTCAACGTTGCAAAGGTGTATTGGAACACATTGTCGTAGGTTGCCATGTCGGCAAATTTAGCCAGTTTGTTTTTTGCCATGAAAATAAGATTGAAAAAAAGTGTCTGCCCGCAGCTTCACTAAAACGTGCAGATTACTACGACAAAAATAGGCATTTATGCGTAAAAAACGAAACTTTTATTCTGAACCTGGTGGTGTAGGTAAAGATGAAAAAAGAACAGTGGAAACCTCTCTTTCACTTTTCATGATAATAGCGGTTCATTTTTGAGAAAATGAACTTATTCTGACAGGAAGATATCAATTGTCAACAGAAAGAACCTCTTTTCTTTGTTATTGGTAATAAGCTAAATATGAGCATCATATGCGATACTGTGAAAGAGTAAAAAAAAGCGCTCTTTTTGATGAAAAAGCGGATGAATAATATCATAATTCTAAAATATTCTATACCTTTGTTAGATTAAACCCCTAAATAACCTTTTTTATATGAGAGTGAATGACATAATGACACAGCTCGAGGCCAAACATCCGGGCGAGTCTGAATACCTTCAGGCCGTGAGAGAAGTGCTGGTTTCTATCGAGGATGTATACAACCAACATCCGGAATTTGACAAAGCGGGCATCATAGAACGCATTGTTGAGCCCGATCGTGTTTTTACCTTTCGTGTTCCCTGGGTAGATGACAACGGGAAAGTACATGTGAACATCGGTTACCGTGTACAGTTCAACGGTGCCATAGGGCCCTACAAAGGTGGTATTCGGTTCCACCCCTCTGTGACGCTCTCCTCCCTCAAGTTTTTAGGTTTTGAGCAGACATTCAAGAACGCGCTCACTACGCTCCCCATGGGAGGTGGTAAGGGTGGATCGGATTTTGCCCCGAAGGGCCGCTCACAAGCGGAAATCATGCGTTTCTGCCAGGCTTTCGTGATGGAGCTCTGGCGAAACATAGGCCCCGATACCGATGTGCCTGCCGGTGATATTGGTGTAGGCGGTCGTGAGGTGGGATACATGTTCGGCATGTACAAGAAGCTGGCACGCGAACATACCGGCACCTTCACTGGAAAAGGGATGTCGTTTGGCGGTTCACGCCTGCGCCCCGAGGCAACAGGCTTTGGTGCGCTCTACTTCGTGGAGAAAATGTGTGAAGCTCATCAGATCAGCCTTATCGGCAAGACCGTTGCCGTTTCCGGTTTCGGAAATGTGGCATGGGGTGCCGTGACCAAGGCCACCGAGCTGGGAGCAAAGGTCGTGGCTATATCAGGCCCCGACGGATATATCTACGATGCTGATGGGGTGAACACACCGGAGAAAATTGATTATATGCTGGAGCTGCGCAATTCCGGCAATGATGTGGTGGCTCCCTATGCCGATGAATTCCCCACTGCTGTCTTCTACCCGGGTAAGAAACCGTGGGAGTGCAAGGTGGACATCGCACTGCCTTGTGCCATTCAGAACGAACTGAATCTGGAAGATGCCAGAAAGCTGAAAGAGAACGGTGTGATACTCGTCGCCGAGGTATCCAACATGGGTTGTACGGCCGATGCGGTCGATTTCTTCATGGAG
>JAAYGM010000285.1 GCA_012727735.1 Bacteroidales bacterium | reverse complement strand
CCGCATTTCTTGCATTTAAAGCGGGGTTCATCGTTCATTATCACATTCTCGTCCTTACAGGCTGTCTTACTCATGCAATTTCTTTAACAGAAAACAACCGAAGGCTCACTTTTGTTTATCAGTCCGGAAATTGATATGCTTTGGTCTCCCTCAAACCGGGAACGGAATAATAGGCTGCCAGATCTCCTTTGATCATAACCTCCCTGCCGATATTACCGTGGTTGTCCGTTATATTGAGTGCATTTTTCAGTGACACCAGGGTGATATTTACCGGGAGCATATTGGACACATCCGTCTCACCTGCCAGGTCGGCCAGTGCCACATTGGTTCGCACCTGTCCTGTGGTATCGGTTACGAACCTGCTGATAGCACCGTCAAAGGCACCGACGATATAACCCTTTACCCATGCCGCTGTCTCACCCTGATTGACTAAAGCCTCGGCTACAGTGTAGGGGTCTCTCTTTGATCCCTTGATGAGCGGAGGATCATCTTCAGTACGATCGGCAGAGACCGATTGTGAAGGTTCATCCAACCAGTCAGTAATCTCCCCGGTGGTGACAGCCGCCTTCACATCTGTGCTGAGCGTAACGTGAAAGAGATAGCGGGAGGATTGCTTTAGGGAGGTGGTGACAGTGTCCGGAAGAGCTACATGGTATACCTGGTCATCCCCCAGGAGAAGCCAGAGGTGACTCTCAGACAGGTCGGTGCCTGGTAGTAGGATTGCCTCAGCAATGGTGCCATCCACATTTACTCCCATTGCAATATCTTTTACGCCGGAAGATGCGGAGAGCGACCCGTCTGTCAGATTGAAGCTGCTCTCAGTGGGCACACTGGTGAGAATCACCGACAAACCGCTCAGATCAATCCCCCTGTAATGGGTTACCTGTAACACCAGCTTTGACAGCTGGTGCGAAAATGAAAGATTGACAATGGTGTCGTTCTCACTTTTGCCCTTGACATTGTCGGAATATAACAGGTCGATGGCAGCCTGATTCGATTGGTTTTTGAGATTCACCGGATAGTTGAACCCTGTGATATCCTCCCGGAAGGGATAGTAACCGATAAAATCTACGGCGGATTCTTTGAACGGGAAGTAAAGAGCATCAGACAGATTTCTGGCTACAAACCCGGATGTGTTGCTATAGCGATATTCCACATTCTGTGCAAGTGCCGATGCATCAAGGTTCACACCCGCTTTCTTCATATAAACCCCGATGGCATCACCCTTCTCCCAGGCCGAGCCTGACATACGGGTTCTCATCCCTTCAATCTCAGCATTGAGACGCACAGCTTTACTCACCCCTATTGGGTCAATAGTCTCTCCTTCGCACGATAATAAGATGAAACAGATTATCGGCAAAATAAAATTTTTACATTTCATGATGCACAACATTTAATGGTTAATAAATATGCAAAACGGATCTTTTTCGCGCATTGATTATGTGCAAAAGACGGAGAGTTACAAGATTAATTATTTATCAAAAAAGAAGCAAATAAATTAATAAAAATTTACAAGAATTAGCATCAATGCCGTTTATTTAAAATAAATTTAAATTTTGATGTGATGATAAAGATCAGCGTTATATAGACGCATATCACCTTTCAGTTAATTATCTCTCCACTGTGAACACTCTGTTTCCCGATCCGATATTGTCTATGACAGAAAAGTCACCATCTCTGCGATAGGCAATTGGTTGATTGTCAAGAAGCACTTTCTGTTTCTTTGAGTAGAACGGAAGATGTACTTCGGCTGATGTGTTGCCGGGGATGGTCACCTCAAGCAGGAATGATTGACCGGGATTGTTGACAAATCTTACCATAACATCTCCACGAATTGTGGGATGCATTATTTCTGCACTCTCCAGCGTGGCAGGTTGTGGTTTGATTCTTATTTTTCGGAAGCCCGGCTCCAATGGTATTATGCCCATCAGCTTTCGTGGAATCAGGTTGGCAGGGGCTGCTCCCCATGCATGGTTCCAGTCCTGATTGGGTTTGTACTTGTTGTCCCAGGCTTCAGTCGTGATCGTTGAGCCTGTAAGTATCATGTTGTACCAGCTTCTGTCGCTGGTGGAGGTGAGCAGCTCCAGGCCATACGCCGCATCGTGATGGTCATAGAGGGCATCGAGCAGGAACTGTGCACCATAGACGCTGCAAGCCATCTTCCTTGAACGGATAAATGCCAGTACCGATGCCACATTCCTCTCCTCCACAAGCCCGAAAGCAAGCGGGAACATGTTGGCGTGAAGGGATGCATGATCGGTGCCGATTCCATCCCTGTAAACCCCTCTTTTTTTATCGAAAAGTGCATTGTTGAATGATCTCTTCAGTCTGGCAGCACGTTCGGAATAAAATTGTTGATCCTCCTCTTTTCCAACGGCTTTTGCGATCTCCGCCATTAATACAATTGCCCTGTAATGGTAAGCGTTCACCACCGTGTTGATATCGGTAAAGATGAAGCCGTCTGCTTCACCTCCTTCTTCCTTCTCCAGACCCAGGATGCCGGTATGCGGCCAGTCCACAATATCACGCAACTGACCGTTAAAATGGATCGACCGGAGTAGCTCAGGTGTCACTTTTGCCGTACGGGTACTGATAAAACCTTGTTCATCAGAGAGAGCTGTCAGCGTCTTGGCTTTCAGATCATCATAGAATTGGACCAGTGAACTGATGTTACCGGTGTACATGTAATCCTCCCATGCCATCAGTACCGATTGCATGATCCATTCTGTGGGCCATGTGGGGCGGTGTATCAGGTATTCGTGGGTGTACCGTGCCATGTTGTAATCACGGGCCACGCAGTAATGAGATAACTGATTGATGAGAGCATCGGCTTCATAGGGGATTCTTTCTCTGTCACCATCAATATATACACCTGCGAAAGAGGTTGCTTTGATGGAGTATTTGCTCAGGTCCCACACACTGTTCAGGAGGGTATCAGCACTGTGAAAGTGGGAATCATATTCGTCGAAAGGGTAAAAAACACTCTCACGAATCATATCTTTCTCCTGCAGCGGGTAGGGGTAATCCTCAATCTCACAGTAACGAAAAGGTGTCACCTCTCCTATATAATCCGGCATCAGGACGGCCTGTGAAGCGGTGTTTCGCTGATTGGGAGGTATGGTGAGGATATAGGTGTGCCATCCTTTTTCCGGCTTGATTCTCATACGTGAATAGCGAATGGATGCACCCGGATCAGGATCCACGCTTCCATTTTTTTCTGCTTCACCCAGATGAATAGTCACGCTGTCGGTTCCATTTTCTGAATAGAGGTTCAGGCGTAATCTACCGAAAGCTGCCTTACCGTAATCGGCAAAGTATCTGTTGTTACCTACAGGATTAATGATGAGGGGGTAATCATCTTTTTTTTGAATGGGATATCTGTCAGTTGCATAGTCCATAAACGTGTCGGCACTTTTGAATTGCAGGATTTCGGAGTAGGCTGACTCCTCACTACGGTTCTTCCATAATTTGACTCTCCAGAAAAAGACGCTTCCCGGCGTCAGCTGTTTTCCATTATAGGAAATATTCGTGGATTGACTGCTTTGCACTTTGCCAGAATCCCAAAAGTCGGCCGAGTCGTTCAGCAACATCTCTTTATCTGAAGCGACCTCTATCCTGTATGCTGTCTGTCTTGTATTGTTCTCCTCGGAGGGGACAATCCATCCGAAGAAGGGTTTAAAGCTGCTCACCTCCGTAAACTGGAATCGTTCCCTGTGTGTGACCGCTTCATCCAGGGGTGTGAAGACGGGATATCCGTTTAAAAGTACTTTCTCAGGAGCAGTTAGCAGGTTTACATTAAGTCCGTATGGTGCCGGATTCTTCTGTGCATTGACATAGAGGCAGAGTATCAGTGCCAGTACCGATATCGTGATTGATTTCTTTATATCCATATGTGATAAAAAATGGGTGTTTTTTTTCGGACTCCTCTATTTTATTCTTCCCATATTCCTGTATTCCATGGGAGTTGAGCCTACTCGTTTCTTGAAAAATGATAAAAAATATTCATACGAACTGAAATTAAGTTCGTAGGCGATCTCTTTGATGGAGTGATTTGTTTCAGCCAACAGCTCTTTGACCGTACGTAGTTTTAACTCCTGGAAATATTGTGCCGGTGCATAACCCGTATACTCCTTGAACTCTTTTCTGAACAATGAGTAACTGATACCCAGGTTGGCTGCAATACCTTTAATATCGAGGCTTTTATTGATGTTTTCAATCATGATGATCTTCGCCCGTTCAATTTTCTGGGCTGACTCTCTTGATTCGAAGTTCTTATTTTGTGCCTGCGACAAAATAGTACCCAAGATATTAAATACGATGCCTGCCAGATATTGCTGAGTGGATACCTTATCCTCTTTTGCCACTCTTATGGCAGTAGAGAAAAGGCTTACCAGATCTTCATTCACACCCACATCGAGCACCTGATTCTCGGGACTGATAAATCCGTTG
>JAAYGM010000284.1 GCA_012727735.1 Bacteroidales bacterium | reverse complement strand
GGTATATTAGATTGATTAATCGCAGCAAACTTAAATAAACCGATTGGGTAGAGCCTCTCTCTCCGCTGAACAGCAGAAAATCCTTACCAGGCAATTGGCAGGGATTTTTTTTTGTTTCACTCACAAAGCAAGATAGCCGGATGAACTTTCGCATGTTATACGTTTTTAGCATTATAAAATATGCGGGGATACCTGCGAATGTTGAATAGCTGATAAAAGTATAAAATCTCTGAAATAAAATATTTATCTTTGCCTCTGAATAACCAGAACCCTGTTTTTACTCCTTTGTTATAAGCGAAAAAAGATGCTTTTCAACTCACTCGACTTTGCCATTTTTCTTCCTGTCGTTTTCCTATTATATTGGTTTGTCACCAACAGAAATCTGAAATTACAAAACCTGTTACTGGTTGTCTCCAGCTTTGTTTTTTATGGCTGGTGGGACTGGCGATTCCTGATTTTAATGGGGATAACGATTCTCCTGAGCTGGCTGAGTGGCCTGAGAATTCGTTACGTGCGCTATAACTATGAGGAGGGAGCTGCCCGGAAGAGGTTGCGGCTGATTACTGCTCTCAATATTATCATTAACCTTCTCATACTGGGCTATTTCAAGTACTACAATTTTTTTGTTGAGAGTTTCACTGAAGCATTCTCCCTGTTCGGGAAAGAGATCTCCTCCGGCAGCCTGAAGATCATCCTGCCTGTCGGCATCAGCTTTTATACTTTTCAGGCATTGAGTTATACGATAGATGTATACCGGAAGAAGATCAGTCCCACAACCGATGTCATCTCATTCTTCGCCTATGTCAGCTTCTTCCCCCAGCTGGTTGCGGGACCCATTGAGCGGGCCACCAACCTCCTGCCTCAGTTCTACAGGAAACGGCAATTCGATCCGGTGCAGGCGGCTGATGGTCTCAGGCAGATCCTGTGGGGGCTGTTCAAGAAGATCGTCATTGCCGACAACTGTGCCGAATATGCCAACACCATCTTCAATCAATCCGCCGATATGTCGGGCAGTACCCTTCTTCTGGGTGCATTGTTTTTCACCTTTCAGATCTATGGCGATTTCTCCGGCTACTCCGATATAGCGATCGGTACGGCACGGTTGTTCGGCATCAACCTGATGCGTAACTTTGCTTTTCCCTATTTCTCAAGAGATATCGCTGAGTTCTGGAGGAGATGGCACATCTCACTGACCACATGGTTCAGGGATTATCTCTATATCCCTCTGGGAGGCAGCAGGGGCAGCGTGATGATGAAGATCAGAAACACGTTCATCATATTCCTGGTGAGTGGTTTCTGGCATGGTGCCGACTGGACCTTTCTCATCTGGGGAGCACTGAACGCGGTTTACTTCCTCCCGCTTCTGCTTACGAAGAAGAACAGGGCTAATCTGGAAACGGTGGCACAGGGTAAGCGCCTGCCCACAATGAAAGAGACGTTGGCCATGCTGTCGACTTTCGGATTGACCCTCTTCGCCTGGATCTTCTTCAGGGCAGAAAGCCTGGATCACGCGGTGGC
>JAAYGM010000283.1 GCA_012727735.1 Bacteroidales bacterium | reverse complement strand
GCCTGTTCAGGCCCAGCTGCTCACACCGCTTCATCTCATCGTTGAAGGCGGCACGTGACTTGTTGACCTCCTCCTCACCCGGGTTACCCAGGTTGATCAGGTAGCTGCTGTGCGGAAGGATATAATCGGGTGAGAACCCCAGCTCTTCACAGCGTGATCTGAACAGATCAATGTTCAGTTCTGTGTAGGGAGAGGCAAACCATTGCCGCTGATTTTTTGTAAAAAAGGCGAATGCGCCCGCCCCTATTTTGTGTGCGTTGACCGGTGCATTCTCTACACCTCCCGATGCGCTGATATGTGCTCCTACATATTTCATACGATAATATTTTTATTCTTTTTTATGAATGTCGCATGGAACTTCTGCATTGCATGATGCGCGTGCCCGTTCCATACGGTTACTATTTTAGAAAAAGCAAATATACAACGATAAAATGAAACGCACCACTTTTTTGCGATTGCTTCGCGGGTTTCTTTCTACTGCTTACGTACCTTCGGGAAGGTGAGCAGGAAAGAGAGACCTCCCCCGGAGCGATTTTTTGCCAGGATGCTTCCTTTATGAAAGAGGACCGCATTCTTCACGATGGAGAGGCCCAGTCCCGAGCCGCCCGTATTACGTGTTCTGCCTTCATTGATACGGTAAAATCGCTCGAAAATACGTACCAGATGCTTCTCTGCCACTCCTGTGCCGGTATCGTAAAATTCGAAGTAATAGGCCTCGTCGTTCTCACTGTAACAACGTATCACAATATCAATCTTCTCACCGGCATAAGCGATGGCATTCTCCGTCAGATTACGGAAGATGGAATAGAGAAGGGTACTGTTTCCATAAAGGACCACCTTGTCACTTACATCGACCAGGAGGTTGTCGCCCTTCTCTCTGAGCTTATCTGACAGATCGGCTTCCAGCTCGTTCAACAGCTCCTTCATCGGCACCGGCTCCTGAACGAAACGATCGGAGGCATCCTCAATTTTGGTGAGCATGCTGATATCCTGTATCAGTTCAGACAGCCGGATGGTCTGTGTGTAGGCTCTGTCGAGGAAACCGCGGGTACGCTCATCAACACTGTTCCCGGAAAGGCTCAGGATAGTCTCCAGGTAACCGCGGATGCTGGTCACCGGCGTACGCAGCTCATGTGCGATGTTATTGGTCATCTCCTGTTTGAGCAGACGTCTTTTCTCCAGCTTGGTGATATCACTGATATAGAGTTCAAAACTCTGATCATCGAAAATGATGACCCGCACATTGAACTGCTTGCCGCTTTTTTCTATTCGCTGGGAGAACATATTCTCCGCCCTGCCATCCTCTTTAAGAAAGCTGACCACATCTCCAAAAACGGGATCAGAAAAAAGCTGCTCTGTCTCGAGCGTGGGTTTGTCCAGGATGACATTGAGGTACTGCAGGAAATGGGAGTTGCTGTACACCTCCTTCTGGTCTTCTGAAAAAATGGCAATCCCCTCTTCTGAAAACTGAAAATGCTGTAATAGTTTTTCGCGTTCAGCTGGCCG
>JAAYGM010000282.1 GCA_012727735.1 Bacteroidales bacterium | reverse complement strand
GATCTATGCCGACGGTTTCTTCACCGTGCTGGGGGACGATGATGCGCCGGAGGTGAGCGGAAGGGTGAAGGCGGAGAAGGTGCAGGGAGCATACCGTGTGGAGCATCTGAACTTCACCTATCCCAATGGCAAGCAGGCTCTTTATGATGTGAACCTCACCCTTAAGCCGGGGAAGACGACCGCCATCGTGGGATTGAGTGGTGCGGGAAAGAGCACACTCATCAATCTGTTGTGCAAGTTCTATCAGCCCGACAGTGGTCAGATTTATCTTGACGGTCTGGAGCTGGAAGAGTATGAAAATGAGTCACTACGTGATAACATCGGGTTGGTGCTGCAGAAGAACCATATCTTCAATGGGACCATATATGACAATATTCTCTACGGTGATACAGGAGCCACCCGTGAGCAGGTGATAGAAGCCTCAAACAGTGCCTACCTGCATGAGCAGGTGCTGGAGCTCCCTGCGGGCTATGATACCGATGCACGGCAGCTGAGTGGCGGCCAGCAGGAGCGTATCGCCATCGCGCGGTTGTTTCTGAAGAACCCACCGGTGATCTTCCTCGATGAGCCTACCGCCAGCCTCGATGCCATCGCCACGGAGCATATCAAGATGAGCCTCGATGCCATCAAGAAGAACCGTACCGTAGCCGTTATTTCCCACTCACTCTCACAGATCGTCGATGCCGACAGCATCTATGTGATGAAAGAGGGACGGATGGTAGAGTCTGGAAGTCACGAATCTCTCTATGCGCAAGACGGTGAGTACCGCAAGATCTTCGATGCCTCTGCACGGAGCCTTAACCTCGACAAGATGATGCATACCCTCGCCGGCTAAAAATGCCACGATAACCCCCCATAGTAGTGTCTTGGCATGCCGGGATAGTAATACCTGGGCTCGGCAGTGCCGAAGGCAACGGCGTTGACCGTGAGCATGGCTGCGTAGTGGGTGTTGGTGAAGTTGTTCACACCGGCAAACAGCAGCACGTCACCCTTCCTGGCGGCACGACAGCGCCACGATGCTTTCAGGTTACCCAGAAAGTACCCCTCATTGATGAGGCTGTTGGCATCATCGATATATTGTGTGCCTATCTGTTGAAGCTGCGCCTCCACACTTAGTTGTGGCAGCGGTCGCCACTGCAGGGCTGCCTGCGTGACTGCTGCGGGTATACCGGGTAGCTTGTTGCCGTCGTACCGCTCACCATTGTCGGTGAAGGCAATAAAACGGTTACGAGAGATGGTGTAGTTGGCGTTTAGCTGGAGCCTTCCCGGGAATGTGGAAAGATGGAGGAGCTGCTGCCGCCACATCAGCTCGAGTCCTGTATGTCTTGTTCTGCCGGCGTTGATGCCGGTGAAGATATCCTCCGACAGTCTTTTTGTAACCAGCAGGTTGTTGAGGTTGATCAGGTAGAGCGATGCCTCCAGCTGCGTGGCACTGCTGAACAGGTGCAGTCGCATGCCTGCTTCGTACTGGATCCCCTGCTCCGGCTCCAGCTCCCTGTTGATGTCTCCCTCGGGCAGGAGCGTCTCCTCGGGTGATGGCATCGAGAAGCCGTGACCTACGGAGGCGTAGAGCGCCAGCAGCGAAGTGGGGGCATAGTTGATTCCCAGACGTGGCGAGATGATCAGGGGGAAGTGTCGGCTACCGTTCTGGTCACCGTTATCGGGAAACTGATCGTTCAGACGATAGCGGATGCTGTTCACCGCTCCTCCCAGAGAGATATTC
>JAAYGM010000281.1 GCA_012727735.1 Bacteroidales bacterium | reverse complement strand
GCGTGGGTATATTGTAATTCTTCGGGTTGATGTACCCCATCATGTGCAGTGTCAGCCTGTTGAACTGCCGCTGCCAGTTGATGAAGTTGTAGGACGATTTGTTGCGCCAGTCGAAATAGGCGATCAGACTCACCTCGTCGAACAGCCCCACCGGGTAGCGGGCGCTGAGCAGTGAGAAGGTGAACGGCTCCTGAAAGCGAAACGGTTGCTCATCATAGGCTGCCAGCAGCTGCTCCCAGGTCAGTGTCAGCCCGTTACCCCACCCGAAGGTGTAGTCCACACCGAGGTTCAGAATCTGCTGGTTGGTCATGATTCCCACATTCCTCTTCATATGTGTCCAGGAAGCCTCCACCCAGTAACCCACCACCCGGTCGAATTTTGCATCGAGCCCCAGGCGGTGCTCCGGGATCCTGTCGTAACGGAAAGGCTCCTCCGCAAGCGCACTGCCATCCGCAACACGGTAGTGGTATGTGAGGGCAGCCTCGCCGCTGCCGGCAGGATACTGCAGTCGTCCCCCCACCTCGGGCAGTGAGCGGTGGGTGCCGAGTTGTTCCCATCCTTTCGGATCATGGTTGCCATGCAGCATCCAGAGCCATATATTGGCATTGTTCAGGAAGTAGTAACGGCCGAGGAGACCCCATACCCCGTCGGTCAGCTGCAGTGGGTCTCGCGGGTCCATCTGGTCGAACCACATCAGCGGACGCAGGATGGAGGCCGACCCGAAGTTGATCTTCTGCAGTCCAGCGCGCAGTTCAAACTGACTGCCGGAGTAACGTGCCCAGAGGCGGTAGGGCTTGATCCTCCCGTTCCAGTTATAATTGGTGAGATCGCTCATCCCCATGTTCCCGTAGAGGTTGGCCGACGCTTCAAAGTCGAGCATCCTTCTCTCCCCTGCCGGCAGCTCCAGGTTCAGCTGGGGGATGTAACGCACGCCGTTCCACCAGGGGTAGTAGTTGTTTGTGTTAAGGTGGGAGTAGGCCGAGAGCTGCCCTTTATACCGCAGCAGCTCCTGTGCTCCGGCATAGGTAGAGGTGATAAGCATTACCACCAGCAGCAGAATATAACGAGCATGTTTCATCCCTTCTCTGTGTGAAATTTATTTACAAGTATACTATTTTCTTGCTTTTTATCTACATATTTTCACGATTACTATTGTTAAAACTCGTTTCAACAGGCAAATAGTTACGGACCGACACTTTTTTTTCATTTCATTTTCCCATCTTTGCAATGAATAAAAGTCAATTCAATGAATATGAACAGGCTCCGCTATTTCATGATGGCCGTTTTTGCGGCAATTATTTCCCTCATCGCCCCCCTTATTAGTGCTCCAGGTTATGAGATAGATCAGGATCCGGAGATAACGGAGTGCAGCACGATCAATGCGCTGAGCTGTTATCCGGCAGAGATTGCTGATTTGATTTATCCCCTGACGAAAGATCTGCCCAATCAGACACAACTATCCATCGCCATCATTCAGCACGATCAGACCACCTACTATGGGGTTATTAAGGAGAACGACACCATCAAGCCGGCAGACAATCAGGAGAAGGTGTTCGAGGCAGGCTCCATCACCAAGGTGTTCACCTCCACCCTGCTGGCATCACTGGTCACCGAAGGTAAAATAGGGCTGGATGATTCCATCAACCCCTATTATCCCTTCCCCTTCAAAGAGCAGAGGGAGATCACTTTCTTAACGCTGGCCAACCACACCTCCGGACTGCCCCGCCTCCCCGTCAACCTGAATCTGTCAGACGCATCCAACCCCTATAAGAACTACACAGAAAAAGAGCTTGAGGATTATCTGAAGAGGCTGATGACGTTTGAACATGCACCATCATCGACCTACTCCTATTCAAATCTGGGAGCCGGCTTGCTGGGATACACCCTTGGGTTGTCGCAGGGCAGTTCTTTCGGGGAGCTGCTACAGGAGAGGGTGTTCAACCGGTACGGGATGCACAGCTGCTTCTTCCGCTCCGCTGATGCAGGCGACAGGCTGGTGAGGGGCCTGAACGCGAATGGTGATACCACCTCCAACTGGGATTTCGATGTGCTGGCCGGTGGTGGCGGCGTGCTCTCCACCACGGCCGATCTGGGCCGGTTTGCGATGGCTCAGTTCAATCCCGAAAACAGAGAGCTCGCACTGACAAGAGTCCCCACATTTGTCGTGCACGACAGCATGAAAACAGGGCTGGGCTGGCACATCCTGCAATCTGAAACAGGGCAGGAGCTATTCTGGCATAACGGAGGCACAGGCGGTTACTCCTCCTCCATGACCATCAACATGGCAAATAAAGTTGCCGTGATCATCCTCTCCAATGTCTCAGCTTTCCATCCCGCCTCGGGCAACATCGACCAGTTATGTTTTGAGCTGATCCGTTACGCCGGAGAGTGATCTTTTTCATCTTCATCATTGTTATATCTGTTCAGGATTGAATTATTTGCTATTTTTGTCAGATACCTTCAATGAATGAATCAGTAATCACTAAAAGATATTTCCTATGAGCAACTATGTTATACCCACCCAGGTACGCATCGGTCACATCCACCTCAAAGTGTCTGATCTGGAGCGCGCACTCACTTTTTATCACGACCTGCTGGGCTTCGAGGTCACCATGATGCACGGCAAGCAGGCAGCTTTCCTCTCTGCCGGCGGCTATCACCATCATATCGGACTGAACACATGGCACAGCGAGGGATTGCCCAATGCACCCGTCGACAGTGTGGGCCTCTATCACACCGCCATTGCCTACCCCACCCGCAGGGACCTCGCCCTCATCCTGAAGCGGCTGCTGGAAGCGAGATATCCCCTCACCGGTGCGAGTGACCATGGTGTCTCTGAAGCGATCTACATGAACGATCCCGACGGTAACGGCGTGGAGCTCTACTGGGATAAGCCCAAGGCGCAGTGGCCCGTGGAGGCCGACGGCACCCTCAACATGTTCACCAGGGCACTGGACGTGGAAGATCTGCTTAGAGAAGCTACGGAAGGATAAGAAGAATAGAAAATAATTTTCATCCGCGCATCATCGTCGGAGCATCGCTCTTCTTTCTCGTTTGCATTACTATTCATTCAAAATAAAGAGCAATGAAAAACAGACTGAGCAAAACAGCGCAAAGGAGCATTGGTTTCTTGCTCCTGTCCAGGCTATTTGAAAGAGTGGCCTTCTACCTGGTGCTCTCCATCCTGGTGAACTACCTGATGGATATTGTGCAACCCGGGGTGAAGAATATCAGCCTCTATTACGGCTTTTTCATGGTTGCGATGATGATCACCACCTTTTTCTCAGGATTACTGGGTGATCTGCGCAATAGAAACAAAGTTGTGATCACCGGTTTTGTACTCCTGACTGCGATGTACCTGGCGGTCCCCTTCCTGACTGAAGTAACCTTCCTGCTGATAGCCGCATTCGTGCTGCTGGGTGCCGGCATTGGTCTGACCACCCCCAATATGGTGGTGCTGCTCGGGAACATCTACAATGAGAAAGAAAACGAGTTCCGGGGACTCTCCGGATTCATCCTCTTTACTTTTGTGGCCGAACTGGGAGGATTGCTGGGACCACTGAGCACAGGCTTTCTGAAAGCACGATGGGGCTTCACCCCCATCTTCCTGCTGGCGGCAGCCTGCGGCCTGGCCGCATTGCTTCTTTTCCTGCAATTCTCCCGGACATACCGCATACCCCACCCGGCAGCAGCACAGCAGCACAACCAGCCCTCCGTTTCCATGAGAAAACAGCACAGGGTTATCCTGCTGTCAGTTCTTATCACAGCACTGATGGTCCATTTTTCACTGCAACTCAGGGGAACCACGCTGGCACTGGCACTGAAAGATCTTACAGCGAAGGGCACTGAGCTGTCCTCCATGATGGTTCCGATGGAAATGTATCTCCTACCGTTCCTTATGCTGCTGTTTTTTGGTTGGGTCACGCGTATCAGATCGATGCACTGGGGCAGGATCTTTCAGATGATGCTTATCGGGCTGGCATTTGCAATCGCCGGTTATCTGACCTTTGCCGGTTTCACCTCGCTGAAGGAGGTCATCAGTGAAAAGTTCATCATTTATCCATCCTACTCCTTCCTGCTCATCGCTGAGTCAATACTTGCATCCACTTTTCTCTATGCCGTTTACCGAAGCTCCCCCATGAAGTACAAAGGGCTCTTCCAGGGAATTTATTACGTTGTGCTGGCTGTCGCCGGCAGTCTGTTGTTCACGGGAAAATCGCTCTATGAGAAAATGGGACCGATGGTGTTCGTGATTGTTGCCGCGTTGCTGCTGACCAGTGCCATCGTGATTATTTGGTTGAAGAGAAGCGTGGCCGGAAAACAAGAGATCACGATAGAATAACAACAGATCATATCGAAGAAAATGGAAATCAATGAACTGAAAAAGAGAGACGGCATCGACAGTAATAAAAAGTTAACCGATTTGTATGTGCAGTTCGGGAAGCTGTTATCAGAATTAAGAAAAAGGGAGCTCCCCGATGAGGTTGTTCACGCCATCAATACCAACATTGAGCTGATAGACCCGGCTTCAGGAACAGAAGAAGAACTGAGAAAACAACTCAGGAAGACGCAATCTGATATCCTGAGACTGATTGAGAAAGAGCTGAAGCTGGTACCGAAGAATCACTATCGGAATATCTGGATGGCCCTGGGTATCGCCGCGTTTGGAGTACCTATCGGTGTTGCCTTCGGAGCCAGCCTCGGCAATATGGCATTTATGGGTATTGGAATAGCGATGGGAATCCCCATTGGGCTGGCAATAGGTACAGGACTGGACAAAAAAGCGGCCGAAGAGGGAAGGCAGCTTGATGTGGAGATATACTTCTGAGCTAAAAAGCCGGTACGCATCTGCCCCACCCTCAATCGCTTTTCATACATAACGAATTGAGTCTGTCACGATTGTTCAGATGCTGCTCAGCCGTGTGTAAAGATCTTTCAGGAACTCCAGGTTTCTCTTCTGATACTTCCTTATAATGGAAACAGCATAGTATGAGACGAAGAGACCCACGGGCAGGGCCACGATAAGCCCCACAACCGATTCCTCCGTCCGCATCACTTCCATGAAGGTCTTATACTCAAAATAAACGTGGATGGACAAAACCGTCAGCAGGTAGAGAGGCGGCATTATGAACAGATAGTGTCTACCCCTCCATCCGCTCAGCCAGCTTGATAGGATTGCAATCTTCTCCGCCAGCCAGCTTATCAACGGCTGGTCGTACCTGTTCTGCCGCAGCTTCAACCACGACATCACTCCTGATATCAGCGCGAAGAGGACAAACAGTCCAAGTAGCGCATTGTTCAGCAGGTAGAGCGGATCGTGCTGCCTCTGCAGCGATGTAATGATCAAGAAGATCAGTACTCCTGCCGAGATCATTGTAGAGAGAGCGGTGATCAGCAGGAATTTCCGCAGTGTCTGCTTCGTTTTCGATGTCAGCAGCAGATTCAGTTCATCTTTCGATCTGTGCGGCATCGCCTTGTCCATAGATCTCCATATCTGTTGCAGTTCTTTGTTTTCCATCATCCTAATTGTTAAGTTTGTTTTTCAGTTTCTCCTTCGCACGATTGATCCTCACCCCCACATTCGACTTTGATATGCCGATGATCTCAGCGATCTCATCATAGCTCAGCTCATCGAACCAGAGCATCATGACGGTCCTGTCCGGCTCACTCAGATCGTGAATGGCATCAAGCAGCAACCGTGACGACTCGTTCAGCGTGATCTCATCCATCAGGTCGGCACCTGCAATAAGCTCACCTACCGACTCCCTGTATTCCATCCGCGATTGCTTTTTGATCCCCGAGATGGAGGTATTGATCGCAACGGCATAGATCCATGACCCTATACGTTGATGATCCTTCAGGTTCGGGAAGGATTTCCACAGCTGATAGATGATCTCCTGCACGTTGTCTTCCCTGTCCGATGGGTTGCGGAAATAGACCAGGCTCACTTTATGGATGATTCCCTGGTATCCGGAAAGCAGTTCGAGAAATTTCTCCTTATCACGCTTCATACAACATCTCTTTACTATATAGTATGTTTAGGATCTGATTTATTACATTTAACTGAAAACATTTTTATTTGATACAACAGGATTTTATAAGGATAATAGACAACAAATATAGGAATATCAGACAAGCATTTTCTTTTTCACTGCCTCTATTACAGCAGTGAATGATTCAGATGATGAGGCCTCAGCAGCAACAGCCGGTAATGTATCAAAAAGAAGGATGGAATTGAAACAAATAATTTGCAGCTAAAGAGGTAAATTGTGATGTTTGGCTGCCCGGAAAATGATGTTTTACTAAATAATTGCTATTTTTGTAATTCATGTAACCCTGGTACCGATGAGAAACGTATGTTTCCACCACTGCATCCGGATGTGAACACGATTCAATTCTGTTGAACTATAAAATTAATACAATGTTTGACATCAGAAAAATTCAGGAACAAGTCATTTACCATGCAGTGAAAGCAGAGAGCAATGAAGAAACTGCCATAAAAATTGTAACCGGGGTTAAGGAGGACAATCCAACGTGGGTGAAAAACACAATGAAAAGGCTGGAAGATCATTTTGACAAATCAACCGTAAAAAAAATCAGGATGAATTGCCAATGTGGTTATGGTATGGAGGATAAACTGGCCCTATTGAAAGAGCTGGTTGATATATCCAACAGTCTGGAGGAGTTTGCCGGCCACGACAAGGCAAAAGAAGCCGGGCTCTCATTTCACAATGGAGAACTTTATCTGCAGTTCGAGTTTTGTCCCTGTCCCATGCTGGCCGAAGTTGATAAACTGGAAACAAACACCTGGTGTCATTGTACCACAGGTTATAGCAAAGTAATTTTTGAAAAAGCATTTGGTTGTGAAGTCGATGTTGAACTTTTAAAGAGTGTAAAGATGGGTGATGACATTTGTTTGATGAAGATTATACCAATTAACCAGTATATATTTCACCGTTCTTGACTTGTTTTTACCCATATTTTATATGACAATAGTCAAATTGATTTTGTTCCGACTAGATATTAGAAAATTCAGATCTGAAAAGCTTCAGAGAAATTTCATCAGCAACAGCTACTCATGATTTGAAATTTGCGGTTGAAAATGGATTCATTGAAAAAAACCGGTGACAAAAACAGAGCGAGATAAAGATACAAATAAACACAATACAGACTGATTATGACTAAAATACTTTCTTTTCTTGCAGCAATCATCATGCTATCCTTTACAGGCTGTGCCGGGAATGCGGATCCGGTCTTCCATCCGGAGAGGATCAGAGAAACCATGAACAAGGTTGCGGAGTGGCAGATCAACCATCCCCGCCATGCCCCGAACGACTGGACCAACGGTGCTTTTTATGCCGGACTGTTCGCCGCCTGGGAGACCACACAATCGCAGACGATCTACGACGCGATGATGGCGATGGGGAATGACTCCACACAATGGCGTCCCCACAGGCGCTGGTATCATGCCGATGACATTGCGATCAGCCAGACCTACATCGATCTCTACCGGATCGAGCAGCGGCAGGAGATGATTCAGCCCACCATCGACACGCTCCGCCTCCTGTTCGAGAACCCCTACCCCCACCGGGGCATCGAGGTGATCAAGTGGTGGTGGTGCGACGCCCTCTTCATGGCTCCGCCCGTGCTGGTGAAACTGGGAAAGACCCTGAACGATCCGCAATATTATGAATACAACGACCGCTATTTCAAAGAGTGCTACGACCTGCTCTACAACTGGAAAGAGAAGCTTTTCGCCCGCGACCTGAATTACGTGATCAAGGGTGATAACAACGACCGGTACGAAGCCAACGGTGAGCGGATCTTCTGGTCGCGCGGCAACGGCTGGGTCATGGGAGGCCTGGTACGGATCCTGAAGGAGCTGCCGGCCGATTATCCGGAGCGCCCTTTCTACGAACAGCTTTACAAAGAGATGGCAGAACGCATCCTCTCACTTCAACAGGCCGACGGCCTCTGGAGGGCCAGCCTGCTCGACCCCGACTCCTACCCCGGCGGCGAGGTGAGCGGGTCAGGGTTCTTCTGTTATGCCCTCGCCTGGGGTGTGAACAACGGCCTGCTTGACCACACCACCTACACACCGGCAATCGAGAGGTGCTGGGTAGCGCTGAACAACTGCGTGAACGAAGAGGGTCGCGTGGGATGGGTACAACCCATCGGCGCCGATCCCCGCAAGAACTTCAATGAGGACAGCTGGGAAGTATACGGCACCGGTGCTTTCCTACTGGCCGGCAGTGAGGTGATTCAGATGATACAACCCCGTGATAAGAGAAGTATGTTTCCACCACAGCATCCGGATTCAATGAATTTGCGTAAGCATCCTTAAATTTAAGTAATATGGGGCGATAGAAAAATGCAAGACATACGATATTCACTTCTGTTTCCCATCAGGGGATATATGTTGATCGGAAAAAGCAACAAAAGGATTATCTTGCGTATAAAAAGAAAGTAAGACGATGGATATAAATCAACTCGCATTGATGAGACAAAATCAAAATTGATTTTATTCCGACTGAACATCAGAAGTTATGGGAAATTAAAACGACGGGAGGTACAACCTGACACATCAGAAAACAACAGTAATATGG
>JAAYGM010000280.1 GCA_012727735.1 Bacteroidales bacterium | reverse complement strand
CCGAAAACGGTGTATTCCCCATCCAGATGATGGGCTCCTCCAATGGATGAGTAGGCCTCTTTTAATCCTTCGGGAAAGAAAAACTTGCCGGGTGCTTCCAGGTAAAGGGAGTCGACCACACCAAGCACGGAATCCAGCAGCGCGTTAAATCCACTGGGGTCGTTCTCCTTCAGCCTGGCTAACTCTTCCTTGTGGGGGACATAGTAAGTGCGGATCAATGCGTTCTTAATGGGTACATTCACATTCATTTCCATACTGTCCAGACGTCCCGCTGAATATACTTTTCCATGAACAATATAAAACTGGGAGGCATCTGATTTTTTCTGCGGATTTTCATCATTACCCTTTCTTGGAGCTGCAAGGGCTCCTTTCTTATGGAACCTGTTTTCGCGGAACTCCGGCATCAGCTCCATGTCGGTGCGTCCGCTGCCTATCACTGCTCCGGCGGGAGCATTGCGTGAGTCCTGTGCACCTCCCTGAATCACGAAATTGTTCACTACACGATGAAATAGTGTTCCGTTGAAATATCCCTGTTTGATCAGCTTCAGATAGTGATCATTATGCACTGGGGTATCATCATAGAGCATCGCTTTCATGGTGCCGTAGTTGGTCTCGATCACGATGGTCGGGTATTTTGTCTGGGCCTGTGTCACTGCGACCACAGAAAAAAGGATGAATATGAGAATACTGCTCTTTTTTTGTTTCATTGTCGAAATATTTCTGTACTGGTTTTCCTTTTATAACCTGTTACTTCCAGCTTCTGGCTTATAGCTTCCAGCTTACCACTAGTTCGGTGCTTTCTTGTAGAGGTATAAAGCAATGAATATAAAGATGATGTTGGGAATCCATGCAGCGATGAACGGGCTCATACCTCCTTTCACGGCAAAGGTTGAGCTGACCGTCATGAAAAGAATATATCCCATGCTCAGCACCAGTCCGATGCCGATGTTGAGCCCCATACCTCCCTTTACTTTGCGTGCTGCAAGGGAGGCGCCGATGATGGTGAGGATAAATGCCGAGAAAACCGAGGCAATGCGTGAGTGATACTCAATCTGGAATGCCTGTATATTGCCCATACCCCTTTCGGTTTGACTGCGTACGTAGTGGCGCAGTTGGGGGGATGTCATCATCTGCTGATCGGTCTTGGCGATGATGAAGTCGTCAGGGACAATACGCAGCGTGGTGTCTATAGATGTTCCCTTTGTGATCGTCTCTTTCAGCCCGTCGAAATCCCGGATCTGAAAATTGTTGATGGTCCACAGATAGGCTGAATCGTAGCGGATAGATTGAGCTGTAAGACGTGAGACCAATTGCAGGCTGTCGAAATGATCAATGGAGAAATTGTAACCGGTCTTGCTCGCCATATCAAAGTTGCCGAAGTAGACAATCGTTCCCGGTCCTACCTTGAACTGGATATCGCGGTCTCCCACCTTCTTCTTTCGCGGATCAACGAAGTTCTGTTCAAATTCAATGCGTGTGGCGTTGGCGGGAGGAATCAGATAGCCTCCGAAAACAAAGGTGAAGAGTGCAATTACCAGTGCCGCAATCATGTAGGGTTTCATCAGCCTTTTGAAGCTGACACCGTTAGAGAGGATGGCTGTGATCTCAGAGTTGTTCGCCATCTTCGAGGTGAAGAAGATGACGGCAAGGAAAACAAAAAGAGGGCTGAACAGGTTTGTATAGAAGGGGATGAAGTTGAGGTAATAATCAAAAACGATATCCTTCAGTGAGGCGTTGTTTGTCATGAACTTGTCTATTTTCTCGTTGATGTCGAACACCACAGCAATCGAGATAATCAGGGCGATCATAAAAACATAGGTACCCAGGAACTTCTTGATGATGTACCAGTCCAGCCGCTTAAGCTTCAGAAAATCGTTTCCACTGTTCATAACCTTCTTGTTACATTTTCAATCATCATCGGTTTCCACGTTGAGAAATCACCCGCGATGATGTGTCTTCTTGCCTCCTTCACCAGCCATACATAAAATGCAAGATTGTGAATGGAGGCGATCTGTAAACCCAATATTTCGTTCACATTGATCAGATGACGCAGGTAGGCTTTACTGTAGAGCCTGTCCACAAATGATTCTCCCTCCTCTTCGATAGGGGAGAAGTCATTTTTCCACCGTTCGTTGCGCATGTTCATTATCCCCTGTTTCGTGAAGATCTGACCATTACGCCCATTGCGTGTAGGCATGATGCAGTCGAACATATCCACCCCCCGTTCAATCGCTTCCAGTAGGTTCTCGGGTTTGCCCACACCCATCAGATAGCGGGGTTTCTCTTTTGGCAGTATCTCGTTCACCAGCTCCACCATCTCGTACATCTTCTCGGTTGGCTCACCTACAGCCAAACCCCCTATGGCGTTCCCCTCCGCACCTATGGCTGCTACATTTTCTGCTGCACGTCGACGAAGGTCGGGATAGACACATCCCTGGACAATGGGGAAGAGTGCCTGGCTGTGTCCGTAGGGGCACTCCGTTTCACGGAATCGGGTGACACATCGCTCCAGCCATCTCTCTGTGAGGTCGAGTGATTTTTTCGCATAGGCATAATCAGCATCGCCGGGCGTACACTCGTCGAAAGCCATCATAATATCCGCCCCGATGATGCGTTGTATATCCATCACGTTTTCGGGGGTGAAGAAATGTCTTGACCCGTCGATATGTGATTGAAAAACGGCTCCTTCCTCGGTCAGCTTCCTGTTCTCAGTCAGAGAAAAGACCTGAAAACCACCACTGTCGGTGAGCATCGGTCTGTTCCAGCTGTTGAACCTGTGCAGTCCGCCGGCCTGCTGCAGGATATCCAGTCCGGGACGTAGATAGAGGTGATAGGTGTTGCCAAGAATAATCTCTGCTCCGATATCCTCTTTCAATTCGTTGATGTGGACCGCCTTCACGCTGCCTACGGTCCCCACCGGCATGAAAACCGGTGTCTCCACCTTACCGTGGTCGGTAGTGATTACTCCTGCTCTCGCGTTCGACCTTGGGTCTGTATGTAATAATTGGAAATCCAAATTGTATCGTTCTCCTTAAGTTTAACCGCAAAGATAAAGTTTTTGCAGTTACAAACAGGATAGTATCTGTTTAAAAATAGTTAGCAGGTAAAGAAATAGAAACAGAAACAGAATGAGTTGGTGATAATTAGTAATTACCCGGAGAAAATCGTATTTTTGCACTGTTTAGACATTTTAATATATCACCCGTTCGTTAAGATAATATGAGAAGGCATCAGTGGATGCACCTATCTGTAGCGAATTAACGACCTATTTGTAATCATTATGGACAAAAAACCGGAACTGATGCTCAGAAAGCCTGAATGGCTCAAGATATCGCTGCCCCAGGGAAAGGAGTACCTGGATGTGAAAGAGGTAATTGCAAAGAAAAAACTACATACCATCTGTGTGAGTGGCAAATGTCCTAACTTAGCTGAGTGCTGGGGACGGGGAACGGCTACTTTTATGATACTGGGCGAAATATGTACCCGTTCGTGCCGCTTCTGCAACGTGAAGACGGGCACACCCCTGGGTGTGGACTGGGATGAGCCGGACAGGCTCGCCGCGACCATAGAGAAGATGAACCTGAGGCATGTGGTGCTGACAAGTGTGGACAGGGATGACCTGGATGACGGAGGTGCTGAGTTATGGGCAAGGACTGTGAGACGGGTGAAGGAGAAGGCACCGCAGGTAACCATCGAGACCCTGATACCCGATTTCAACGGGCAGGAAGATCTTATTCACAAGGTGATTGATTCAGGGCCCAATATCGTGTCACATAACATGGAGACGGTAAGGCGTTTAACCCCCAAGGTGCGGAGCAGGGCAAAATATGATGTCAGTCTTCAAACGTTGCAGATCATTGCCCTGAGTGGGAAGGTGAAAGCAAAATCGGGCCTGATGGTGGGACTGGGTGAGACAGAGGAGGAGATCATCCAGACGATGGACGATCTGATCAGTGTGGGTTGCAGGGTGCTCACCATTGGACAGTATCTGCAACCAACCAGGAAACATCTGACCGTGAAAGAGTATGTGACTGTTGAACAGTTTGAAAAATATAAAACCATTGGTTTGGAGAAAGGATTTCAGTTTGTGGAGAGTGGTCCGCTTGTCCGATCCTCCTATCACGCCGAAAAACATATATAGACAGTATGAGCAGGAAAGTAATCTTTGAAGATCTGGGACGCATCCGTTACAAGGCGGCGTGGGATTATCAGGAGAAGCTATTCGGCTCTGTTATCCGGGATAAGCTGGATAAGAGGGAGAATAAGCAACAGTATCTGCTCTTCTGTGAACATGAACATGTTTACACGATCGGGAAGAGCGGCAACAGACAGAATCTGCTTATCGCCCGGAGCGTGTGTGAAAGCAAACAGATAGACCTGCATGAGATTGACCGGGGAGGTGATATCACCTACCACGGTCCGGGACAGCTGGTGGTCTATCCTATTATTGACCTGGAAGCATTTCAGATAGGGATAAAGAAATATATCTCGCTGCTGGAGGATGTGGTGATTGCAACACTGAAAGAGTATGGTGTTGAAGGGGAGAAAGATGAGAAAGCCATGGGTGTCTGGATTGATCCGGCCCATCCGGCGAAGGCACGGAAGATCTGTGCTATCGGTGTCCGGGCAAGTCGTTTTGTCACCATGCATGGCCTGGCACTGAACGTGAACAGTGATCTCTCTTACTTCAATTACATCAATCCCTGCGGCTTCACCGACAGGGGAGTCTCCTCCCTGCAAAAAGAGGTTGGTGCAGAGGTCAGTTTTTCGGAAGTGTCGCACAGGATGAGGCATCATTTCCAGCATGTCTTCGGAATGGAGTACTGATTGGAAAGCCATCTCTTGTTCAACGGCATCGAACATTCATCACTTAAACATTTTTAACGACGTTTCCACCTAAAACTAATTTAACATTTCTATTTTTGTATCTCGTAAAAAAGAATCTAAATTTAATAGTCAGAATAATATGAGCCAAGTAGTCGATATTAAAGAGTTAAACGAGAGGATAGAGCAGAAAAGCACTTTCGTTCAAACGCTGGTCACAGGTATGAACAGAGTGATCGTTGGACAGAAGCACCTTGTGGAGTCACTGCTCATCGGACTGTTGTCCGACGGGCATATTTTGCTGGAGGGTGTGCCCGGGTTGGCAAAGACGTTGGCAATCAAAACACTGGCTCAGTTGATCGATGCCGACTACAGTCGTATACAGTTTACCCCCGACCTTTTGCCTGCCGACGTGATTGGGACGATGATCTATAGCCAGCGCAAAGAGGAGTTCCTGGTAAAACACGGACCTGTATTTGCCAACTTCGTCCTTGCCGACGAGATCAACCGCGCGCCTGCAAAGGTACAGAGTGCTTTGCTCGAGGCAATGCAGGAGCGACAGGTGACCATCGGTGAAAAGACCTACCCCCTGCCCAGCCCTTTTCTCGTGATGGCTACGCAGAACCCCATTGAGCAGGAGGGGACCTACCCCCTTCCCGAAGCACAGGTAGACAGGTTCATGCTGAAGGTGGTCATCTCCTATCCAACAAGAGAGGAGGAGAAACAGATTATCAATCAAAATATATTCGAACCGGTGACCATTGATCGTCCGGTTATCTCCACCCAGGAGATCCTCGATGCACGCAGGGTGGTGCGTGAGGTCTATATCGATGAAAAAATAAGCAAGTACATTGTGGATATTGTGTTTGCCACCCGATATCCCGATCAGTACGGCATGTCCGGACTGAAAGAGATGATCGGATTCGGAGCATCACCACGTGCCTCCATCAATCTTGCGCTGGCAGCAAGAGCATACGCTTTCATCAAGCGACGCGGCTATGTGGTTCCGGAAGATATCCGTGCTGTTTGTCATGATGTGCTCCGTCACCGCATCGGTCTCACCTACGAGGCGGAAGCAAACAACCTGACTTCGGAAGAGATCATCAGTGAGATCCTCAACAAGGTGGAAGTACCTTAAAACGACCATGCACCTGACGAAATATTCTGTTCACTCATTTAAATTATCTGCCCTGATAAGAGGGATTGGCACTCAATGGAAACGACCGAACTATTAAAAAAAGTACGACACATCGAGATTAAAGCACGGGGACTCTCGCGTAATATTTTCGCCGGTGAGTACCACTCTGCTTTTAAAGGACGTGGAATGGCTTTCTCGGAGGTTCGGGAGTACCAGTATGGTGACGATATGCGTGATATTGACTGGAATGTGACAGCACGCTATAACCGCCCCTACGTGAAGATATTTGAGGAGGAGCGCGAACTGACGGTGATGCTGATGATCGATGTGTCAGAGAGTCTGGGTTTCGGCTCCAGGTCTGTTCTCAAGCGTGACATGGTGGCTGAGATTGCTGCAACACTGGCGTTTTCCGCGATGCAGAACAATGACAAGATAGGTGTGATCTTCTTCACCGACAAGATTGAGAAATTTATCCCCCCAAAAAAAGGAAAAAAACATATCCTTTTCATTATCCGTGAGATCCTCGGCTTCCAGCCCGAAAGCAGCGGCACAGATCTGAATATGGCACTTCGTTATATGACCAACGCAATCAAAAAAAGATGTACGGCTTTCCTTATTTCAGACTTCATCGACCCGGGAAATTATCAGAAAGCCTTGCAGATAGCGAATAACAAGCACGATGTGGTCGCTGTGCAGGTATATGATCAGCTCAGCACTGAACTGGTACCGGTCGGGCTCATGAAGGTGAGAGATCCGGAAACGGGAGAAGAACGATGGATCAACAGCTCCTCCGGGAAGGTGAGAGAGGTATATCACAACTGGTGGAACAGCCTTCAGACTAATATGAGCAATGCCTTTCGTCAGAGTGGCGTTGACAGTGTCTCTGTCTCTACCGAAAGCGATTACGTGAAATCATTACTGCAACTATTCCAGCAAAGGAGGTTACATTGACAACGGACAAACCACATATCACTTATCTATGGAGGGCAGCGATAGTTGCTCTTTTACTCATTATTGTCTCACCGCTGTCTGCTCAACGCGCCTCGGTTCATGCCACCGTACAGCCCACCGAGATATTGATCGGTGAGCAGGCATTGATCAACCTGAAGGTGATCACACCGAAAGATAAAGCCATTCAGTTTCCTGTCTACGAGCAGGAGATCATCCCCGGTATTGAGGTGATCACCATGTTACCCCCCGATACAACGATCGAGAACAACGTGATGACACTCAATTTCAGGTATGTGGTCACCTCTTTTGACTCCACGCTCTATCATGTGCCGAATATGCCCGTGTTTGACGGTACAGATACCATTTTCTCCAACTCTTTCGGACTGAAGGTGACCTCACCTCAGCTGACAGACTCTACACTATCCTATCTGGAGAAAATAAACAAGGGGGAGACCGATTCCATTGATTTCAATCAGCTTCAGCTGAATGATATCAAATCTGTCCGCAAGGCTCCTTTCGTATGGACCGATTATCTCTGGTTGCTCTGGATCGTGCTGGGTATCATGCTGGTACTTGCGTTGATCGGTGTTGTGATCTATCTGGTGCTCAGGAAAAAGAGAAACGGTTATTTCTTCAAACCTCCTGTGGTGTTGCCGCCACATGTGCGTGCTGTCGGCGAGCTGGACAAGCTGAAGAGAGAAAAGATATGGCAACAGGGCAGAGAAAAGGAATTTTACAGCAGGCTGACCGATATCCTCCGCAGATATATTCATGAAAGAGAGGGACTCAACGCGATGGAGATGACATCAGGGGAGATATTGAATGAGATCCGCAAAGTGTCGGATGTAGATTCGGTATATGATAATCTGAAACAGATTCTCTCCACCTCCGATCTGGTGAAATTTGCCAGGTACAAACCTTATCCCGATGAAAATGACCTGAGTATGGTGAATGCCTATTTCTTTGTGAATCAAACCAGAGAGCCTGATCCTGTTTTGATGGATGAAGGTATCGATAAAAATGAAAACAATGAGACGCCGGAGAAGGGTGTCAATAAGAGTGAATAAGAATGGAATTTTTACATCCTGAATATCTCTATCTGTTATTGCTGCTCATCCCCCTGATAGCGTGGTATGTGGTGCGGCTGTCGAAGACACAGGCTTCGTTCAAGCTGGCTACTGCCAATGCATTTAAAGGGATGAAGCCCGATTTCAGGGTATATATGCGCCACTTCCCTTTTCTGTTGCGACTGATCTCCATCACCCTGGTGGTTATCGTGATTGCCCGCCCACAAGCGGTGAGCAGCTGGGAAGAGACAGAGTCGCAGGGGATTGATATCGTCATGGCGCTCGATGTCTCCGGATCAATGCTGTCGCAGGATCTGCAGCCCGACCGATTGCAGGCAGCAAAAAAAGTGGCGGCAGAGTTCATCACCGATCGTGTGAATGACAATATCGGACTGGTGATCTTCGCAGGTGAGAGCTTCACGCAGTGTCCCCTCACCACCGATCATAAGGTGCTGCTGAACCTGTTGAATGAGATCAATTTCGGGATGATTGAAGATGGTACTGCCATCGGCCTCGGACTGGCCACCTCTGTGAACAGGTTGAAAGAGAGCGATTCGGAGTCGCGCGTGGTGATCCTGCTGACTGACGGCACGAACAACAGCGGGCAGATTGCTCCGCTCACCGCTGCCGATCTGGCGCGATCCTATGGGATCCGTGTCTACACTGTGGGGGTGGGGACCAAGGGGATGGCACCTACGCCGGTAAACACACCCTACGGTATCCGGATGCAGAACATGCCGGTGGATATTGATGAGAAAACGCTCACTGAGATTGCTGCAATGACAGGAGGGCAATATTTCCGGGCGCAGGATACCGAAGGGCTGCGCCAGGTCTATGATGAGATTGATGAGATGGAGAAATACCTTATCAGTGTGCAGAACGTCACAAGGCGCCGGGAGTTGTTCCTTCCCTTTGCCATGCTGGCACTGGGCCTGATATTGCTGGAGTTGTTGCTGAGGAGAAGCTGGTTGAGGAATATACCCTGATATCCTTTTGCCCGGTAACAGCAGGGAGAGATAGAATTGACAAGAAATTGAGAGTAAGAGATAATAGATACAATGTTTAGATTCGGAAATCCGGAATATTTATGGTTGTTTGCTGCCGTGCCCTTCTTGCTGGCAGTTTACATCTACCTGAACATCAGAAAGCGGAAGGATGTGCAAAAGATGGGCCGTCTCTCCACGCTTAAGATGATGATGCCCGAATTATCGCTGAAGCGCTCCTACCTGAAGTTCTGGCTGATATTCGGAACGCTTTGTGCGGGTGTTTTTCTGATTGCCCGTCCCCAGTTCGGTACTAAGGTGGAGACGGTGGAGAAGGAGGGTATTGAGCTGGTAATCGCCATTGATGTCTCCAATTCAATGCTTGCCAGGGATGTTTCACCCGACAGGCTGGCACGTGCCAAGCAGATCCTGTCGAGACTGATTGATGTGCGCAGGAACGATAAAGTGGCATTGATCGTCTTTGCAGGTGAGGCATATGTTCAGATGCCGCTTACCTCCGACACACAGTCGGCAAAAATATTTCTTAACACCATCAACCCCGACCTCGTCCCCATACAGGGAACGGCGATAGGAGAGGCCATCACCCTGGGCGTGAGCTCTTTCTCGAGCGATAAGGAGATCAGCAAAGCGATGGTGATCATTACTGATGGCGAAGACCATGAGGGAAACGCTGCAGGAGTAGCTGCTGAGGCGGCGAAAGCAGGTGTGATGATCAATGTGCTGGGTATCGGTTCACCCGACGGTTCACCTGTGCCCGTAAATGAGTATAGCAACAACTTTATGACAGATAACGAAGGAAATGTGGTGGTCTCCCGCCTGAATGAGCAGATGAGCATGGAGATAGCTGAAAGCGGTGAGGGGCTCTATGTCCGTGCCGACAACTCCAGCACGGCTGTCCGCGCCCTGGAGGCACAGCTTGATGAGCTTGAAACCGGCAAATCCACGGCTCTCTCCTACTCCGAATATGATGAGAAATTTCCGCTGTTGGGCTGGTTCATGCTGGCTATCCTACTGCTTGAGATACTTATTTATGACAAGAAAAACCGGTTATTCAGAAATGTGAGGTTATTCAAATGAAGAGATACCCGATGAAATATTGCTTGTTTATCCTGATGATGGTACTGTTGCCATTATCTGTTTCGGCACAGAAAGATGTCCGGAAGAACATCCGCAAAGGAAACAGGGTGTACAGTGAACAGAAATATTCCGACGCCGCTTCTTTTTACGAAAATGCGGTGGAAGCGAATCCTTCATCCAAAGAGGCAAACTTTAACCTGGGCAACACGTTGTATAAACAGAAAGAGTGGGATAAATCCATTGAGCAGTTCAACCACTTTATCTCACTGGAGCAGGAGAACCCGCTGGAAGCAGCTGCGGGATGGCATAATATTGGCAATGCATTGCTGCAGAAGAAAGAGTTGCAGAAATCGATGGAGGCCTATAAGATGGCCCTGCGGCTGAACCCTCAGGACGATGAGACACGATACAACCTGGCAGCGGTGCAGAAGATGATCCAGGATGAAGAGGAGCAGCAGGACCAGGGTGAGGGTGAAGAGGAGCAGGAGAAAGAACAGGAACAACAGCAGGATCAACAGCCACAGCAGCAGGATCAGCAGGATCAGGAACAGCGTGCGGAGCAACCGGATGAACCCGAGCAGATGTCACGCGACAATGCCCGTCAGCTGCTGCAGGCTATTGAGCAGGATGAACAGCAGACACAGGAAAAAGTGCAGCAGATGAAAGCACAGGAGAGAGAACAACAGGCTGAAGATAACAAAAGGAAAAATAAAAACTGGTAAGCGCAGTGCAGTATATGAAACAGACAGAGAACATACGCATACTCCTTCTACTTCTTGTTGTGTTGCTCACAGGCAACGTGACAATGACAGATGCCCAGGTGACCTTTAAAGCGTCAGCACCCGCATCGGTGGTGGAGGGAGAGCAATTCAGGTTAAGCTACGTGCTGAACAGGGAGGGGCGGGATCTGCGACTGCCCGATATTCCGGGTTTCGATCTTCTTTTCGGACCAAGCACCTCCACCAGTTACAGCCAGCGAACAATCAACGGGAAGACCACCTCCGAAAGTTCGGTTACCTACACCTACATCCTGATGGCGACAAAAGCAGGGACATTCACCATCCCGGCTGCATCAATCACTGTCGATGGCAGCAAATACGAATCCAACGCGCTCACAATCAAAGTGCTTCCTCCCGATGAAGCATCAGCAAAGGCCCCTGCTGCTCCGGGCAATCAGAGAGAGGAACGTACATCCTCCGGCTCCGGGAGCGCAACAGTCTCTGTCAGAGATGCCTTTATCAGAGCCATCGTCTCAAAAGACAACATCTTCGAACAGGAGGGGTTCACAGTCACATTCAGGTTGTACACCACGCTGAATGTTGTAAATTTCGGAAAGATACAGTTCCCTGAGTTCGAGGGGTTCATGGTGGAGGAGGTAGATGTGCCCGTCAATCAGCAACTGCAGATGGAGCGGTATAACGGTAAAAACTATTTCACCGCTGACCTGCGGAAGACACTGCTCTTTCCGCAACGGTCAGGAGAGATAACCATACCGGCAGGGAGTCTCGAGATGGTCTTTTCTGTACCGTCAGGAAGAAAAGTCTCCTCCTTCTTCGGTCCGCAGGAGGTGATGGTAGATGTGAAGAAGGCGTTGAACACCAACCCGCTGACGGTGAAGGTGAAGCCCCTTCCCTCAGACAGACCTGCGAGCTACTCCAATGCGGTGGGAGCATTTTCACTGAAGCCCTCCATCAGTGCAACGGAAACGAAGGCGAACGAAGCCATCACCCTGAAGCTGGAGATCTCAGGCACCGGTAACCTGAAACTTATCCGTAATCCCGATGTGGCATTCCCGGGTAATTTTGAAGTGTATGACCCTGTGGTGAATAACTCATTCAACGTAACCACCAATGGATTGACCGGTATCAGAACAATTGAATACATGGCTATTCCGCGTTATGAAGGCGATTATACCATACCTCCCACTGAGTTCAGCTATTTCGATCTGAATACAAACAGCTATAAGACGCTTGCTACTCCCGAATATAAGCTGCAGATTGCCAAGGGTGATCCGGGGAGTACGGCAGCAAGCAATTTTGTAAACCGTCAGGATGTGAAGGTAGAGCAGGACATTCGTTTCCTTAAAACAGATGAACCCTCTTATCACTCGCGGAGCAATTTCTTTGCTGGATCGCTTCACTACTGGCTATGGTACACCATTCCTTTTCTCCTGCTAATTATTTACTATCTCTTTAACAGAAAGCAGGCCCGGGAAAATGCGAACGTGGCAATGATGCGTAATAAGAAAGCAAACAAGATGGCTATCAGGCGATTGAAGACGGCTGAGAAGTATCTCAAAGCGCATGACAAAGAACGCTTTTATGATGAGGTGCTTCGCGCTTTGTGGGGTTATTTCAGCGACAAACTGTCTATTCCGCTGGCGGTACTCTCGAAGAACAATATTGAGTCGGAATTATCAGGTCACGGTATCAGCGATGAGCTTGCTGGCCGGTTCATAGATATCCTGGACAGTTGTGAGTTTGCGCGATATGCCCCGGCAGAAAGCAATGGAGAGATGGCCCAGCTCTATCATGATACGGTGGCAGCTATCGGAGAAATGGAAAACAGACTTAAGAAAAAAAAGCAACTATGAAATCGTTCAGCCATATCATCCTCTTTCTGCTGCTCATCACTTTCTCCAACAGGGGAGTAGTGGCACAGGAATCACCTGATACAACAGTGCAGATAACATCAGAAGCGATCCCGGCCTCTTCTGAGCTCCTCCCGGAGGAACTGTCTGAGAAAGCCTCAGAAGCATACAGGAGACAGGATTACAGAGAAAGCACAGCGCTTTACGAAGCGCTTGTAGCGAAAGGTATTGCCAAAGACAGGATCTCTGCAGAGATCTATTACAATCTGGGTAACGCCTATTTCAGAGACAATCAACTGGGAAAAGCGATTCTGAATTATGAGAGAGCGCTCCTGCTCGATCCGGGTGATGGTGATATACGGCATAATCTGCGTTTCGCCCGAAACAGGACTGAAGATCGGATCGATACTGCCGGCAACCTTATCTTCTCTACTTGGTTCAACGCTGTCAGAAATATCTACAGCTCGAACAGATGGGCTGTGACCGGGATTGTGCTCTTTATCCTTTTTCTGGTCTGTCTGGCTGTCTTTCTCTTCGTGCGATTCCTCTGGGCAAGGAAAACAGCGTTTTACAGCGGAATTGTGCTGTTTCTTCTCGTGATTATGGCAAATATCTTTGCTTTCAGTCAAAAGAGTGAACGCATAGAGAGAGAATCGGCAATAGTGATGGTGGGCGCTGCTTCGGTAAATGCTTCCCCTGATCTGAACAGCAATGAACTGTTCCAGCTGCATGAAGGGACTAAAGTGAAGATCAGGAACAGTGACAGCAACTGGTATGAGATAGAAATCGCCAACGGGAGCGTAGGCTGGATTTTTAAAGAAAACGTGGAAATTATTTGAATGAAATAAGGATAATCACCGTATGAATGAGGCCGTAGAGCGTATTCTTCCCCTGGAACGAGATCTGTTTTTTGCCCTGAACGGCAGTGATTCGCTGTTTCTGGATCACGTGATGTGGACCATCAGCGGCAGGTTTGTATGGATTCCACTTTTTCTGTTTATCCTTTTTCTCTTTTTCTATAAAACACCCCGCAAGGAAGCGTTGCTGGTAACACTCTTCTTTATCCTTCTTTTTGTGCTGAGCGACCAGGTCTCGTCGTCACTCTTCAAACCGCTCTTTGAACGCTTTCGCCCTACCCATCACCCCGACTTCAAAGAGCTGGTGGACACGGTGAACGGATACAGAGGCGGCAGGTATGGTTTTATCTCAGGACATGCCACCAATAGTTTCGGATTGGCCCTGTTTCTTTCTCTTCTCTTCAGACATCGCCGTGTGACCCTTTTTGCGCTCCTCTGGGCTGCTTTGAACAGCTATACGCGGATATACCTCGGCGTGCACTTCCTGTCGGATATCCTTGCAGGAATGGCCGTGGGGATGTTGCTTGCATTTCTGCTGTATGCGTTGTTCATCTTGTTAAGAGTGAAGATTTTCCAACCTGAATCACACCTTGAAAAAATACCATACGGCCGTAGGCATGGAGACCTATTGTCGTCATTTATACTAGTTTACATACTCCTCCTGATTATATTCAGTCCATTTCTGGCATCTTTGCCTCATTAAAGATTAGTGTAAAAAAAGAAACGGGACATTTTCATAATTATTTTATGTAAATAGTTTGGAATATCTTTTTTTTTACGTAAGTTTAGGGCATCAAATAAATTCTAAACGTATTATCAACATAAATTAAAAGGCCATGGCAAGAACAATTACCTTTAATGAATTGAGAGAACTGAAAGACAAACTCCCTGATGGTAGTATCCACCAAATAGCAGAGGAACTGGAGATGAAACCTGAAACTGTGAGGAACTATTTTGGTGGATACAATTACAAGGAAGGCAAGAGTGTAGGAATACATATTGAGCCGGGTCCAAATGGTGGTATTGTTGTTCTCGACGATACCACGATTTTTGATAAGGCATTGAAAATTCTGGGACTTGAGGATTATCCCGAACCTGATTCAGTTGAAACAGAAGAAGTTGAGTGAAATAACCAAAATCCAATGATTGAATCCTTTGTTATTCGAAAATTGGGTTTTTCCTTTGAATTATTCTTTTACATTCACATGTCAAAACCAGTGTATGTATAAAAAAGTAAAGAGTATGGCAAAAGATCATAAAGAACAAGGCTCACACGATGATAAAATGGTAACAGTTGCCATTCATACGTATGAGAAGGCACAAATACTGAAATCGATCCTCGAATCGGAAGGGATTCCCGCTGTCATCCACGGTATCAAGATGATCCAGCCTGTTATCCCTGGTAATGTGCGTGTGCGGATCAACGAGAGCGACCTCCACAGGGCTCTCCCTATCATAGAAAAGGTTGATTTATCGTCGCAGGTGGATAGTGAAGAACAGAAAGAAACAAAAAAAGAGGTACTGATACCTGTCGACTTCTCCGACTACTCCCTTACAGCCTGTGAGTTCGGCTTTCGTCTTGCAAAGGATCTGGATTGCAGGGTGAAACTTTTACATGCCTTCTTCACACCTTTTTATCCTGCGTCTGTACCTTTCGGCGATTCTTTTACCCTGCAGGCAACAGATAAGGATATTTACAAGGATGTAAAGGCCAAAACAGAAAAGGAGATGGCCACTCTGGTGAGTAAAATAGAGAGCGACATCGCATCAGGGTCTATACCGGATGTACCCTATAAAACAGCGTTGGTGGAAGGTCTCCCTGAAGAGGAGATCATCGCCTATTCAAAAAAGATTAGGCCTACAGCAATCGTTATGGGTACCAGAGGAAGGAATGCCAAGGATCTTGATCTGATAGGGAGCGTGACGGCTGAAGTGATGGAAGGGTGCCGGACCCCGATATTTGCCATTCCCGAAGGTACGACGCTGCGAGGGCTTTCGGAAATGAAGAGCCTTGTTTTTCTGACCAATTTTCAGGAACGTGAATTCAAAGCGTTCGACATCATGATGAAGTTTCTGAAACCTTACCCACTGAAGATCTACCTTGCCCATATCGCCAAAAAAGAGGATGTGTGGAATGAAATAAAACTATCGGGTATCCAGAAACGTTTCTCTGAATTGTATCCGCAATTGCAGACTGAGTATAAACTGATTGATCAGAATGAAGGGCTGGAGGAGTCACTTGAGAAGTTTGTCAAACAGCACAGAATTGATCTGATTTCACTCTCAAGCACCCGTCGTAACATCTTTGCAAGGATGTTTAACCCGGGCATCGCACGCAGGATGTTATTTCACTCCGATACGCCATTGCTGGTGATTAAAGGAATGTAGCATACTATCGCTAATCATCAATAAAAAAGAGACAGTCTCTGAAAGGGAGGCTGTCTTTTTTTTTACGGTAAGATGAAGGGCACGGAACCTCATTTTCTTGTATCCGTGAAAGCAATAATCGGGAGGTGATGCCGGTATATTCATCAGGGTAAAGCTATATTATCTTCGTAACTCCTTCGTAACTCCTTCGAATATCCTTCGAATATCCTTCGAATATCGTTCGAACAGATCCGAAGATGTAAAGGGCTTGTTATGGCTAAATATAAACATAGTGTTGCACCATATAAGGCGATTCACAGGGAATGGGGTTACCCTTAGCTATTGCCGATAAACCGACCATACAGAAAAAGGCCATCTCATGGTTTATTATGAGACGGCCTTTTATTTATCCTGCTTTTTCAGCTTATTGTATGCCCAGCTTGGTTTTCACCATCGGTGTGATGTTTACAGCTGTCGGGCTCACATATACAATGGGCGACTGCTGTGTAGAGACATCGAAAACATATGCGTAGCTGTTTTCATCTCCGATTGCTTTGATGGCATCTGCAATCTTTCTGTTCAGCGGCTCAAGAAGCTGTTGTTGTAACTGCTGCATCTCCTGCTGACTGTTCTGTACATAGATCTGATATCTTTCCTGAATCTGTGCCAGCTGTTTTTGCTGATCCTGTTGTACTGTTTGAGATGCGGAAGCGGTTTTTTCAAACTCTTCTGCTTTTTTGTTGAACTCATCTACCAGTGCCTGGCCGTTTTTTGAAATCTCTTCCTGTTTTGTGGAGAGTTGTGTTTCGATACCTGCCAGTTCAGGCATGGCGGCAAAAATCTCCTGAGAGTTCAGGTAAGCGATTTTGGCATCTTGTGCAACAGCCGCTATAGGAGCCAGTGCAATAAAAAAGATTAATAATTTCTTTAACATGATTCTATTTATAATTTATTGTTTATAATTCCGTAAAAAAATAGGGTACAAAGATAATCTATTTATTTTAATACCCTAACCTTGAAAGAACAAGGTCGCTGATATCTATGGCGGGTGAAGCGAAAATAATCGACGTGGCGGATGCTCTGTCTACCACAATTGAATAATTATTTTCTGTGGATATATCTTTCACCGCTTCGTAGATATTATCCTGTATTGGTTTAATCAAATTTTCCTGCATCTTGAACAATTCTCCCTGCGGTCCGAAGTACTGGTTCCTGAGCTCCTGGATAGCGTTTTCCTTGGCAACGATTTCGTTCTCGCGTTTGGTCTTCTCATTGCCGGCAAGAAACACCAGGTCGGCCTGATACTTCTTGTACATGGCGTTCACAGTTTCCACTTCATCGTCCACCTCACTCTGCCATTGCTGGGAGAGTGCTTCCATCTGCTTGTTGGCATTTTCATAGGCTGGTATCTTTTCAAGGATATATTCCATGTCTATCAATGCATATTTCTGGGCGTAGCTGCTCCCAATGGCCAAAGCCATAAATAATCCGATAAAAAATAATGTCTTTTTCATACGATAATATTTATTTTTACATTAAGGTTGTATGGAACTCACTATTCTCATGTTCGCTAAAGTAGATTATTCTATCAACTCACTTGTGAAAAACATGTGATTGCTCGCTTCATACGGTTTAATATTTTCAATTCTGTTAATAAAGACAGTTATTCAGGTGAAACGTTTAGCACAGTATCAATAAAGAATGTTAAATGGTCGGTGAACTGCCTTTTTTGCCATCAGGTGCGGGTGAAAAGATGATATGCTTCACCTGCCATGCACCCTTGTCAGAATTCCTGTCCGATAATGAAGTGGAACTGACTGCCCCCTCGTTGCCTGTTTCCTGTACCATAAACCGTATCAAAACCATATGCCCAGTCAATACCCATCAACCCGATCATCGGGAGGAAGATACGTGCACCTACACCTGCTGAACGCTTCAGGTCGAACGGGTTGAGGTCTTTCACGTTCAACCAGGCGTTACCTGCCTCCAGAAAGGCTACACCATAAATGGTGGAATTTGGTTCCAGTATAAAAGGATAGCGTAATTCAACGCCAAAGCGTGTGTAGGCACGTGCCTGCTGTGCAATAGAGTTGTTCTCATAACCTCTTAACGCCACATTTTCGGTAGCGAAAGAGTTGGAATAGCCACTCATGCCGTCTCCACCCACGTCAAATGTTTCAAACGGGGTCAGCTTGTTCAGCGTATAGTGGCCCAGCACGCCGAATTCGACCCTGGTAGCCAATACCGGCGTACGTGTTACCGTTGAGGGTGTAAGGGGTGTGAAGGTCCTGATTTTCAGCTTCCACTTATGGTACTCATTCCATTTGTGTTTTTCAGGATTACTGTATGCCATGGTTGCATAATCTTTGTTATCCCAGAGTGAGAAGGGAGGCGTAGCGCTTACACTTAATGTGAATTGCGAACCTGTTCTCGTGTAGATTGGATTATCGGTTGAGACGCGTGACAAGGTGAATCCGAGGGTGACACTGTTGCTTATCCCTGTCTGGAACGGAAATTGGTTCCATGACCAGTTCTTCAGACCGTAACGCTGATATCCGAGTTCAGCCATGAACTGGAAATAATCATCCGGCCACTCAAGACGTTTTCCGTATCCCAGTGAAAGGCCAAGCATACTGAATACCTGATTGGGGTCGGCGGCATATTCAGCCATATCCTGATAACCACCACCATAGCCTCCGTAACCGCCATATCCTCCGTACCCTCCGTAACCACCATAGCCGCCACCATAGGGGTAACCTCCGTAACCTCCGTAACCTGACATGTAGGGATTGTAAGCGTTCTGTGAGTAGTAATCGCTGTTGAGGCCGGTATAGCGTGAGTAATAAGCGCTTAATGAGAAGTTGTTGGGTCTCTTTCCTCCAAACCAGGGTTCCATGAACTGGAATTGATAGGATTGATAGTAACGTCCGTTGGTCTGCGCACTCAGCACGAGTGTCTGTCCCTCTCCCTGAGGGATGATGCCTCTGTGCATAGAGGGATTGAGCAGGTTCTGCAGTGAGAAGTTGTTCAGTTTCAGACTCAGCTTACCTACAAGCCCGGTGACACCCCAACCGGCAGAAAATTCAATCTGGTCGTTCCCTTTCGATGTAAGGGGATAGGTGATATCCACTGTTCCGTCTTCCGGATTAGGGGAGATACCTCCGGAGATATCTGCCGAGAGTGCTTCCGGATCGAAATGCCCTGTCTGGGCAATCTCACGTACCGAACGCAAGAGGGCATCCTTACTGAATACGGCACCCGGCTTAGTTCTCAGTTCCCTGCGGATGACATCTTCATACAACCGGTCGTTTCCCTGAATGATGACCCTTTTGATGGTCGCCTTGGGTCCTTCTACCACGCGAAGTTCCAGATCAACAGAGTCGCTTTCAATATTTATCTCAACAGGATCAATATTGGAGAACAGATATCCGTTGTTCTGATAGAGGTTCACGGCTGCATCTTCATCCGAGAGCAATCTCTCCTCCAGTTTCTTCTGGTTATAGATATCTCCCGGTGTCATATCGAGCAGCATTCCCAACTGAGCTGAGGGATACTGCGTATTACCCACCCAGTTGATGGAACGTATATGGTATTGAGGTCCCTCTTCCAGTAATAGTTCGATGTTGACTGTTTTTTCATCATGTTTATAAACAGTGTCACGAATTATCTCAGCATCGCGATAACCCTCCTCCTGGTATTTGGCGATGATATTTTTCTTGTCTGCTGCATAGAGATCATCTACAAACTTTTTCGCACGGAAGAGATTTTTGATCTTTCCCTTTTCGTTGGTCTTTTTCATTGCCCATTTCAGCTTGCTGTCAGGGATGGCCTCATTCCCTTCGATCACGATACTGTTGACCTTCAGTTTCTCTTTCTTGTCTACGGTGATCTCCAGAAATACCTGATTTCTCTGGGTACTGTCGGCGCGCTGGAAAATGGTCACTTCGGCATCGCCAAAACCTTTTTCATCGAAAAAGGTTTTAATCATTGTTTCAGCCCTGTCAATCTGGGGTGGTGTGATTTGATTCCCCTTCACAAAACCAATCTTCTCCTCAATATCTTCCTGTTCACTTTTCTTCATCCCGAAGTAGCGGATGTCGGCAACTCTGGGACGGTCAGTAAGGCGTATCTCCAGCCATACACTGTCGCCAACCACGTTGGTCTGCAATATTTTCACATCAGAGAAGAGCCCCTGGCGCCAGAATCTTTTAAGCGCGTTCGAGATCTCATCACCGGGAATTTGTATCTCCTGTCCTTTCTTCAGTTCGGAGAAACCTACGAGGACAAACTTCTGGTCTTCATACATGGTTCCCTCCACACCTGTCACATCAATATCGGCAATGTAGTATTTCTTTGGGGGAGCGGTATAATTCACACTCAGCTCACCATTTGCTGCAGGTTGTATGGAATCATTGGTCTGTGCCAATGATGCGGACTGTGATAGTATGATGAATAATAGAAGTAAATGGAATGTTTTCTTCAACATTGTGATATATTTCATTTTCTCTGACTCTCTGTTGTTCAGTGTTGACCTGTTTATTGTTCAAATTCAATCTGTTCGCTGATTTTGCCGTATCGCCTTTCGCGGCCCTGAAAGTTGAGTATCGCTTCGTAAAGCTCTTCCTCACCAAAATCGGGCCAGAAGGTCTCCGTAAAATAAAATTCCGCGTAGGCACATTGCCACAAAAGAAAATTGCTTATCCTTTGTTCTCCTCCTGTCCTTATCAGCAAATCGGGATCGGGAAGATCGCGGGTGGTGAGATACCTGCCAATGGTCTCTTCATTGATATCCTGTTCCTCTATCACACCTTTGATCACGTCACTGGTTATTTTTCGTGTTGCTTCTGTAATCTCCCATTTCGACGAATAACTAAGGGCAAGAACCAGGGTGAGCCTCTCTCCTCCTGCTGTTTCACGGATACACTCCTGCAATGTTTCACGTACATTTTCAGGGAGTCGGTCAATGTCACCGATGAAAGCAATCCTGACCCCGTTTTTTTTCAGGTCGGCCGTCTCCCTGGTGATGGCATAAACCATCAGATCCATCAATCCGTCCACCTCTTCAGAGGGACGACTCCAGTTTTCAGTAGAAAAAGCGTAAAGTGTCAGGTATTGAACCGATGCTTTCGAAGCAGCTTCCACTACTTTTCTGATCGCTCCAACACCTTCTCTGTGTCCCTCGCCCCTACTCATGCCTCTGGCTTTAGCCCAGCGTCCGTTGCCGTCCATGATAACGGCTATATGGCAGGGAAGGCGGTTATGATCAAGTTTGTCAATTAACGACATCTATTTACTCGGCTTATATTTTTAGTTTCCGTGACATGGATCGTTTCGTATTCCGAAATCCCATGTCAGGTAAATCATTGTGATTGAATACCAATCTTGATTTTTCATGCGGCTGCTTCTGATACCGAAAGGAGTTTTCAGGTTCCATTCCGAATCATCCTGTGTGACATCGAAATTGTCGCCAAACAGTTTGCGCATTGAAAATTCAATACCGATATTCATTCTCTCTTTTATTTTATACTTAAACCCGCCACCTAAAGGTATGTTCACGTTGAGAAAATCATTTTCTCCCGTAGCATAGGTGATACCGCCACCGGCAAACAGATAAGGAGTGTATGGTTTTGTCCCCATATATGCGTACTTGTCGCTGTAAGGGAAAAAATTGAACTCCACCTGCGTACCCAGTTCTGCAAAGGTACGATGAAAAGCTGACTGTTGTTCAAAAGGGAACATGTTTCCTGAATCTTCCGTGTTTCCGGAAACATTTCCTGCCAGCAGGTTCGTTTTCACAGCCCAGTGAAAGCTGATGTTGTATCTGACCAAAAGAGCTCCGGTGATGCCCGGATGGAGATACAATTTTGTTTTGTTGGCATCTCCCATATAGAACGAGCTCCCTGCAGCTCCTCCGATCTCATATTTGTACTCCTGAGAGCAGATCGATGCAGTAAATGTGATAAGAAAAAACAGCGTTGCTAAAAAAGAGATTAATGTGGTTTTTTTTAGCCTTTTCATTCTTTACTCCTGATTTGGTGATACTATGTAACGCAAAATCAGATGATAAATTATCTCATTTGTTATGAATCTGCTATGATCCTCTAAATCTCTGCAAATTTATTCAATCGTCCTCTCCATACATCAACCAGTGGTGTTTGGGTTGCGGATACTCCGCCGAATATCCAAATATAATTATCTGCATCAGTGATAACCGATGCAGCGGTTCTCTTGTTAAAGTCAGCAGGGAATTGTTGATTCTGCCCCGCTTCGATCCAGTCCAGTCCGGAGTTCTCTGAATAGATAAGGATGTTTTTATCTGATGATGTTGTCATCAGATAGGGTTTGTTGTCGTAAAAGAAAAGGCTGCTCCCGTTTAACGAGAGTGAAGCCGGTACCCTGGACTTGATAAAAGTGATCAACCCGTTTTTATGCTGAAGTATCCAGATATCATTGTTGGGAGCAGTGTCAACTCTTGCACCTCCTGATAAAATGATATATTTAATTGAATAAGAGGTTGGATTGTCTATTTTTGCCGCTGTAAAGTCTTTTACAGGGATATCTTCTGGTACACTGTTCAAAAGTCTCATGACAGAAAAATCATCTGTATCAGCAAACTTAAGGGTATCGTTGTGGTTTACTGCAATCAGTATTTTTCCACCTGTAGTTGTAGGTAGTTCACCATACATCGCTTTTACGCTATATGGCGTGGTAACCGGTTCCCAGCTTAGTCCGTCAGTCGATTTATAGACGCTGCCGGAGAGTGAATCAAGCATGTATACGACATTCCCTGAGACTACAAGTGTTGACAAATCAGCAGTATAAGGGAGACCCGTAACATCAGCTCCACTCCAGTTCACCCCATCGGAGGCAGTAGTAGTAACCGCTTGCATTACGGTGCCGGAGAGCCAATAAGTGATGAACAGGTTGTTCAATGCTATTGTTTTTTGCGATACTACCGCTGATGTGAGATAGTTATTTTGTCTTTTCTCCCATGAGAGGATGTAGGGATCCTGTTGGTATACATTCAGCTCAAAATTATAGGCTTTGGTCGTTTTACCGTCAGGTGCTGTTGTGGTTATTTTTCTCAACCTGTTCACTGCTACAGAATCTGATTGTGTCCAGACAAAGGAGCTGTCCGGCTCCAGGGTAAGCATTATCTGGGAAAATGAACTGTAAGCGCTCTGTCCTCTGATGTTTAACAATACGCTGTCAACCTGAAACTGATAGGGTAATGGTTCCTTGTTGAATATTTTCCCGTTTATCTGATCAATTGTGAATTGTGTCGCAGTTAACAGGTTGGCTGTGTCAGCTCTGGATGACAGGGAAAAAGCATAAACTTGCGCATCAGGTGAATATTCGATATTCTCATCGGATGAATTAAGGCAGGAGGAGAAGAGCAAAAGGTTCATGAAAAGCACCGATGCCAGGAGGAAATATTTAGATCTCATTTGTTTCAAAAATATTGTACAGCACATTTAAGATATGCAAAAGTAGAAAGATTTTTCGCTTTAACCATATTAAAATGAATATTTAAAGAATATTTCGACTTATTTTGCTCTTATATGATATTGAAAAGCGTTTAAATATTTTTTGATTTCAGTTATTTCTCCTTGTATATCAGGTGCTTTTATCCCGGAAAGGAGCAGCTGGTCAGACTTCTCCACATACGCTTCATCCCACATTTCCCGGTCGATGAATGAGGATAACAGGCTGGCGCCGCCTTCAATCAGAAGTGAGTGGACCTTTTCCTTGAACAGCTCGTCAATGATCTGTATGTTAGTGTCTTCAGAGAAGTCGATGACAATATGCTTCACATGCTCATGCCGGTTCGGATCAGCGGGAGTTGATGCCGTGAAAACAATGGTGGGTGCTACCCCGTCGAACAATGCTGAAGCCGCCGGTATTTTGTTTTCCCTGTCAATCACGATTCTTGCTGGATGACTGCCAAACCATTTCCTCGCTGTAAGCTGTGGGTTATCCAGCAGTGCTGTCGTGGTTCCCACGATGATGCCCTGTACCTGCGTGCGGTATTTGTGTACGATGCTTTGTGTGATGCTGTTGGATATTTTAACAGGTTTCTCCTCACATGATGTGCGGTGATGATCCATGAATCCATCCTTGCTCTGCGCCCATTTTAATATGATGTAAGGTCTGTTTTGGAGCTGGTTTACGAGGAAGATCCTGTTCAGCTCCCCGGCTTCTTCTGCAAGCATACCCACCGACACATCAATGCCGCTCTTTCTCATCATCTCAATTCCCCTGCCTGCTACCTTCGGGTTGGGATCAGTCATTGCCACCACCACGCGGGGAATCCCCCTCGAAATTATCAGTTCAGCGCATGGAGGTGTATGGCCATGATGGGCACAAGGTTCAAGTGAGACATACATGGTCGATTCCGATAGCAATGCATTGTCTTTGACAGAAGCAATGGCATTCACTTCGGCATGGGCTGTTCCGTACTTCCGGTGATAACCCTCTCCAATGATCCTGTTATCGCGCACAATCACAGCTCCTACCATGGGGTTGGGGCTTGTATAGCCTTCACCTTTGCGGGCAAGCTGTAAGCAGCGCTGCATAAATATCGGATTTTGCTCCATTTTTTTTATCTTTGCTTTGTCAAACATCAGCCGGTATCTACCGGCAGATCTTTCTTTTTGAAACATCATCGCTCAAAACGTAAATCACTGTTATGCAGCAATACACTCAATATATTCAACAGGAACTGGAAGGGGTATACACACCATCGGAGATATCGGTTCTTCACCGTCTGATTCTCTCGGAGATATGCGGTACCTCTGTTGCCGCCATAACGGAAGACAAATTTAGTAATTTATCCGGTTCACAAGCCCGTAATCTGGAAGATATTCTATCAAGATTGAAGGGGGGCGAACCTCACCAGTATGTGTTAGGGAAGTGTGAGTTCTATGGAATCGAGTTCAGAGTCACACCCGATGTGCTTATCCCGCGTCCTGAAACAGAGGAGCTTGTTGAGTGGATACTCGCAGAAAATAACGCTGCGGGCAGGATGATGATTTTGGATATTGGTACGGGCAGTGGATGCATCGCTGTCACATTGGCAAAAAAAATGCCTGATGCCGTTGTTGAAGCCTGGGATTTATCGGAGAGCGCAATAAAAGTGGCTTCCGGAAATGCTCTCAGAAACGGCGTTGAGGTTCACTTTACCAGACGTGATATCTTACAGTCTTTCGAGACTGAGATCACCTATGACCTGATTGTGAGTAATCCGCCCTATGTCACGGAGTCTGAAAAAGAAACAATGGAGAGGAACGTGCTCGGTTTTGAGCCCCATGAAGCCCTGTTTGTGCCGGATGATAATCCGCTTCTTTTCTATGAGCGGATAGCGGGGTTGGCGATGGCGATGCTGAATGATCAGGGGCAGTTATATTTCGAGATCAACAGAAGTAAAGGAGAGCTTATTTGTGAGATGCTTGAGAAAAGTGGGTTCGCTGAAGTGGAGCTAAGAAACGACATCTCCGGCAATGCAAGGATGATCAGGGCTGTAAAAAATAGGAATCATGGATAGGCCGGCAAAAACGATCACTGAAGAGCAGGCTTTCTCGCGGATGGCCCGCAACTGCGCACAAAAAGAGTACTGTTCTTATGATGTGAGACGAAAGCTGATGAGAATGAATTTACCGGATCAGACAGCGGAGAAGATTATCGAGAGACTGAAAAAGGAGAAGTTCATCGATGAAGAGCGATTTGCCAGATGCTATATACATGATAAACTCCGCTTCAACAAGTGGGGGAAAAGGAAAATAGCGCTCTTGCTGCGCCAGAAACAGCTGCCTGAGAATCTGATTGCCGATGCTTTTGCTCATTTTTCTGATGTTACCCTCAATGAATCGCTGTTGCCGCTTCTGAAAAAGAAAAGAGCAACGATCAAAGGGCGATCGGAATATGAGAAGAACGGTAAACTAATTAAGTATGGCCTGGGCAGGGGATTCTCCCTGACTGATATTATGGCTTGCATGAGAAAAATGGACCTTGACGAACTCCCCGATGAGACGTACTAATCTGCTGAAAGAATTCTCATACCTTTTTTTCCCGAATGTATGCGCTGTCTGCGGAGAGGAGCTGCTCCGCGCAGAAGAGGGCGTATGTCTGAGATGTTTGTATCAGCTGCCCAGAACCAATAACTTCAGAGAAGAAGAGAATGCTGCTGAGAAGCTGATGGCAGGAAGAATACCCTTCGTAAGAATTGCCTCTTTTTGTGTCTATGCAAAGGGAGGGATACTACCTCCATTGATTCATCAACTCAAATATCATCATCAACCCGATATCGGGATACTCCTGGGACGGGTCTATGGAGAGGATCTGCTGGGAAGTGATTTCCTGAAAACGGTAGATATTATTGTTCCCGTACCATTGCATCCAACGAAAGAGAAGAGCCGGGGATACAACCAGGCTGAGATGATAGCAATGGGGCTGTCGGATGCTACTTCCCTGCCATTCTCTGCGGGCAATCTCATCCGCGTGGTATACAATCCCACACAGACGAAACGTACCAAAACACAACGCTGGGAGAATGTGAAGGATATTTTTAAAGTAGAAGATCCTGAGGCATATGCAGACAAACATCTCTTACTGGTGGATGACGTGATCACCACCGGTTCAACACTGGAAGCGTGTGGTGTGGCATTGCAGAGTTGCAGCAATGTGAAAATTAGTATCGCCACTCTTGGAGAGGTTTTTTAAGTACATTTATTGGTAAATAGCCAGATATTAATTTTGAAAAACCTATTTTTGTAATTAATATGCGAAAAAGTCAACAACAGATATGAAGACAGTAAAGAAATTAACGGCTGAAAAACTACTCAAGATCAAAGCAATCAAGCTGCAACCCTCCAACCCTTTCACATGGGCCTCCGGCTGGCAATCACCGATATATTGCGATAACCGCAAGCTGATGTCCTATCCAGCTACACGCAGTTTTCTGAAAATTGAGTTTGCACGCATCATCCTTGAGAAATATCCGCAGACTGATGCGATTGCGGGCGTTGCCACAGGAGCTATCGCCCCCGGTGTACTGGTGGCCGATTTGCTGGGCTTGCCATTTGTCTATATCCGTTCCACACCCAAAGATCATGGTTTGGAGAACCTTATTGAAGGTGACCTGAAACCGAAACAGAAGGTGATCGTGATTGAGGATCTGGTCTCTACGGGAGGCAGCAGCCTGAAGGCGGTGGAGGCCATACGCCGCGATGGTTCAGATGTGCTGGGTATGCTTGCAATTTTCACCTACGGATTGCCCCAGGCCATAAAAAATCTGCAGGAAGCAAGGGTAGAACTCACGACGCTCTGTGATTATGATGCAATTTTAGATGAAGCATTACTGACGGATTATATTGATGAATCGGAACTGAACACCTTGCAGGATTGGCGCAGAGATCCTGAAATCTGGGGACAAACACCCAATAAAACAAAGAAATGACTGAATTTGTAAGTGACGTGAAAATCATTCCCTATAATGATGCGGATGTTTACCGTGTTCTCTCCGACCCGCGCAAACTGGAGTTGGTGAAAGAGCGGATACCGGAAGATAAGATCAAGGATTTCACCTTTGATGAGGAGAGCATCTCTTTTCGTGTTGATCCGATTGGAAATGTAAGGTTCCTGGTGGTGGAACGCGAACCGAATAAACTGGTGAAGCTGAAATCGGAGAAGCTTCCTTTTGAGGTGTTTTTATGGATACAGCTGGTCTCTAAGGCAGAAAAAGATACAAGACTACGCATGACCCTGCAAGCCGATCTGAACCCGTTTATCAAGGGGATGGTTGAAAAACCGATGAAAGAGGCTGTGGACAAAATATCGGATGTGCTGATACAACTACCTTACGACCGGTTATAAACTGGTCGTAAGGTTGTTGTGTCTTATCTTATAGGGTTGGCAACTATTCGTTAATCATATTTAGACTGGCCGTTTCCCCTTCATCCATCGTTAATGAAACGAACCCGTTCTCATTCAATAGATCTTTTCTGTTCATCTGAACTGCTGAAGCATATGCCGGCACTTTCAGTCTGAAGGTGCCTGATTTCTTTGCTTTCAGTGTGAGAGCAACCACCTTTTTATTCTTCCACGCAACATCTACCTCAGCTCCTCCCCGCACACGCAGCCCTTTGAAGTCGCCGTCAGCCCAGTTGTCGGGCAGTGCCGGCAGCAGATGGATATATCCGTCCTGACTCTGAAGAAGCATCTCTGCAATTCCTGCCGTCCCCCCGAAGTTGCCATCGATCTGAAAGGGGGGATGGGCACAGAATAGGTTGGGATAGGTGCCAGCACCGCTGTTCATCTTAATCTCACTTCCACCGGTAGGCTGAAGCAGGCTTTTCAGTAGTTTGTATGCTCTGTTGCCATCATGCAGACGCGCCCAGAAATTCACTTTCCAGGCACGTGACCAGCCGGTACCCTCATCACCACGACGGTTAAGCGTGTTGCGTGCTGCTTCTGCCAGTTCAGGTGTGGTGATGGGTGATATCTGGTTGGAAGGGTGCAGGCCATAGAGGTGTGAGACATGTCTGTGCCTGGGATCCTGCTCCTCGTAATCGACCAGCCACTCCTGCAGATAACCCTCTTCGCTGATCTGCATGGGGGGGAGGCTTGTGAGTGCCTCCTCAATTGCGGCGGTGGTCTCATCTTCAACAGCGAGTATCTCTGCGGCGGTAAGCGTGTTGGTGAAGAGTTCTCTGATGATCTGTACATCCATGGTTGGCCCCATACATACATAGACGGCATCCCTGCTGCCGGGGAGATAAAAAGCGTTTTCGGGTGATGACGAGGGGGCGGTCACCAGCCAGCCATTGTTGGGCTCTCTGATCATGCTGCTCAGGAAGAAACGGGCGGCACCGGTGAGCGTGGGGTAGATCGATTCGAGGTATGCTTTGTCCTGTGTGAAGGCATAATGCTCCCAGAGATGTTCGCAGAGCCAGGCTCCTCCCGTGTTTGTCGCACCCCAGGAGGCGTGCTCACCCGGTGCGGTGAATCTCCACGGGTTGGTCATCATATGTGCGACCCATCCCTCTGCACCGTAGAAGGTGGCGGCCGTGGCCTCTCCTGATGGTACGAGCGACTGTGTAAAATCGATCAATGGCTTGTGCAGCTCCGCCAGGTTGCACACCTCGGCAGGCCAGTAGTTCATCTGCAGGTTGATATTGAGGTGATAATCGCCGTTCCAGGGTGTCTGCACCTGGTTCGCCCACAGTCCCTGCAGGTTGAGGGGCATGCTGTTTTCATTGGTGCCGCTGATCATCAGATAGCGGCCGTATTGAAAGTAGAGGGCTGCGAAAGCGGGATCATCACTGGTCTGGAAATCGGTCAGGCGCTGGCTTGTAGATGTGGTGTTGTCCTGTGTTCCCAGGTTCAGCTCCACCCTGTCGAACTTCTCCCTGTAGGCTGTGGTGTGATCCTTTTTCAGTTGTCTGTATGAGCGCCCTTTTGCCTCCGCGAGCAGATGGTCTACCGTGGTGAGGTACTCCTTGTCGACCATGTCGGTGGAGGTGGAGAGAAGGATCAACACTTCATCCGCTTCAGAAACAGTCAGTGAGCTGTCGGAAGAGGTGATTCTCCCTCCGTTGTTCACGATCGTCATCTCCGTGAGAAAGCGCACTCCTTTGTCCCCGTCATGCCCATCATTCAGCTGTCCTTCCATCCGGATGGTGTTCTCTTCCACCGAGACGGCTGCCCGTTCAGCACGGTTTAATGTCACCCCGAAAGAGACCGATTGTTTCTTGTCGGCCGATATCCTTACAGCCAGCAGGTCATTGGCATGCGAGGCCAGGTATTCACGGGTGTAGGTTGTGTTACCCATGCTGAATTGCGTGGTGGCCACGGCATCGTTCAGCGAGAGTGTCCGCTCATAATTGCTGACGGTGTCACCCTCCGGATAGGAGTAGGTGATATGCATATCACCCAGCATCTGGAAGCTGCCGTAAGGGGCATCCTTCCCGTTGCCGAAGGCAGAACCCTCTCCCCCGCAACGGAAGTGGTCGTACATCATCTTCTGCGCTTCGAGATTACTGCCGGCAAGCAGCAGCTCCCGGATCTCAGGCAGATAATTAATGGCTTCCGGATTGAGTGCTTCAGGGTCTTCACTGCCCGACCACATGGTGATATCGTTCAGCAGAATATGCTCAGTGTGGATAGCGCCGTCGGGCATCATGCCTATGCGTCCGTTACCCAGAGGAAGGGTCTCTTCCCAGGTGGTGGCAGGTGTGTGATAACGTAAGGCCAGCTCCTGCGATGGCTGAGGTGCGCTGCATGAGAGCAGCGTTGTTGCCGCGATGGCGAGAGAGAAGATCGTTCTTTTCATATTCATGTGGGTTTGTAAACAGACAAGGGTGTCTGTGACAGTGTTATTTATTTTATCAGGAAAGTATCTCTCAGTCTGATGTCATCCGATGCTGCTCCGATCATCAGTGTGAACTCTCCCGGTTCTGTAACTCTTTGCATATTCATGTTATAGAGTGCAAGATCATCATGTCTCAATGTAAACGTGATTGTTTTTGACTCTCCCTTTTTGATGTGAATCCGCCGGAAATTCTTCAGCTGTATGGGGGGCGTGGCAACCGAGCTCCGGTTATCGCGTACATAGAGTTGTACCACCTCATCACCATCCTGATTGCCGGTGTTGGTTACCCTGCATGTGATCTCTACCTGTTTCTTCTCTTTTTCCACACCGATGGTAAGATCGCTGTATTGGTAATGCGTATAGCTGAGGCCATAGCCGAAAGCATAGAGGGGGGAGCTGCTGCCATCGATGTAGGCAGCCTGCGTACCCAGTGCGTAGTAGACCGGCAGCTGTCCCACCGAACGGGGAACGGAAACGGGCAGCCTGCCGGCAGGATTGTGATCACCGAAAAGAATATCAGCGATGGCATGACCACCCTCTTGTCCGGGGTACCATGCCGTGAGCAGCGCATCCCCCTTTTGCGCAGCATTGTTCATATTGAGCGGCCTGCCCTGGATATAGATCACGATGAGTGGCTTGCCCGTTGCGGCAAGTGCATTGAGCAGCTTCTCCTGATCACCCAGCAGGTGGAGCGTACTCCGGTCATAACCCTCTCCCGACTCCATATCGGGGAGGATCTCCTTCTCCTCACTGTTGGTGACGGTGGCTGCCCCGGTCTCCAGGTACTCGGTTTTATAATCGCGGGCGCTTGACCCTCCTACAACCAATACCACTACATCAGACGCACGGGCTATCTCTACCGCCTCGTCAATGTTGCTTTGGGTGGTGTCTCTGATGGCACATCCCCTGGCATAACGCACTACGGTATGAGGTGCTGCAGCGCTCCTGATCCCATCAAGCACCGTCACGATATTTTTCCTATCCTGCGGAGCGGTGTAATCACCCAGCTGGTTATACATGTTGTCGGCATTGGGTCCGATCACAGCGACTGAGCCAATCTCCCGGGAGAGAGGCAATATCCCGTTTTCGTTCTTCAACAGGACGATTCCCTGACGTGCTACCTCGCGTGCAATCTGTTTGTGCGCATCGCTTCTTACAAAACGAGCGGCCTGCGTGGGATCGACATAGGGATCTTCGAAGAGACCCATCTCGAACTTCTGCCGCAGAATATTGATCACGGAACGGTCTATATCCTCCAACGAGATAAGATTATCTTCCAGTGCCTGCTTCAGGTTCCTCCCGTAGGCATTTCCTCCCAGATCGATATCCACGCCTGCCTGTAAAGCCATGGCGGCGGCATGTCTCACATCAGGGGCCACACGGTGTGTGCCGGCTATACCCTCGATACTGCCCAGGTCGGAGAAGACAAATCCCTGAAAACCCCACCGGTCTCGCAGCAGCTCCTTCAGCAGGAAGCTGCTGGCGGTAGCAGGGACGCCGTCGATGGTGTTGTAGGAGGTCATGATGCTCATGGCTCCCGCATCAATGGCCATGCGGAATGGCTCCAGGTGGTCCGAGAAGAGCTCCCGCAGTCCGATACTTGCTTTCTGTCCGTTATGACCCCCTGAGGGGATGCCATAAGCAGCAAAATGCTTCAGGGTGGAGTAGAGCTGATGGCTGCTCTGAGGATCATCACCCTGCAGCCCTTGAACGAAGTGACTACCGAGGATACCTGTCAATAGGGGGTCCTCACCGAAGGTCTCTTCCATCCTCGACCAGCGTGGTTCCCTGGCTACATCGAGGATGGGACCGTAGCCGATATGTGCTCCCTGCAGGCTTGCCTCCAGCCCTATGGCTGCTGCCATCTCCCTGATCAGTTCCCTGTTGAAGGTGCCTGCCTGCGCCAGTGAGGTGGGGAAGACAGTGGTGCCTATGGCCATATGCCCGTGGGGGCACTCTTCCGCAAAGAAGAGAGGGATACCCAGGCGGGTCTCCTCCAGTGCATAACGCTGCAATGCATTGAGTGCTTTCGCTGCCAGCTCAGGGTTGAGGCCTGTCTGCAGTGTCTTTTCTGTCCAGGGGTCAGCACGTAGTGTCGCCCATAGCGATCCCGGGGGCATGCGCTGCATCCGCTCCCTGAAGAGGGATGAGGGCTCAACAGTGTGATTCCCTGTTTTGTGATACATCTCCCATCCCGTGGGACAGCATAGCTGACCTATCTTCTCTTCCAGCGTCATCCTGGCAAGGAGGTCGGCCACCCGCTCGTCGGTGGCGGCCGATGCATTTTTGTAGATAGGTTGTGCCAGGGTAAGTTGAGCTGTCATCAAGAGGCAGCAGATGCCAATAATTGAAAATTTCATATTTATATCGTTACAAAAAATCGAGTTCTCCGATTGCCAATGATTTACCATCTCCTGCTACTCCGGTAGCTTCAATCCGGATATATCTGGTTGTTACGGGTTGAGTAAAATGATATGATCTGGGTGTGGGGTCATTGATCAGGTTACCGAAAACAAAGCTCTCCACCGTATTCCACCGTTCACCATCTTCACTGACCTGCAGGATTCCTTGTGCCATCATCCCATCGCCATGAACGGTTTGCGGGGTATAGACCATGGCACGAAGGCTCTGTTCCGTTCCCAGGTCTATTGCGATGTAATGGGGGCCGGCACTTCTCTCCGACTGCCAGTAGGTGCGGGGATTGGCATCGAATGCAAGTGCAGCATCATGCCTGTGCTGCTCACTGCTGACTGCCAGCAGTATCCACTCCTTTTTCGCTATACCAAACTGTTCATTGTGCACTGACCCTTTGATGTTGTTGGTGTATGATACCGCTTTCAGCTCTTTTCGTTCAACTTTTACCGGTTGCGTGTATCTGATGGAGCTTTGTGTTGGTTCACTGCCATCGAGTGTGTAGAATATCTCATACCCTGCATTCAGGTTGCCGGCAGCATTCTCCCCGTGAGGGTTCCAGTTGAAGTCGGCCTGCCTGGGTGCGATGGAGACCATACCCTCTTTGTCACGCGTGAAGGTCAGCTGTGGTGGGCGGGTTTGGTAGTAATGTGCTGATACATGGCTTATGGCAGGATCAAGCCTCGAGGCTGTCACCCTGATGCGGATCTTCTGCGTAACCACCTCCGGAAAACGAAGAATCCGTTTATATCCGATGTTTGTTGCCGTGGCTATCTCCTTCCACCTGTTCCCTATCCATGCATCCACCGCATGTGCCTCCACCCGTTCACTGTGGGTGGCGATTGCCTCCTGCAGCATCAGGCGGTTGATTTTCACCGGAGCAGGCAGGTTAATGATGATTTCCCTGTTCTTTTCCTTCAGCAGGTGATAGGTGTCGGGATTGCCGTCCAGCAACTCTGCGGGGCCTTCGGCTTCCCGTAGCAGATTCATATCATAGGTCTCTCTGATCCGTTTGCCTGTCTCTTCCAGCACAGCCACATCTTCAGGTGAGAACCTCCCTTCCCTGTTGGGAGGAATATTGAGCAGGAAGGTAGAGTTTCCGCCCACGGAACGTTCGTAGATATCAAACACATCGTCGGCACTTCGTACCTTCTGGTGGGTGTCATCACGGTAGAACCACCCTTCACGGATGGAGGTGTTGGTTTCAGCTTGCTGGTAGTGCAGGTATTTTCCCTTGTAAAGCATCTCACGGGAGCCGAGATCATATTCTGTTCGGTCGGGGAAATATGACGTGGTGTCCGGGTCATCGGGGTAAGTGATCACATTCCACTCTGTTTCACGGGTTGCACCCGCCTCATTGCCGCACCATCGGATGTCTTCACGACCGAAAATAACCGCTTTGGGAGCCAGGGTGCGGATCAGCTCTCTCCATGCAGGATAGTTATAGGTCTGCCCTCCTTTTCGTTTCGGGTGCGCACCGTCGAACCATACTTCGTGAATCTCCCCGTATTCGGTCAGGATCTCGAAGAGCTGGTTCAGGAAATATTCGTTGTAATCATCCACTTTGAACGTGAAAGTGGTTTTATTGCTGAAGGGGCGACCGGGTACCTGG
>JAAYGM010000279.1 GCA_012727735.1 Bacteroidales bacterium | reverse complement strand
TTTGTGGGTTTTCTGCATAACTGCAAAATTACGCATTTTATACGTATCAAAATAAAAAAACTGCCCCCGAATGAGGGCAGTTTTATAGGAGGCTGCGTAAAGTTGATTATCTGAACGTATAGCGCAAGCTTAATGCGAAGCCGCTGTACCAGTAATCATTGTAGCTGTTGGTGAAGTTGAATGATGGCTTCCAGTCGAGCGAGGCGGTGAAGGGAGCCCTCGGGAAGATGTATTCCAGACCGGCAATCAGGTCCGCACCGAGCAGCATCGCTCCATCATAATGATCCTTATTCTTTCGAATACTTCCGATGTGGGCACCGATACCAAGGTACCAGTCGAGGTTGGGTGCACCCGCAACCGGTTGCTGATATTCGTAGAGTCCGGTCAACTGGAAATGGCGGGGTGAAGCAGAGAGGATAAACTCTCCGGCCGTAGCAGGCGCGAAGAAGTGCTTTAATGTCAATCCGTTGTCATATCCTAACCTGACGCCAAATCCTGTGTTGTAGCTCTGCGCGCTGATTGTTGTCGCGAATGCAGTGATCAAGAGTCCTGCGAGAAATAATTTCTTTAGTTTCATACGATTAATTTTTTTAATTAAAGTTGTATGCAACTCGCTGTAATCATTGTTAAAAAAAGATTACCCGCTCGTTTCATAAGATGTTAATAACTAAAACTTTCTTTACCTCAATATTGATTGAGTTCTGGTTTTGAATATAACAATATAAAGGCTTTTTTGTTTAAAAAACATCAAAATGAACAGGCTTATAGAGAGCATGCTTGTGCATAGCACTTTCTGCAAAGAGGCTGATACTCTTCTGTTTCTCCCAGCATGATCTGCTTGTCATTCTTCACGAGGCGGTGGGAATAGTTTGCCAGGTTGCCGCACTCCACACAGATGGCATGTACCTTGATCACATCATCGGCGATGGCGCACAGCCCCGGTATGGGACCGAAGGGGACCCGTCTGAAATCCATGTCCAGTCCCGCCACGATCACACGTATACCCTGGTCGGCAAGCTGCTGGCAGACGCCAATCAGCCCTTCGTCAAAGAACTGCGCTTCGTCGATCCCCACTACCTCCACCTCTGACGAGAGCAGGAGGATGTTGCTTGAGTGCTCCACCGGTGTGGAGAGGATGGCGTTTCTGTCGTGCGACACAACCTCTTCCTGCGAATAGCGGGTGTCGATGGCCGGCTTGAAGATCTCTACCTTTTGCCTGGCTATCTTAGCCCTGCGCAGGCGGCGCAGCAGCTCTTCCGTTTTGCCGGAGAACATCGATCCGCAGATCACCTCTATACGTCCGGCACGCATGGTCTCGTTTAGTTTATTTTCAAAATACATTTCTGTCGTTGGTTTCGGTTAGTGCCATTCAACATGCATACAGACCTCTGTATGCTGATTATTTTCCTTTTACAATTTTCTTTATCTCGTTCAGTTTATTCAGTGCCTGCATGGGTGTCAGGTTATTCACATCGAGATTGAGTATCTCATCGCGAATCTGACTGAGTACAGGGTCATCGAGCTGGAAGAAGCTCAGTTGATAACCCTCCCTCTTCTCAATGAAATCATTGATCGGTTTCCTGATCCCCTCGTTTCTGTTGGACGATTCCATCTCCGACAGGATCGCATCGGCCCGTTTGGAGATGCTTTGCGGCATCCCTGCCATCCTGGCCACATGGATACCGAAGCTGTGCTCACTGCCGCCCGGCACCAGCTTGCGGATGAAAATCACCTTGTTGTCGACCTCCTTCACCGCCACATTGTAGTTTCTGATCCGCCTGAAGGATTTCTCCATCTCGTTCAGTTCATGGTAGTGCGTAGCGAAAAGCGTTTTGGCGCGTGCTTTCGGATGTTCATGGATATATTCCACGATGGCCCAGGCGATGGAGATACCATCGTAGGTGCTGGTGCCGCGACCCAGCTCATCGAAGAGGATCAGGCTGCGGTCGGAGAGGTTGTTGAGGATGTTCGCCGCTTCGTTCATCTCTACCATGAAGGTCGATTCACCCAGCGAGATGTTGTCGGAGGCACCTACACGGGTGAAGATTTTATCCACCAGCCCAATCCGTGCTTCGTCGGCCGGCACAAAACAGCCTGTCTGTGCCATCAGGGTGATAAGTGCTGTCTGGCGCAGCAGTGCCGACTTACCGGCCATGTTGGGTCCGGTGATGATGATGATCTGCTGCGTGTCGTTATCCAGAAATACATCGTTTGCGATATAGGGCTCATCGGGCGGCAGTTGTCTCTCAATTACCGGATGACGTCCGTTCCTGATATCGATGGTATAGGAGTCAGTGATTTCCGGACGGATATACCTGTTCTGCTGTGCCACGTTGGCGAAAGAGAGCAGGCAGTCGGTCCGTGCAATGAGGCCGGCATTGGTTTGAATAGTGGGGATGAATGCAAGCAGACCCTCCACCAGCGATGTGTAGATCTGGTTCTCCAGTGAGATAATTTTCTCTTCGGCACCCAGAATCTTCTCTTCATACACTTTCAGCTCTTCGGTGATGTATCGTTCAGCACTCACCAGTGTCTGCTTCCGTGTCCAGTCGGCCGGCACCTTCTCCTTGTGTGTGTTGCGTACTTCAATATAATAGCCGAACACATTGTTAAAGGCAATCTTGAGCGAGGAGATGCCTGTTCTCTCGCTCTCACGCTGCTGCAGCTGCATCAGGTAATCCTTACCCGAGTAGGCAATCGCACGCAGTTCATCCAGCTCACTGTTCACATTCTTACGGATGTATCCACCTTTATGCATCAGTGAGGGAGGATCGGGCATGATCTCCTTCTCTATGCGGTCGCGGATGGCAGTGCAGGGATTCAGCTTTTTTCCAATCTCCTGCAGGCTTTCATTCTCCGAAGCAAGAAAAGCATCCCGTATGGGTTCGATGGCCGTGAGTGCCACCTTCAGCTGCACCACCTCGCGGGGGGTGATCCTGCCTACGGCCGCCTTTGAGATGATTCGTTCCAGGTCGCCGATAAGGGCCAGCTGCTGACTAAGCAATGTTTTCAGTTCCGGTTCACGGAAGAAGTTCTCCACAACATTCAGTCG
>JAAYGM010000278.1 GCA_012727735.1 Bacteroidales bacterium | reverse complement strand
ATACGGCTTTACCCTGATGAATATAGCTGCATCACCTCCCGATTATTACAGCGTGAACAAAATAATGAAAGTCCGGACATCATTCATACATGCATCACAACTTCAATAGTACAAGCCTTTACGGTTAACACCTGTTGGGTTCTACAGGTTTCCTGACAATCGGTACTATTTTTTTTGAAAAACTACCTATTAATTCTTTTAAATTCTTAAAAAAGGTGCTCATTACGTAACCTTATTGCCCCTTCTAGTAGATTTTTGCTATTTTTGCCTCACATTTTTACATTTTTTTAATCGAATAAGATAAATTCATGAAGAAAGTTGAAGCAATTAATCCGGTACATCCGGATCTGTTCGGACACCCCAGGGGACTCTCCCTACTCTTTTTATCGGAGATGTGGGAGCGTTTCTGTTACTACGGAATGCGGGGACTGCTGGTGCTCTACCTCACCAAGGCGTTGTTCCAGGGTGACGATAAGGCGTTTGCCATCTACGGTGCCTACACCGCGCTGGTCTACATGGCACCCGTGCTGGGCGGCCGACTGGCAGACAATATCCTGGGCTACCGCATCGCGATTATCCTGGGCGCCGTGATGATGGCCATCGGCGAGTTCATGATCCTGGGCGGCAACCAGACCTGGCTCTACATCGGCATGGCAGCCATCATCGTGGGGAACGGTTACTTCAAGGCCAATATCTCCAGCCTGGTGGGCAAGCTCTACAAGGCAGATGACCCACGACGCGACTCCGGCTTCACCCTCTTCTATATCGGTATCAATATCGGCGCACTGCTGGCCACGCTGGTTGTGGTGTGGGTCGGCGAACGGTTCGGTTTCAAGTATGGCTTCGGACTGGCCGGCATCGGGATGCTGATGGGGCTGCTCATCTTCATGGCGGGACAGAAGTACTACAAGCACCTGGGGCATCCGCCCAGGCCGGAGAAGCTGCATGCCAAAATGTTCGGCCCCCTTACGCAGCTGCATGTCACCATACTGCTCTCCTTCCTGGTCATCCCGGCACTCTACTTCCTGATCATCTACAATAGCGTGATTGGCATCCTGCTGATACTCACCTTTGTCTACGTGGGCTACACGCTCCTCAAAGAGGGCATCAAGGGAGGAAATATCCTGCGCGACCGGATGGTTGTCTTCATCATCCTTTGTCTCTTCAACATCGTCTTCTGGGCGCTCTTCGAACAGGCGGGCTCTTCGCTCACGCTGTTTGCCGACCGTAACGTGGACCGCAATGTGTTTGGCATCTTCGAGATGACCGCCGGACAGACGCAGTTCTTCAACCCCTTCTTCATCATCGTCATGGGATCGCTCTTCTCGATGCTCTGGGTGAATCTGTCGAAGCGGAACCTCAACCCCAACATCCCCGCCAAGTTCGGCTACGGCATCATCCTGCTCGGCATCGGGTACCTCATCACCCGTTTCGGCCTTTACAGCTATAATGAAGCCTTCCTGGTACCACTCTGGATCATCGTGGGCATCTACTTCTTCCACACCGTGGGTGAGCTCTTTATCTCCCCCATCGGCCTCTCCATGGTGACCAAGCTGGCACCCGAGAAGCTCTCCGGGACGCTGATGGGCGCCTGGTTCCTCTCCTTCTCCGGCTCCAACTTCCTCGCGGGTCAGCTCGCCAAGCTCACCGGCAGCAACGGAACAGCAGTGGAGGCAGCAGAGAACATGGAGACAGCCGTGGCAGCCGTAGCACCCACCGGCATGGAGTCGCTCACCCGCTACATTGAGGTATACACCATGTTCGGCCTCATTGCCATTGGCACCGGCCTGGTTGTGGTACTGCTCTCACCGAAGCTGAACAAGCTGATGCACGGAATAAAATAGTTGTAAGCTGTTAGTCGTAAGCTTTAAGCTAAAAGCTTACAGCTTACGACTTCTCACTAATTCGAATAATAGGGCAGGCTGTCGAACGTGTAGGCATCATCCCAGCCGGGGTTCTGCTCCAGCACGCCTTCCGAAAGCGTCACCTGCGAATCGGGGATCTTCCAGAAACCGCCGCCGGTAGCATTGTACCGCTCCATGTAATTGAACGAGCCGAAGGTAAACTTGGCCGGCACACCACGGTTGGTGATGTCCACCCCCTCCTGGTTGACAACAATCTCCTGCACGTCACCCCATCGACGAAGGTCGTTCCATCGCAGTCCTTCGAAACAGAGCTCATAGCGTCGTTCTTTCTTGATCGCGTCCAGTGAATAGGCAACCGGTTCCAGGTTGGCACGTTGCCGCACCTTGTTGAGATAGGTGTTTGTTTCGGTCAGTTCGGAGTGCATCAGGTAGACATCTGCCATGCGGATCAGGATCAGGTCGTTGTTCAGACCGCCCTGGCGGTTGTTCT
>JAAYGM010000277.1 GCA_012727735.1 Bacteroidales bacterium | reverse complement strand
CGAAATCGAGCCGCGGTTCTCCGTTATAAACCTGTTCAATTGTCTCCATTCCCACGAAAGAGACCATCAGCGTACTCCCGACAGGACAGTCGGGAAATTCATAATTACCGTCCACATCGGCAATAACACCGCGGGTACTGCCTTTAATCTGTATTGTGGCACCGGGTAGATGATCACCTCCGCTATCGGTAATCGTTCCGGATACCCTTGCAGTCCTGTTTTGCTCAACCTGACTCAATTCAGGACTAACAGCATACAGCTCAGCCATAGAAAGCATAAGCAAAGAGAGCATAAAAAGGATTCTTTTCCCGGAAGAAAAAGCGCCCTTCAAGCCATTCAGTTTAGTTAGTTTAATCATAGCATGATAATTAATGTAATTAAAAAGTAAATAGTAGACTTTATTAAATTATATATTACACAGCATCCTACATTTGAATTCTGAAGAAAATAAACGCCTCCGGAACCTTCCTGATATTAATATTCAATCGGTATTTATTAACCCTTATTGGCATACACCCATACCATTTTAATATTATTATACAAAGATAGGGATTTATTTTATTTATTTATACATATTTCATGATTATTGTAGTTTTTACATTATTTATTTATTGTTTGCATTTAAACCGGCCCGAATTTAACATCGTTACACCTATTCCAACGAATATTATTAATTTAATAAATTCGTTCTGTTAGCTATCACCTATCAGATTAAATCAGTCATTCACTGCTTTTATCCCTGGTTTCACTCAGTACAATGAGTGGTTAAAAAAATATATTTATCTTTGTGCAATTAAACATATCAAGTGATTGAGAGATATCCCTGAAATAAAACACTTGTGCTCACGTTAATTCAAATAAATTAAATCAATAATCATACAGTCATGAATCAAGCAGGAAAACAGCTTCTCATTCTATTTACGTTAACCCTACTCTCTTCACCGCTTTGGTCTCAGGATGCATGGGATGGAGCATGGAATGATGTAACAATAACCAATATCAACAGGGAAGAAGCGCATACGCTGGCCATCCCCTTTGCCACGGAAGAGGATGTGAGCATGACAAGCATGGAGCAGTCACCCTACTTCCTGTCACTGAACGGAACCTGGAAATTCAGGTGGACTGGTAATCCAGAAACAAAACCGGCAGGTTTTCAGGAGAACAGCTTCGATACGCGTGACTGGGAAGATATTACAGTCCCCTCCGTGTGGCAGCTGTATGGTATTAAGAACGGTAAAGAATGGGATCAGCCTCTCTATGTAAACACACGCTATCCCTTCACCTATGATAAGGATTATAATGTGATGGCCGACCGCCCAGATGAGTGGACCTATAATAATGAGATGAAGAACCCCGTAGGCAGTTACAAAAGAGAGTTTTCCCTTCCGGCGGAGTGGAACGGACGGGATATCTTTGTCCGCTTCAACGGTGCCGGCCCCGGCTATTACCTCTGGGTGAACGGCAGGCAGGTAGGTTACTCAGAGGACTCCTACCTACCCTCTGAATTTGATATCACCCCCTATGTGAAACCGGGGAAGAACACGATCTCGGTACAGATCTATCGTTTTACCAGCGGCTCCTTCCTCGAATGTCAGGATTACTGGCGCTTCAGTGGCATCAGCCGCGATGTTTTTCTCTGGTCAGCACCCAAAACACAAATCCGTGATTATTTCTTCCGCAGTGACCTGGATGATCAGTACAGGGATGCCAAGGTAACCGTGGATATTGAGCTGACAGGAAAAAAGCTCAAAAATGGCAGGTTAACAGCCAGGATAATCGACACAAATCGACAAGTAGTAGCACAGAAAGAGCTGAACAACGCACAATCAGGGATGAACACCATTGAGATGGATGTGACGAATCCTGATAAATGGAGCGCAGAGACACCTTCTCTTTACGATCTGATCGTGACCCTGGATGAGGGAAAGAGCCGACTCGACATCAGAGGAGGAAAGGTGGGCTTCAAGGAGGTTGGTATCGGCAGCAGGGGTGAGCTGCTGATCAATGGTCGCCGCATGATCTTTCATGGTGTCAACAGGCATGATCACAGCGAAATAGGAGGACGTACCGTCACCAGGGAAGAGATGGAGAACGATGTAAAAACAATGAAAAGACTCAATATCAACGCCGTACGCACCTCTCACTATCCCAACAACCCATACTTCTACGAGCTCTGCAACAAATATGGCCTCTATGTGCTGGCAGAAGCCAACGTAGAGACACACGGCAACATGGGGCTCTCCGGCGTGGAGCTGTTCCGCAGGCCCATGGTGGAGCGCAACCACAATCATGTGAAGTGGATGCGCAACAACGTCTCCATCTTCATGTGGTCATATGGTAATGAGTCGGGTGGAGGCAATAACTTTGAGCATGTGGAGAAAGCGATTAAGGCGCTGGATAGCACCCGTCTGACCCATTATGAGGGCAACAGCCAGTGGAGCGATGTGAGCAGTACGATGTACGGCAGCTATGACCGCATCAGACAGATCGGTGAGTCTCGTCTGAGTGAGGCCGCTCCCCGCCCCCATATCCAGTGTGAGAACAGCCATGCCATGGGCAACGCCATGGGTAATGTGCGTGAGATGTTCAACCTCTATGAGCAATACCCATCGCTGACGGGTGAGTTTATCTGGGACTGGAAAGACCAGAGCCTCCTGATGCCGGTACCCGGAAAGAACAATGAGTTCTTCTGGGCTTACGGAGGTGATTTCAATGATCATCCCAATGATGGCACCTTCTGCACCAACGGTCTGATCTTCGCCGATTACACGCTCTCGGCAAAATCATACAACACCAAAAAGATCTACCAGCCGGTCGATTTTTCACTGAAAGAAGATGGAACAACCCTCCTTTTAAAGAGTAAGCTGGCTTTTAAATCGACTGCCGATCTTGATATCCGCTACTCCGTTCTGGAAGATGGCAAGGTAATCAACACAGGCATGATTGATATTGTCCTGTTACCGGGTGAAACAAAAGAGGTGGCCATAGCTGGTATGCCGGAGAAGAGAAAGAAAGAAGCAGAATATTTTATCCGCTTCAATGTGTATCAGAAAGATGCTACATGGTGGGCTGAGGCGGGCTATGAGGTTGCATCGGAACAGGTGCAGCTACATGAAGCGGTGAAGCCTGCCTACCGGATACCGGCTGCAGGAGGCCTCAACGTTCAGGAGAGTGCCGACGCAATCAGGATCACAGGCAAATCTTTTGAAGCGCTGTTCAGCAAAGATGAAGGTACCCTTAACAGCTACATCATCGATGGCAAGCAACTGATCAACAGCCCGCTGGCACTGAATCTGTTCAGGCTGCCCACGGAGAATGATAAAGCACAGGCAGGAAGATGGGACGGTATGGGTATCAGAGATCTGACCGTGGAGGCAGGCAGCTGGGAGATCAGTATGGCTGACGCCGGAAACTATGCAGACCTGCAGATCACCAATCACTACAATGCTCAGGGAGCGGACAGTTACAGCGTGAGCATGGCTTTCAAGGTGTTGAGTGACGGAGCAATTATTGTCAACACCTTTTTCGAACCGGCAGCGAAGATGAGCATCCTCCCCAGGATAGGCTATCGCCTGGAGATGCCGGAGACCTTCGAGCAGCTCACCTGGTTCGGCCGTGGACCCTGGGAGTCCTACTCCGACCGTAAGGAGGCCTCCTTCGAAGGGGTGTACAACAGTAGTGTCACTGATCAGTGGGAGCGGTATGTGCTGCCTCAGGAGACAGGCAACAAGGAGGATGTGCGATGGATGAGCCTTACCGATGCAGATGGCTCGGGGCTCCTCTTTGTCGCCCCCCGGAAGATGTCCGCCTCAGCCACACACTACCGTCCTGAAGATATCTATCAGCACAGGAACAACAGGAAGCTGCATCCCTATGAGGTGCCGTTTACAGAAAACACCATCGTCAACCTCGATGCGGTGATGCGCGGCCTGGGTAACGCCAGCTGCGGACCGGATGTGATGGAGCAGTATGAGGTAAGGGCAGAAAGCACTCCCTTTCAGTTTATGCTGCTGCCACTGAGAGCTCCCATGAACAATGAGCAGCTCTCAGAGAAAGCCAGGGTAGAGAGTCCTGTCGGTCAGCCGGTAGATATCTCGCAGGATAAAGCGGGGATGATTACCCTGACATCTGCCACTCCCGGCGGCAGCATCTACTACAGTCTCAACGGCAGCCCCTTCACCCTTTACACCACACCATTCGCCTTACCGGAAGGGGGAAATATCAGAGCCTACAGCAGTGCTGAAGGTTTGTTCGACAGTATGACAACCGAAGCCAACCTGAAGCTGTTTATTGACAAAACAAAATGGAGGGTGATCCATTTCTCCAGTCAGGCTGAGGGTGATGAGGCTTACAAAGCAATTGACGGTGATGAAAACAGCAAGTGGCACACACCCTTCAATGATCCCGAGCCGAAGCATCCGCACACGATCGTGGTGGATATGAACGATACCTATCTGGTAGAGGAGTTCATCTACACACCACGGAGTGACGGGGAAAACGGTAATATCAAAGATTTTGACCTCTATCTCAGCAATGACCCCAACGAGTGGGGCAGTCCGGCTGTCAGCGGTCAGTTCGGGAGAGGCTCATCCACAAAGCGCATTAAGCCAGAGAGCAGAACGCAGGCACGCTATTTCAAGCTGGTGGCGAAATCGGAGGTAAACGGCAGAGCCTGGGCATCGGCTGCAGAACTGGGTATAGTAGCAGTCACCCTCTCAGGAAATCCCTGAGAGGCGCTATCCAATGGCTGTACGGTCCCTGCTGCCAATGATCAAAAAGGTGGGGACCCGAATATGCCGGAACTCCTTTGTATTCAACTCTCCTTTTGTGAAGACACATCCATCCGGAAGAGCGTCATTTGCCATTTTTTTAAGGGAATGGGTACCTAATTATACAAGTCAATTTTTATCGCTGTAACTTTTTGAGTGGGTATATCGGGAGGTATCCGCCTGACATAAGCTGGTACAACCTTATTGTTTTATGAAGATGATATGAAGATGGGATGATGATAGTATGAGGTTGTACAAGCGAAGAACCCCCCCATGCGAAGAACTGTATCTGCCACACCTGCTGGAGATTTCTATGTTTTCGTTTCAACTATTTGCCTAAAGGCAAAACACTCACCGGATATTCCGATAAGTGTTTTATTTTCAAGTGATCCGGTTGAGATTCGAACTCAAGACCGACAGCTTAGAAGGCTGTTGCTCTATCCAGCTGAGCTACCGGACCATCATTTTATTACAGTCTGCAAAAATACGCCAATTCTCAGAATAAAAAAAATATATAAATCTCTATTTCTCACAAATCGTTAAAAAAAGCGGCACAATGGCCGCTTTTTCATTTTATTTATTGTCTGTTAAAGGATTCCCTGTCCCATCATGGCTTTTGCCACCTTCATAAACCCGGCAATATTAGCCCCTTTCACATAGTTGATGTAACCGTCGCTTTCACTGCCATACTTGACACAGTTCTCATGAATATTGGACATGATCCATTTCAGCTTATCATCCACCTGCTCGGCAGTCCAGCTGTATCGCTCTGAGTTCTGCGTCATCTCAAGCCCCGATACCGACACCCCACCGGCGTTAGCGGCTTTTCCGGGAGCATAGAGAATTTTGTTTTCCAGAAACAGATTTACCGCATCGGGTGTGCTGGGCATATTGGCTCCTTCTGAAACAGCAAAAATACCATTTTTTACCAGTGCTTCTGCATCGGCCTTATCAATCTCATTCTGTGTGGCCGAAGGGAGGGCGATATCACCTGCCTCACCCCACGGACGTGCACCGGCTACATACTTACAACCATACTCTTCGGCATACTCGCGGATTCGTCCCCGGTAGAGGTTCTTCAGCTCCATCACGAACTGCAGCTTCTCTGCAGTGATACCATCAGGATCATAGATATATCCGTCTGAGTCAGATAATGTGACCGGAATGGCACCCAACTCCAGAAGCTTCTCACAGGTATATTGTGCCACGTTTCCCGAACCGGAAACCAAGCATTTCTTACCTTTGATATCGATGTTCTTAGTTTTCAGCATCTCCAGCAGGAAGTAGACATTGCCATAACCGGTAGCCTCGGGACGTACCAGCGATCCGCCAAATTCACGGCCTTTACCGGTGAAGGTGCCGGTGAACTCACCCGCCAGCTTCTTGTATTTGCCAAACATGTAACCCACTTCACGACCACCCACACCGATATCTCCGGCAGGGACATCGGTATCGGGACCGATCACACGCCAGACCCCCTCAACGAAAGCCTGACAGAAGCGCATGATCTCACCGTCGGATTTACCTCGTGGTGAAAAATCAGACCCTCCTTTCGCTCCACCCATGGGTAGGGTTGTGAGCGCATTTTTAAAGGTCTGCTCAAAAGCAAGAAACTTGAGAATTGATGGTGAGACAGAAGCGTGAAAACGAATCCCCCCTTTGTAGGGACCGATGGCATTGTTATGCTGCACACGGTATCCCATATTGGTCTGCACATTTCCTTTATCGTCCACCCAGGTGACGCGGAAGGTGTGTATCTTATCGGGGATGATTAACCGCTCTATCAGATTTACCTTTGCAAACTCCGGATGTTCGTTGTAAACATCCTCAATAGATTCCACTACTTCTTCAACGGCCTGATGGTATTCCAGTTCGTTGGGAAAACGCCTTTTCAATAAATCGATAACCTCGGTAGAATTCATACAATTTTTCTCTTTAAATCAGATAACATCAAACAATAATCACTTTGAAGCACAAAATTAGAAATAATTTTCTAAATCAAGAATATTTCAAAGCTTTTTATTGTTTTTGATACTAAATATGCTATTTTTTTAGATATTTGTAAATCGGTATAAAAACAATGGCGCCAGACATCAGGATGGAGATCACAGTGAAAATGTTTAACTCTGCATACAAGAGGATGTATACGACCAAGACAATCCAAAGGATGATGATAAAAGCAATCTGGGTTTGGGAGAGTTTTCTTCGTGCCATATTTGTTGTAAATGTTCTTATGCACAAAGATAAAAAAAAGGCACAGATATCACATCTATACCTCCTTAAAACCTAAGAGAGTTAATGAAAAATTGATAATACTATTTATGTACCAAATGAATTATTCGCTGCAAAGAAAACCAATAGTAGTTACAGATCGATTTCATTTCGGTTAAGTTTTGGTTACAGATGCGTGCGTTAGTAAAAAATAAATTATTTTTATCCGTAAATAAACAATTAAACAGAATTATCTATGTGTGGAATAGTAGGATATATTGGTAACAGACAGGCTTACCCCATTTTAATAAAAGGCCTGCACAGGCTTGAGTATAGAGGTTATGACAGTGCCGGCATCGCACTCATTGACCACGATCACCTGAAGGTATACAAGACAAAAGGGAAAGTATCGGAATTAGAGCTGTTCGCAGAACAGAAGGATATTACCGGAACCATAGGCATCGCTCACACACGCTGGGCAACGCACGGTGAACCCACACAGTCCAATGCACATCCTCATTTTTCACAATCAGAAGAGATTGCCATCATTCATAACGGCATCATTGAAAACTATTCAGTGTTAAAAGAAGGGTTGATCAAAGAGGGATATACTTTTCAGAGTCAGACAGATACAGAGGTGCTGGTACAATTGATTGAGTTCATGAAAAGAACCAACGGTACCGATCTGCCTACCGCCGTGCAGCTGGCATTGAATGAGGTTGTGGGAGCCTATGCGATTGCGGTTTTAGACAGACATAACCCCGACATGATAGTGGCCGCCAGAAAAGGGAGCCCCCTGGTTATCGGTATAGGTGAGGATGAATATTTTATCGGATCGGACGCCACCCCCATTATTGAATTTACGGATCAGGTCACTTACATAGGCGATGAGGAGATTGTCACCATAATACGAAACGAACCACTCAGGATAAAGACAATAGGAAATATTGATAAAACACCTGAGATTCATAAACTGGAACTGACACTCAGCCAGCTTGAAAAGGGAGGCTATCCCCATTTCATGCTCAAGGAGATCTTCGAACAGCCTCAGACTCTGAGTGACTGCATGCGCGGAAGGGTCAATGTTGATTCCGACAATATCACCCTGGCCGGTTTCATCGATAACAGGGAGAAGTTCCTGAAAGCGAAAAGAATCATCATCACTGCCTGTGGTACATCGTGGCATGCCGCACAGATCGGGATGTATGCCATCGAAGAGTATGCCCGCATACCGGTGGAGGTGGAGTATTCATCTGAATTCCGATACAGAAAACCGGTGATTAACAAGGACGATATTGTGATTGCCATCTCTCAATCGGGTGAAACAGCCGATACGTTAGCCGCGGTTGAGCTTGCAAAACAACAGGGAGCTTTCATCTTCGGGATATGCAACGTGGTGGGTTCATCCATTCCAAGAAATACCCATTCGGGGTGTTACACCCATGCGGGACCAGAGATAGGGGTGGCATCGACCAAAGCATTTACCGCACAGGTAACAGTGCTGACCATGCTGGCTATCCTGATTGGCAAAGAGAAGGGAACGATCTCTCATGAGGAATACCTGAGACTGATCAGGGAGTTGAGCCTGATACCCGATAAAGTGAGTGAGATCTTACAGAAGAGTGATCAGATTGCCGAACTCTCCAGGAGTTTTACCTACGCAAGCAACTGTATCTACCTGGGAAGGGGATACAATTTCCCGGTGGCACTGGAGGGTGCTTTAAAATTGAAGGAGATCTCCTACATCCACGCCGAGGGATATCCTGCCGCTGAGATGAAGCACGGTCCAATAGCGCTCATCAGCAATGAGATGCCTGTCATTGTGATTGCAACACAATCAGACACCTATGAAAAGGTAACCAGCAACATACAGGAGATTAAAGCCCGTAAAGGCAGAATCATTTCCGTTGTGACAGAAGG
>JAAYGM010000276.1 GCA_012727735.1 Bacteroidales bacterium | reverse complement strand
TTTCTCTTTTCGCTGTAACCTGCTCTTTTTCTCCGATTTTGGCGGTGGAGAGCATGCCGCAGGCGGCGAAGATATCCTCGCCCCTTGATGAGCGGATGGTGCTGATGAACCCTTTGGCGGTGAGGAAATCGCGGAACTTGATCATGTTCTGCTCCGTGGAGGGACGCAGTTTACTGGTCGGGATCACGTGAAAGCGGATCAGGTTGATGCGGCAGTCGAGGTTGCGCAGCAGCTTTGTCAGCTCACGTGCATAGAGCTGCGAGTCGTTGACGCCGTCGAACATGATATACTCGAACGACAACCGGCGCTGGTGGCTCCAGTCATACTCGCGCAGCATCTCAATGACCGAGGCTACGGGTGCCGACTTCTCTATGGGCATGATCTCGAGGCGTTGTTCCGCTATCGGGTTGTGGAGGCTGACAGCCAGGTGGCATTGGCTCTCATCGAGGAACCGCTTCAGGTTGGACTTGAGCCCGATGGTGGAGAGGGTGATACGCCTGGGGCTCCATGCCAGCCCATAGTCTGCCATCAACAGCTCATATGCTTTTTTTACGTTCTTGTAGTTGTCCAGCGGCTCACCCATGCCCATGAAGACCAGGTTGGTGATCTGTTCCGAGTCGGGTACCGAGTATACCTGGTTGAGTATCTCTCCGGCGGTGAGGTTATCGCTGAATCCCTGCTTGCCGGTCATGCAGAAGTCGCAGTTCATGCGGCAGCCCACCTGTGAGGAGACGCAGATGGTGAGGCGGTCGAACTCAGGGATGGTGACCGTCTCTATGAATTTCCCGCTGGCTGTTCTGAACAGCATTTTCATCGTACCGTCGACCGATGTCTTCACATCGAGCGGTGCTGATCTGCCCACCTCGAACGACTCGTTGAGGATCTCCCTGTTCTTCAAAGAGATATTGCTCATCTCGTCGATGCTCTTCACCCTTTTCACGTAGACCCAGTCGGCAATCTGCCTGGCGGTAAATTTGGGGAGCTTCAGCTCCAGAACGCTTTCAGTGATTTCGGCGAGCGTCATGCCGAGCAGGGTTTGTTTTATCTCCATTTGCTGTAATTCTAATTTGACTACAAAGATAGGGAGTATTTGATAAAATGAAGCATCGTGAAGAAAAAGAATAGAATAGCTTTGTTTATCTTAACTGAGTCCGGTACAACACAACAATATTTAAACGATACACTGGTTTATTCAGCACGCTACCCTGGTCTGATATAAGTCGTTATTCCTCCGAATATATTCGAAGCATATTCGAAGCATATTCGAACGATATTCGAAGGAGTTACGACCGAGTTACGACGGATATACGATGAATCATAAAAGAAATCCCCCTATATGTATCCAGATGAAGTGATGAAAAAAGGTGCAATCTGAATATCTGAAGAAAAACATTATATTTGTGATCAATTACGATCAAATTACCGGACTGAAATTTTTTCAACCATGCGACATATTGCTTTACTTTTTTTCTTTATGCTCTCAACCCTGATTGTTCAATCGCAGGAGCAGCCTGTGTTACTGTTCTCCAATGGTGCTCCCGGTGAAACGGCGAAGATGAAACAGCTGGATGACCTGAGAGGCAACAAGGTGGCCGGCTGCCCCGTGCTGCGCATCAGCAACGTGAGTGAACCCACGCTGACCTTTTACCCTGCACCGGCAGCACTAAACAACGGGGTGACCATCATCGTGAACCCCGGCGGAGGATACAATATTCTGGCTTATAACCTGGAGGGTTCGGAGATATGCAAACGGTTCAACAGCCATGGTGTGAACTGTGTGCTGGTGAAGTACCGTGTGCCGCGCCGTGAGGGGCTGGAGAAGCATGCCGCTCCCCTGCAGGACCTGCAGCGTGCTATTGCCTATACGCGTGCACATGCCGCTGAGTGGAATATTGATGCAAACAAGATAGGCGTGATGGGCTTCTCGGCTGGAGCACACCTGTCGGCCGTGGCCAGTACCAACTACGCAGAACGGTCCTATCCGAAAGTGGATGCCTTCGACGAGGTAAGCCTCCGTCCCGATTTCACCATCCTGGTCTATCCTGCATACCTCTCCGGCGAGCACTTCGGCATCGCGCCAGAGCTGCATGTAGATGCTGAAACACCACCAACCATCCTGATCCAGACGCAGGACGACAAGAGTCATGTTGACAGTAGCATCTTCTATTATTACGCACTGAAACAGGCGAATGTGCCGGCAGCGCTGCATCTCTATCCCTCCGGCGGACATGGTTACGGGTTGCGCAATACGGGACACACGGTGAACGAGTGGCCTTTCAGGGTTATCTCCTGGCTGCGGGATATCGGGATGATGAAAGAATAAGCTTTAAAAGAAATCAATCAGTTAATAATTTCTGAATCGATTCTTTTGTGGAGGAACTGCCCGGACTTAGATGGAGACCAAAATCCACCATTACGCCTTTTTGATCGAATAGAAGATAATAAGGAATACTGCTTCTTGTGTTAAAGCGCTTCATGATGTCTTGCCATTCCTTATCGGTCAGGGCTACATGAACACCCGGAAGATGGAGACTTGCTATTTTTCTTTTTGCCTGTTCCTGCTCACCGTCCAGCCACAAGTAGACAAACGTAACCGGTTTATCGGCCAGCTCCTCGTGAAGCAATTTGCTGTATGGCATTTGTTTCATGCAGGGTCCACACCATGTTGCCCCGATATCCACGTAGACCACTTTTCCAGGATTGGAGTCGAGAATGTGTTTCACGATGTTGGATGAATCGGTTACCTGCGAACCGGATCCGCTCAGTTCAACGGCATTATTCCCTAAAACGGCATCTGAATAAATACGCGGATTGGCATTGAATGCCTTCACCTGATTGTATTGGTTATTAAGCGTAGTGCGCAGAAACCTGTCGGTTATCATTTCGTTGATCATGACCCGGTTGCTGTCGATCCATTCTGTCTTATGGGCTTGCAGGTACATGGCATTCAAAAAATCTGCAAATGCAAATTGCGACAGATAGTTGTTTTTCGAACTTGATTTGAGTTTCTCCAGTATTTTATTCCACACTGTCACATCGTCTTTTTTACCAAAGAATTCAGGATGATAATCTTCTACAATGTATCTCGAAAACATGTTTACCGTTTTAAAATAGCTCCCCATCAACATCGTATTATCCACTTCTTTTTCAAACTCAGTCACAAAATCGTAATATATTTCCCGATCATAGTCCGTCAGTTCTTCTTTTGATCGAATTGTATGTTGATAGGGAAATAAGAACAACGAGTAGTAATAATCCAGAGCAACCTGTTTTTTCGCCCATTTGTGAAACGTTTGCGATGTGTTGTGTTCCTGTTCAAACGTGGCAAGTTTATAAAGAGTTTCATCGTATTGCTTTTTCGCGTCTGTCCTGAAATCAGTAAATGATAATTCATACGGTTGATTGTATCGACCCAGGTACTGGTTCATGAATGCGTTGATGTGTCTGTTCAACCCGGCGTTTGTTCCTCTGAAAACGGTATTGGTGATGTTGCGGAAATCTTTTTCAATATACAAGCTGTCGCCCGGAGCGATCATGATACGATCTTCGACCGGAACAAATGATATTTCGCGTGTGGTGATAGGGTAAATTTCAAAGCGAAACATTCCATCTTTGGCAAGAGATGAAGAGTGTTTTGTTTCGTTCCCATAAAAATCGAGAAGTGATATTTCCAGCCACTTCACGTGCGGATATACATCAAGGTTGCTTATTTTACCGGTAATAATGGCTTTTTCACCCTGATCCAATTCCACACCGGTAAACATTGGCGGGTTTTTGGATTCTTCCTGTAGTTGGCAGGCAGTCAGAATGAGAATCAGTGAGAGTATTGCAGCTTTTGTCATAATCAGGTAATAATTTTTGACATTAACATATGCAAGTATACACTTTTATTTCAAATATCAACTCCTTTGGATATAAATTATGATGAATAAAATAAAAAGCAGGGAGACAAGACCTATTGGGTATCAATTGGCTTTTCACTAAACCGGGTAATTCCAATAGGAATTATTCGTTTCATATTTTATGATATCAGAACATAATCAAGGAAATTTTAAAATAAAAACGGAGACTTTCACAAGCCTCCGCTTTCGGAATTTATGTAAATTAGAAGTAGAGTTTTCTTTTTGTGAGCAGTGTTCAGTTGCCTGCTCTTATTTTTCCTATTCCATCCTTGGAGAGGTCCGTCTCTTTGGGCTTACCAAAATACCTCACGTTACCGATACCCTGAGATCTCACTTTCAGGTATTCGGAAGCATAACAACTTACGTTGCCAACACCTTCGGAGGAGACGATGGTCTCACGGGCAATCAGTTTATCCGCTTCCACGTTGCCCACCCCTTCGGAGTCGATCTCGAGCCTGTCCGTTTTTCCGCCTATTAGGGTGTTACCCACACCTTCGGAGACTACTTTCACGAAATCACAATCAAGATCGAGAGCAGTGAAATTGCCCACGCCGGTAGAGCTGATCAGCAGTTCGGATGTTGTGAATGTATCGTTGATACGGATGTTTCCCACACCTTCAAATTCAATCCTTGTGAGGGTAGGGGTGGTGATGTGGATCGTCAGCTTGTTTGCGTTCTTTTTGAACCGTTTCCAGTGACGTTCCTCCATGTCGAGGATCAGCTTATCACCATCCATTCGCACATCAAGCAGGTCCAGCATCTCTTCACTGCCGTCGGCAGTGACACTGGTTGTGTTTGACTGGGTGATCTCTACGTTACCTACCACGGAGGCTTCGATGGCGGTGAATTCACCGACCTCGAATTTGTCGCTGGCGTTGCGTGTCTGCGCACAGGAGGTGCTGCTTACTGTTAATAACACGATCACCATTGCAAGAAAAGTTGTTGTCTTCATA
>JAAYGM010000275.1 GCA_012727735.1 Bacteroidales bacterium | reverse complement strand
GATCTGGATTCGACAAACCTCACCTACAACCTGGAGACGCTTAGTGAAGCCGGTATCGGCGGGGTGGAAATAACACCCATCTATGGAGTGAAAGGAAGGGAAGAGCACTATATCAACTATCTCTCAACAGAGTGGATGGATATGCTCGGCTTCACCATCTCCGAAGCATCACGACTGGGGATGGGGGTTGACATGAACAACGGCACAGGATGGCCCTTCGGGGGTCCGGAGGTGAGTGTGGAGGATGCAGCCACAAGGGTGCTCTTCAGTGGCTATTCCCTCTCGGGAGGTGAACGCCTGCAAGGCACTGTGGAAGTGATCGCAGAGCGGCAGAGAGCAACGGCATGGCTGGACAAGCTGATGGCCTACAGCGAGGGGGGTGAGGTGTTGGATCTCACCGACAAGGTGGATGAGGAGGGCAATCTGGACTGGGTGGCTCCCGAAGGTGATAATTGGAGATTGATCGCTCTCTTTGTGGGTAAAACCGGACAACAGGTGAAGAGAGCGGCCCCCGGGGGTGAAGGATATGTGCTCGATCACCTGGACAGAGATGCAGTGGAACGGTATTTTGCGAGGTTCGACAAGGCTTTTGCAGAAAACAGCACATCCTTTCCGAACACTTTCTTCAACGATTCATACGAAGTGTATGGGGCCGACTGGACCCCCACCCTGCTGGATGAGTTTGAAAAGAGGAGGAACTACAAGCTACAGGATTATCTCCCCGACCTGCTTGCCAACGGTGCTACCGATCAATCAGCCAGGGTCATTGCCGATTATCGTGAGACCGTGGGTGAGATCCTGCTGGAAAACTTCACCATCCCATGGACCGAATGGGCACATGGTCACGGCGTGAAGACACGAAATCAGGCACATGGGTCGCCGGCCAACCTGATCGATCTCTATGCGGCAGTAGACATACCGGAATGTGAATCGTTCGGTATCACCGACTTTGACATTCCAGGGCTGAGAAAAGACACCATCCGCAAGGAGAACGACAGTGATCCCACCATTCTGAAGTATGCCTCTTCGGCGGCACACATAACTGGAAAAACTTACACCTCGTCCGAGACATTCACATGGCTCACGGAGCACTTCCGCACATCGCTCTCACAAGCAAAACCGGAGATCGATCAGATGTTCACCTCCGGTGTGAACCGTGTCTTCTTTCATGGTACCACCTACTCTCCAAAAGAGGCGGCATGGCCCGGATGGAAATTCTATGCTTCGGTAGATATGTCACCCACCAATCCCTACTGGAAGGATGCTCCTGCCTTCTTCAGCTACATCACGCGGGTGCAGTCGTTCCTGCAGAGCGGACAGCCGGACAACGATTTCCTGCTCTACCTGCCCATACAGGATATCTGGTACGAACAGAGAGGACACTTCTTCACCACTTTCGCCATCCATGGGATGCGTGAGCGACTACCCGACTTTGGCGATGCGGTAGACCGAATCATGCAGAGCGGATTTGACCTGGATTATATCTCCGACCGCTTTCTGCAGACCACAACGGTGGAAAAGGGATTGCTGAGAACCGAGGGAGGCACAACCTACAAGGCGTTGATCCTGCCGGCAGTGAAACAGATCCCACTGGCGACGATGGAGCAGATCAACCGTCTGACCGAACAGGGAGCAACCATTATCTACTCAGAGCGTTACCCTTCCGATGTGCCTGGACTAACCGATCTGGAAGAACGCAGGGAGCAGTTCACCAAGCTCCTTTCCGGATTACCGCAAGTGGAAAGCTTCGAAACAACCGGTCAACATGAGATGGGAAAAGGAACCGTGATCACCGGCAGCGACTACAGCGAGATGCTCTCCCGCTGGGATGAAAACAGAGAACAGTTTGTCAATGAGCTTGGGGGTCAGCTGGTGAGAAGAAAGCATGAGAAGGGACACATCTATTTCCTCGCAATGCTGCAGAACAATCCAGTGGAGGGATGGGTAACACTGGGTGTCAACGCCGAAAGTGCTATGCTCTTCGATCCGATGAGTGGCAGAAAAGGTGTTGCCGCGCTGCGGAAGGACAACGGCAGAACAGAGGTCTACCTACAGATGAAACCAGGTGAATCGATTATAGTAAAAACATTCAGCCACCCGGTAGAGGCAGAAAAGTGGAGTTATTTTGAGCCATCTGATAAGGTCATACAACTGGACCGGGGATGGCAACTGAGCTTTATCGGGAGTGAACCTGCCATCGAAGAGACATTTACACCTGATAGCCTTCACTCCTGGACCGAACTGGGGCACGATGATCTGCAACGTAATATGGGAACCGGTCGCTACAGCCTGACATTTGAGATCCGAAAAAATCCGGCAACAGAATATCTTCTTTCATTGGGAGATGTGCGTGAAAGCGCCGTGGTGCGCATCAACGGAGAGGTGGCCGACACGCTCTATGCCGCCCCTTTCGAAACCAGGATCGGATCCCTTTTAAAGGAGGGAGAGAACAGCATAGAAATTGAGGTGACCAATCTGCCCGCCAACCGCATTGCCGACTTTGACCGGAATGGAGTGGAATGGCGGATATTCCACGAGATTAACTTTGTGAGCATCACCTATCAGCCTACGAAGTTCGACATCTGGGAGGTGATGCCATCAGGATTGCTCGGACCGGTGACCATCAGGGAGATCAGAGAGGCTGATCTATGAATGGAACCCAATTACAGTTGAAAGATATCAAAAATAAAATGCCAATCGCATGAAAAAAAGTTCTTACATGATCTTGGTGGTTTTTATCGCCTGTTCATTTAAAGCATCGGATAAACCGGTAAGCATTTTTATTGCCGGTGACTCCACAGCGCAGACCTACTATGAAGAAAGAGACGGTCTGATCAAAGGATGGGGGCAATTGTTGCCGCTGTTCCTCGACAGTAATATATCCGTGGTCAACCATGCCATAGGTGGCCGCAGTACCAAAAGTTTCATCTCAGAAGGCAGATGGGGCAGGTTAATTAAAGAGGTTCATGCCGGAGATATTGTATTGATTCAATTCGGACATAACGATGCATCTTCACGCCCCGAGAGACACACATCATACGATGACTACAGACAAAACCTGATAAAAATGATTCAGGAGGTACGCAGTAAAGAAGCCACACCCATCTTGCTGACCTCCGTTGTCATGCGCACTTTCAAAGATGGGAATCTGGTGGATGACCGTTTAAAGGGGTATCCGGTGATCACACGAAAGATAGCCGAAGAACAACAGGTCGCTTTGATAGATATCAACCTGAAAACCCGTGATTTCATTACTATGCTTGGTGATGAAAGCTCTAAGCCTTTCTACCGGTGGTTGGAACCGGGAGTTGATCCTACGAAGCCGGAAGGAATAAAAGATGATACACATATGATGGAAAAAGGAGCCAAACAGGTAGCCTTCTTTGTAGCTGAAGGATTAATGAGGTTGAACCTGCCCGGAATAAGCCGGCATATCGTTATACCGAAACAAAAAAACCTTTCCTCTACCGGGACCCCAATACGCTGGATTCCAGAGGACAACTGAAGATCATAGAGATAGATATCTATGAATCAGTGAATCAGTGTCGACTGCATTGAAAAATAACCCATCAGGTGTCGGAGTAGTATTCTCTTACCGCCTGATGAGTTATTCTTGGAGAATATCTCTTTAGTTCATAAAATTAAACCTTTTGTAATAGTCGATGGTCTCTCTGGTGAGGATATCAAGTCTGACATAGTTCTGTAATTTTACGGGATTCCTGTATATCAAATACTCTATCAGTGTCTTCATCGCAAGAAAACCCTGATGTTCCGGCTCCTGACCGATCAGGAAATCGATAAATCCGTTCCTGAGGCCCCACACATTGGGAGTGGTCAGGTCCACACACACCAGGCGGATATCCCTGATGCCTTTTCTGTAAAAATAATCGGCAAGGATTCCCCCTCTTGAATTGAGGACTACTACACCGCCAATCTCATGATGATCCTGAAAGAACCGATCCAGCTGTTCATCATATTGAACAGGATCCATCGCGGTGAAGGGCATTTTCCGGACATTGTTATCGATGTTCTTCTGAGTAAGATAATCAGAAAAACCTCTCTTTCTCAGAATACTGGTGTTGGCACTTTCGTCTCCTGTTCGCACAGCCTGCAGCATCCCTATCTCACTTCCATCAGGAATAATAGAAGTGATCAGCTTGGCAATCAGGAATCCGCAGATGTAGTGATCTGAAGTGAAAAAGGCCAGGGGTAAAGTGTTTTCTACGGTTGAATCAACGAATACATAAGGTATATCCTTCTCATCGAGATGTTTGGACAACCGCAAGGTCTCCTCCTTAAAGGTGGTACCAATAATCACCGCATCTGACTCCATACCTGCAATCTCCTCATAGACATCCCGGCATGAATAGATATCATACTGATTATATGTCAGGATGATACACTCGACACGTATATTCTCAAACTCCTCCAATGCATGCTGTATTCCCAGATGAATGCTTTCCCAATACTCACCCTCCATTAAATTAGGCGTTGTGATAACCACCTTATACTTTCGTTTCAGTGATAATCCGGTGATATGTATATTGGGCCTGTAATTCACTTTCTGAAGGATATCCTCCACGGCAATACGGGCTGACTCCGATACGTTCCCCCTGTTATGGAGGATACGATCGACCGTTCCCGGCGAGATCCCCGCCATTTCTGCGATATCCTTTATGCGTATTTTCTGTTGCATTACCGTTAACTGAACAGTTATTATCCAAAGCCGGTGAGTAGTCAGGATGAGCAATTCACCCTTCTGTTCCCCATATCATAAATTATGACATATAGATGAACTGACTGTAATAGTCGATCGTCTCCCGCGTCAATATATCAAGTTGAACATGGTTGTGAACCTTCACCGGTTTTTTATAGACCAGATACTCAATCAATGTCTTCATGGCCAGAAAACCCTGATGTTCCGGCTCCTGACCGATCAAAAAATCGATATAACCATCCCGGAGTCCGTTTACATTCGAGGCCGTCAGATCCACCCCAATCAAGCGAATATTTGTGATGCTGTTTCTTGCAAAATAATCCGCCAGTACACCCCCTCTGGAATTAAAAAAGACCATCCCGCCGATATTATGCTGTTTCTGAAAAAAATCTGCCATCCATGCATCATTTTTCTCCGGTTCCATCGCGGTATAGGAAATCTTCAATACCGTATTCTTAATGTTATGTTCAACCAGATAGTCATTGAAGCCCTTTTTCCTGAGCGTGCTTGTATTGGCCCGTTGAGTCCCAATCCTCACTGCTTCGGACATCACTATATCAGAACCTTTCGGTATAATAGAAGTGATGAGCCTGGCCATCAGATAACCGCACCTGTAGTGATCTGAAGTGAAAAAAGTCAACGGCGAACTGTTTTCAATTGTAGAATCAACAAAGATATAGGGTATTTCTTTTTCTTCTAGCTTTTTTGTGAGTCGTTTTGTCTCCTCCTTAAAGGTGAGACCAATGATCACGCCGTCAGCATTTATACTGGCAATCTTATCATACACTTCCCGACAGGAATTGATATCAAACTCATTATAGGTATGTACAAGTAACTTAACACGAATATTCTCATATTCTTCCAGCGCATGTAGTATGCCGGAATGGATACTCTCCCAATATTCGCCCTCAGTTACCGTGGGGGTGGTGATCACAACCTTGTATTTCCTTTTCAGCGATAATCCGGAGATGTGAATGTTGGGCTTGTAGTTTACCTTTTTGAGTACTTCCTCAACGGCAGTACGGGCAGACTCAGACACGTTCCCCCTGTTGTGCAGAATCCGATCCACAGTCCCTGGTGAAACACCGGCCATTTCCGCTATATCTTTAATGCGAATTTTTCGTTGCATCCAGAGCATTTTATGTTGATACTATATAATTTGATTGCATGGGTCAAATCGAAAGAATGTGTATTCATTGTGACAAAGTAACGAACTTTTTTTATATTTCCATATAAATATAAACTACCGAAAGTCTGTTTTTTTTGAGAGGAAAGAAGCGGATACAGAAATGTTTCTGATTGAACAGCAAAAAACACTGAAAACTTTGTTTCAATATTACCTGATTCATTCTCTGATGATCGTTCTGATATGAAAATGAAAATAAAACCGGTGAAAGAGGAAAAGTGATGAAAAGTTAACTAAAAACACAGAAAAATCCACATCAAAGATAAGAAAGAACGTTAATTTATTCAATTGAAGCATCATTCCAACATGATACTCGATCATACAATTGTGATCTGTTCGAAAAATCATCCATCTCTGATTGCGGATTCACCTTAAAAATTAATATCTTCACACAAATGAAAAAAACCTTTACCTACTGACTTTATTATTGTTGTTTGGTTGCAAAAACACAAACAGTGAGGGGATACCGACAGAAATCTCCGTTGATGGCGGCATCATTCAGGGAATGGTAGCCGGCGACATGAACATCTACAAAGGAGTTCCCTTTGCTGCACCGCCTGTTGGAGGTTTACGCTGGAAAGCACCCCGGCCTGTTGAAAAGTGGTAAGGGGTAAAAATCACCACAGATTATGCACCTGCACCGATGCATGCGGATCACGGTACACCGCACGGAATGGATGTCGCTTATGTGTTTAATAACCTGGACTCTTCAAATGATGAAGCATTGCTGATGGTTTTGGATGCCTATTATGAATGGCGGAGAAGTGACGATGGAATACAATAGGAAAGGTTTTAGGTACAATTTTGGATAATGACACTACCGAAAATAGATACAAATTGACAACAAAAGATAATAATACTCTTCAAAAGTAGAATAGTTCACCACTTATTCGGTTAGGGTTGCTATTTTTACAGTGAACTATACTATGTCAGCATAAAGCATTAATAGTGAATCTAAATAAATAAATAATCAGATTATGAGAAATGTATGTAAACTTCTTTTGTCTTTACTCTTGCTTCTGCCATTTATTGCTAATGGGCAGGAAACAGAACAGTTCCCTGAGGGAACCCTTCCAAATGAATTTAATATTGTCGGAGCCGAGTATCCACGTGTTGGAAAGGATGGGCGTACCTACTTCAAAGTACATGCACCGGATGCAAAGAAAGTGGAAATCAGCTTCCGGGGTGAAATGGAAAAAGGGGATGACGGATTCTGGACCCTTGTCTCCAGTGAGCCGGAAGTAGTGGGCTTTCACTACTATCAGGTCATTATTGATGGTGTAAGCGTTGCCGACCCGAATGGTAAACCTGTTTTCGGTATGGGGAAGTGGGTCAGCGGCATTGAAATACCGGAAGAGGACGGTGACTACTACAAACCACAGGCCGGTGTACCCAAAGGAAGAGTGAGTGAAAGCTGGTACTACTCTGAAGTGCGCAATGAATGGCGCCATAGTTTCGTATACACTCCTGCCTGCTACGACAAAGAGACGGATCGCAAGTTCCCGGTATTGTATCTGCAGCATGGTATGGGTGAGAACGAAACCAGCTGGGCTAACCAGGGAAGGATGAATTTTATCATGGATAACCTGATTGCATCAGGTGAAGCAAAACCGATGGTGGTGGTGATGGATAACGGAAACATTGAAAACTTCCGCACACTGCCCGGTGAAAACCCCAATGAGGCGAGAGGCAGATTCGGCGCCGACTTCACTCCCATCCTGCTGAACGAGCTCATTCCCCATATTGAATCCGGTTTCCGGGTACTGACCGACCGTGACAACAGGGCGATGGCAGGACTCTCATGGGGAGGGTTGCAGACCTTTAACATCACCCTGAACAATCTCGACAAGTTTTCCCATATCGGCGGTTTCAGCGGAGCAGGGATGATCAACACCGATCAGCTGGATCAGGCATACAATGGTGTGTTCAAAGATCCCGCTACATTCAATGAGAAAGTGCATACCTTCTTCCTCGGCATTGGTTCCGAAGAACATCCCGAACGTACCAAAAATCTGAGTGACGGATTGAAAAAAGCCGGCATCAACAATATCTATTACGAATCACCGGGAACAGCACATGAGTTCCTTACCTGGCGCAGGTGCCTGAAAGAGTTTGTTCCCCTGCTGTTCAAACAGTAATCACCGATGAGTCGGAAGATTTCTTAATTTAAACTAAATTTGGATGAAGAAAACAGCATTATTTATCTCTGCACTTCTCCTTATCGTGGGATGTACACAAAAGGATGAGCAGGCTACATTTCAAAACAGCGGCAATCCGCTGATAAAAGACAAGTTCACTGCCGATCCCGCACCGCTCGTGCATGAGGGAACACTCTACCTCTACGTGGGGCATGATGAGTACTACGAAGGTCAGGACAGCGCTTCCGGCGGAAAGGAGTTCAACATCACCGAATGGCTATGCTACTCTACTCAAGACATGCAGACATGGACCGATCACGGCTCCGTATTGAAACCAACCGATTTCGAGTGGGGTATCGGTGAAGCCTGGGCTTCGCAGGTGATTGAGCATCAGGGGAAGTTTTATTATTATACCACCCTGCAGGCAGGTGAGCCCTATAACAGCAAAGTGATTGGTGTAGCTGTCAGTGACAGTCCCACCGGACCTTTCACCGATGCAATCGGTAAGCCTCTGATTACAGATGACATGACCTCGAACGGTCCACGGGGCTGGTGGAACGATATTGATCCTACATTCATTCTGGATGAGGAAGGGCAGGCATGGCTCAGCTGGGGCAACGGCACCTGCTTCCTGGCACGGTTAAAACCCAGCCTGACGGAACTGGAGGGTGAGATTGTAACGGTCGAACTGCCGCATTTTGTTGAAGGTCCCTGGCTGCACAAAAGGGGGGATCTCTATTATCTGACCTATGCTTCCATGGGTGAAGGGCGCGAAACCATCTCCTATGCCACTGCCTCTTCCATGGAAGGGCCCTGGACACCACAGGGTGAGCTGACCGGCATGGCAGAGAACAGCTTCACCATCCATCCGGGGATTACAGAATTCAACGGGACATGGTATCTGTTCTACCACAACGCCACCCTCACTCTTGACGGTCGCCCCGGTGCTATCGGGCGGCGAAGTGTCTGTGTGGATGAACTGCACTATAACGCCGAGGGCACGATGCAGTTTGTGGAACAGACAAAAGAAGGGGTTGCCGCGCTATAGCTGAACAGCAATCAACAAAGTTGAAAAACAGGGAGATATGATCAGGGATTGTATCTCCCTGTTATTTTCAGTGTGTCACCCGAAAGATCCACCTTCAGCAGCATCGGTTTACGGGGTCCGGGATTCTCTGACAGCGGCTGGTAATGCAATGAAAGCAATTCCTTCCCTTCAAAGGTGGTGAAGAGCATACCGTGCCCTGCATTCTCATCAGCAAGCGGCCGCACCTGTTGTTCCCAGGGCCCTTCCAGTCGCCCCGACAAGGAATAAGCCACTCCCTGTGCATATTTCTTGTCGCTCCAGCTGGACCAGAGCATGCCCAGTCTTCCAGTTTCGGTGCTGAAAAAAAAAGGACCATCTGTGACATAACCACTTAGGGGCATACCAAAAGTCAGCTCCCCGATCGATCGCATTTCTCTCGGCCATGGAGCATCTGAACCGGCAAACAGTGAGGTTGCAACTCCATTGGAGCGAGATAGATCGGCAGTGAGTGGGATATACTTGATCTGACCATCCTCCAGCTGCATCCAGTCGTGATTGAACACAAGATAAGGCACTCCCTCCTCTTCATAAAGTGTCCCATCGAG
>JAAYGM010000274.1 GCA_012727735.1 Bacteroidales bacterium | reverse complement strand
CTCTCCATGATGCTCACCGCGGAGATGTCGAAGGGAGAGGAGGGGAGGGGTGCCCCCGAGACCACATCACGGATATAACCCAGGTCGCTCCCGTCGCTCAGTGGTACCCAGCTCAGGTGGGAGCTGAATGATCCCACCCTGTATTGTGAGATGTAGCTGTGGCTGATCATTAACGACTGAAACGGCTGTTGCAGCTGTGGTGCGATGGTCATCATGTTGAGCGAGAGCTCCCAGTTGGGGAGCATGGCGGTGAGGGAAGGGAAAGGTGTGAGCGCGATGGTGGCAGCGCCCCTGCCGGTGTAAGCTGCCAGGAAGGAGGGTATCAGCACCTCAGCCCTGTTGGGGTCGATATCACCTGTGTTGCTGCTGAAAGGCTGTCCGCTCAGGCTGCTCCCGCTCAGGAATCCGCCGGAAGGATAGCGTGTCTCGCTGTACTGTTCCCTCAACCGTGCAGCCACCACCTCCCTGTTGTCGCGAAACTGTTCAAACGCCGGTGAGCGGTAGCTGTTGTCCGCCCCCCTGTTTTCAAAGGCTGATCTGACAGAGAGCGTGCTCATCGCGAAGCTCCCTCCCCTTATCTCAGGCATCTCTTTCGTTATGTACTGATACTCGGTGCGTTGATTCTTTTCGTAGAGCGCGTTGACTGCGATCCTCATCCCCGGAAAGGGCTCCAGGGAGGCATCCAACCGTAGATTGCGTGTTTCATTCCAGATGGCCGGCCTGATATTGTTTTGGTTGATCGCCAGCCGGTCATGTGCCAGTGACTCCCTGATAAAATGTTCCCCGCCTTCAAGGCCGAAGGCGAACCCCAACCCCGGGAGGAGCCCTGCGGGCGTCCGCTGCTGGCCGAAGTAATCACCAATCATGGGCTCATAGCCGGGCAGGTCGGTTCGTGTCTTATATCCCAGGTTGAGGCTGATCTGCCGCAGCATCATCACCACCCGGGCCAGGTGCTCTATCATTGCCTCACCCTCCCGGCGCCGGTCATTCGCTCCCTCCTGCCGTGCGCTTGTGGCATCGTTGAAGCGGTTGTTGGTTCGCTGCAGAAAGGGGATCTTGTTATAGAGCGACACCAGGTTGAAGCGGCTGTTCAACGTGAGAGAGAGGTCGTTCTGCAGGGTGTTGCCTATGGTCTCTTCGCTGATGATCGCACCACGCTCCCAGCGGTAGCGTGCGTTGTATGCCGCGCTCGAGGTGACCCAGTCCAGCAGGGGTATCTTAGCGAAGGGAAGGGTGTACGTTACATCAGCTGCCTGCTCATAGGTGAGCGGCTTACCCAGATCACTCAGGCTGATTAATACTGAATCTTTCCATATCTCATAATCGCTCCTGTTGATCTCTCTGTTCACCTGCAAGTAAGGCTCCTCAATCTCGGCGATGGTGCCTGAGCGGAACGATGCCCTCAGGTTCCTAGTCAGGTTCCAGGTGACGAACAGATCGCGGTCCCAGTAGAAGTTGCGGCTGAAGGAGAGGTAGTGGCGCTGCGTATCGGTGATGCCCTGTGCGTAGGTGTTCAGGTCGCGCAGCTGCGTCTCCCCGTAGTTGCGTGTCAGGCTGCTGTTGACCGCGATATTCTCAGGCAGGTAGTTGAGGTTCACCGATTGAAGCAGTCCGGTCCACCCACTCTTTTTCAGGTTGCGGAACGGCTCCCACGCTTCGGCCGCCGGCGTGTAGGAGTAGTTGGCCTGCAACCTGAAATCTTTGGTGGTGGCATATTCGGTGTCGGGACTATGGTGCCTGCTCTCGTTCGCCATATAGCCGAAGCTGAAGTTGGCCGGGTCGTAAGGCATCGGCCGCCCGCTTCTGATATTCATCTTGACGTTACTGAGGCTGAGGCTCCTCCGTGTGGTGCGTGTCAGAGCGAGCAACCTGACCGAGTCGCGTTCCGCCCTTTGCTGCATCTGCTCCGCCGTCTCATCCAGCAGTATATCACGGTTGAAAGGGTCGTAGAGTGGAGCGGAACTATCACGGGAGTAACTGTAGCTGAACGGTGCGGTGATCCTCGCTTTCGCGGGGAGGAACCGTCCCAGCTCCATGCTGAGGGCTAGGTGCATCGAACTGTAATCATCGTTGCGTCGTTGCTGCAGGCTTTGGTCGAGCGTTCCGAAGCCGGCTGTCTCCTTCCTGCCGGAGAGGCTCACCGTGCCGATGTCGGAGAGTGCCAGATGGAGGTTGCCCTGTGCTGCCCAGCCCCCCTGCTCATCGAACCCGCTCAGCCGCATCTCGTTCACCCACACTTCACCCGACCGGCTCCCGGTGGTGTTGTTGCGGATGCCGATCATCATCACCTTCACCTCTGCCAGCGACGGGTTACCCATGATGGTGATCCTGTTCCCCGGCGTGTGGGGATCCTGCTGCGAGAAAGGGGTGAAGTAACCCGCATCGCCACCGTTATGCTTCTCCGCGTTGCGCAACAGTTTCAGGCTAGTGAGCAACTCCAGCGGGAAGTCGAACATGTTCTCCCGGGGCCACACCACCTCCCTGTCGCCGGGGATATTCGTGCTGTAGCGGCCCTCAGGAGTAAGGCGGAGTGGTATCTCATACTCATAGAAATTGTTCCTGTAGTCCGACCCTATCCGCAGGAAGATGGAGAGATCGCCGTCCTGCAGCGTCCCCGGATCACCGGGCAAGCTCTCCGCGTGGACGAACATCTGCAGCCTTTTGTAGCGGCGCAGGTCCTGCATGGAGCTCTTGTAAACCGAGCGCACATCACCCGGGTCGAGGGCGGTCACCTTCAGTGAGAGCGCCTGCTCGTTCTCCTGGCGAAGCTGCGGCTGTGCGGGGTCGAGTATGCGTGTGACGCCAGGTGGGAGGACGTAGTTGACCGGCGTGCGGCTGCCGTTCTCCTCAATGTTGACCGCCGTGATGTCGAGGCTGCCCATGCCCGGCAGTGCCCCGCCGGAGATGAGGTCGCTGCGGTAGCTGCGCCACTCGCTGCGTATCAGCTCCAGCGTCGCGAAGCGGAGGAACACCGGCTTCTCAAATGCGGTGAGGAAGAGACGCATGAAGCGGATGTTGTTGAACCCCTCAATGGTACCCACCTTCGACTGGTATTCACTGAGCGGGATCCTGAACTGGTACCAGGTGACGCTGCCCTCCCTGCCGTTGCGCAGCTTCACGTTCACCTCGCGTTTGTCGGCGATGAAGTTGGAGCCCGGCTCCATGGTCCCGGGACGAAGTGACATCCTGTACTGGTAATAAGATTCGTTCTCGTTCAGCGTGTTGTCGTTGTCTATATCCTCCACGTCGGGCGTGGTGCGTGAGGCGCTGTGGTAGGTCTCATCATTCTCCGGCGCCAGTGAGTTGCCTTCGGTGCCATTGAAGTACTTATATCGCTCCAGGATGCTCAGCTGGTAGCGATCCTGCTCCTCACCGCGGTAATGGCGGAAGCTGTCACTCGCCGGGTCGTTGAGTGGTGAGTGATTCTCCTCCCGCATGCGTGTGAGGGTTTCTCCCGAGAGGCGGGGCTGCAGTTCGCTGAGGAAGGAGGCATAGGCGGGGAAGCGTTTCTCCTCCTCGCTGCTCAGCCCGTTGAGCCCCACATCCTGGAGACGTCGCGACGCCATACCCATGGAGTTGTCGAAGCCGTAGACGGTGGACTGCCGTTTAGGATACTTACCCCAGACGGTGCGGCCCGTGGCTGTGGTGTCACCGTTGACAGGCAGCCCGTTCTCGTAGAACTTCTTCCCGTCCTTCAGCACATCCTCCGAGATTTCTCCAAGGTTGAAGTAGAGATCACCGCCGCGGGCGGTGCCCAGCGTATCGTTCACGAAGGGATCCATCAGCCAGAACTCGATATACTCAATGTTGGCCGCCTCAAAATCGCGCGTCTCCATCCGTCGTGTGATGCCGCCCCAGCGCTGCTGCGGGTTAAGCAGGTTGCCCTCGCTGTCTACTTCGCTGTCGAGGTTGTAGGGTCCTCGTTCGTTGGGGTAGTAGGAGAGATTGAGCACCGGTATGGTGGATGGCATTCCATAGAGCGCATCCCTGTCGGGGAAGATCTCTCGTTCATAGATCTCACGTACGCGATGGTCGGAGAGCTGCTCCGGGTCATTCCTGATGTGGGTGGGTGTGAGGCCCGAGTTCCGGCGGGTGAAGATGCCGTCGATAAAGAACCATGAGAGCAGGGCTCTGTTCTTGCCATAGTCAGTGTTGTTGGTGAGCGACGCCTCTGGAAAGAGTGCCGACGGTGCGTTGTTGTAGGGTGTGGCGGCCAGCGACCAGTTGTAGGGGGTGCGCAGGTCGATGGCGGAGGTGGAGGACTCAAAATCATCGAGGTAGGAGTAGCTACCGGTGTACTTGTTGCTGTAGTGTCCCGCGATCATCTGCGCAAACTCCAGGTCGGCCGATAGCTGCGACGGCTCCGTGGCTTCAGTGAAAGGAAGCATATTGAGGAGGTTGGTGAGGGCGTACGACGCACTTTCCCAGTGCATGTTGAGGCCCCAGAGCGTGTTCTTCGCCGACTCGTCACCGTAGATGCTCTTCGTGGTGAGCGGCTTCTCGTAGTAGTGCATCAGCGTGGTCCCGGCTGTGAGGTTCCTGGAGAGGTCATACTGCAGATTGACACCCATCAGCGTCTTGCGCTGCATCTGCGACAGTGTCTGGTCCTCCAGCAATACGCTGACAGGTGTGCCGGCATCGAGGATTGCCCTGTTGAGGATGCTGACTGTGCCTGAGATGTAATCCACCGTGTAGTCGACCCCTTCGGTGAGGGAGGTGCCTCCGGCGGTGACCCGCACAGAGCCTCGGGCGACGTTCATTGCGTTGAGGTTGATCTCTGATCCTGATGAGCCGCGATACTCACCGCTGATGCGGAACTTGTTCCGCTCTGGGAGCTGCCGTGCGACGGTGAGAGTGGAGTCGTACAGCTCCTGAAAGATATATCTCTCTGCCCCGGCAACGTTGCCGATCCTCTCCCGCAGGTGTGAGCCGAAAGGCTCCACCACGGGGAAGATCAGCCGTCCGTTTTGCGGGTCGATGGTATAGCCCTCCATGAAGTCAAAGAGGCCGTCGGGATAGGGGTCATCCCTGCTGTTCAGCCTGTCGAGCTGCATCACCCTGAGCAGCAGCTCCTCCTCTATGCCGCTGCCGGGGAGGTAGTTCAGATAGACGCCCGTGGTGTCGCTCTGCCAGGTGATGTTGAGAAGGAAGCGATCCTCCTGCAGGTTGTAGGCGCCGTAGCCGAGGGAGTAGATGTTCTTCATCATCAGATCCCAGGTCCAGGCCGCGGGTGAGAGCGAGACAGGCTTGAGCAGCCTTAGGAAGAGGGCACCTTCTGTAGTATTGGTTCCCTCCATCACCCCACCCACATCAGAGGCGAACTCACCCACCTGGTAGACCTCACCTTTGAAGTTATACTCATAGGCCACCGCCAGCACCTCATCGGCCTGCAGCGGCATGCTCAGGGAGATATAGCCCAGCTGTGGCTGCCAGGTGTACTCCGTGGCGGAGAGCAGGCGTGCGCTCTCCAGCTTCTCATAATCCACCCCGGCGATCACATCACCGGGGAAGAGGTGATTGGTTTCGCTGATGTTACGTGCTCCGGCAAAAGTGGAGGTGAGCTCTTCGTAGAGCGTGTTCGCACGGTTGTGGGGGATGGTAGCTGTGCTCTGCGTCTGCCAGCGGGGGTTGTGTATGGTGGACTGCTCACCCAGGTCGGCAAAGGCGACGATATTCCTTGCCTGGTCATAATCACCCCGCCTGTTGGTGACCCACACCTCCACGCGGGTAATTGAGACGGGCGACTGTACGTAGGGCAGCTTGCTCAGCGCCTCATCATACCTCTCCCTGAACCAGAAGCTGAGGAAGAAATGGCGGTTCTCATCGTAGCTGTCGGCACTGAATTCGAAGGGTGTGGTCTGCCTGCCGCCGCTGCTGTTCACCGTACGTGCTTCCGACCGTTGCTGTGAGATGAGTGTGTTCACCTGCAGCTTACCGAACTGCAGATCTGCTTTGATGCCGAAGAGTGCCGCTCCGCCGTTGATCAGCCTGTTGCCGGTAGTCATGCTCACGTTTCCCGCCTCAATATTTCTGATGATTTCATCCTCATTACCCCGGTAAGCCAGGTTGATCTGCCTGCTTCGGAAGTCGAACGTCGCCTCGGTGTCGTAGTTGATATCGAAGTTGACCTTGTCACCCACCTTCGCGTTGAGGTTGAGCTGTATCTGCTGTTCGAAGTCGAACATGCTCCTCCTGCGTGCCCTCTGTGGGAGGGTGGGGTTGTCGGTCACATCCTGCTTCAGCCCTGCGGAGATCTCGATGGATCCCTGCGGTGAGAGCTGCACACCTCCGGGGCCGAAGATCGTTGTGAGCGGGTCCCGCCTGTTGCGAAGGCCTGTGAGTGTAAATGGTTGTGGTGGTGGCGGCAGGCTGTCTGAGGTCACTGCGTTGTGGTCGCGGAAGTAGCGGCTCTGCATCTCCTGCAGACGATAGGCGATGTATTCTTCCGGTGTCATGGTGTAGAGGGTACTGATCACGATATCACCCATCTTCTCTTCCAAAATGTAGAGGTTGGAATTGGCGTCGTAGCGCACCTCGGTGCGTAGGAGAGAGAGTCTGACCTGTGCCTGAAGTGCTCCCGTTCCGTTCAGCATGAACAGAACGAAGAGAAGGAATATGTAAATGAATTTTTTTTTTGCAACAGCAGCCATGTACGATTTTTGAAATCAAAAATGCGTATTACGTAACCGGCAACTGTTATAATCTCTTTAACGCCTCTTTGATCACCCCTTCCACCGGGAGGGAGGGATCTTCCCTGATGATTTTTGATACCACCTTCTGTGATGCTGTCTGCACGAAGCCGAGCATCACCAGTGCCGAAATGGCGGAATGACCGGTCTCTGAGAGGTCTGCTTTCGTGGTCAGCTGAAGGGTGCCGCTCTCGTCGGTAAATTTGATCTTGTCCTTCAGGTCGACGATGATGCGCTGTGCCGTCTTGGCACCGATGCCCTTCACCGACTGCAGCACGGTGGCGTTCTCGCTGGCGATCACGCTCTCCAGCTCCTTCGAGCTGAGCGAGGAGAGGATCACCCTGGCGGTGCTGGGACCCACGCCCGAGACGCTGATCAGGTGCTGGAACAGTTCCCGCTCATGCTTGTCACTGAAGCCAAAGAGCAGGTGCGCATCCTCGCGTATCGACTCATGTACGTAGAGCTTTGCCGTGGACTGCCCGTTAATGATGCCGTAGGTGTTGAGTGAGATTTGCATCTGATACCCTATCCCTGCACATTCGATGGTCACGCCAGCCGGCGTCAGCTCGGCCACTTCTCCTTTGATATAGTCTATCATCCTGTAATAGTTGCTTGATTACGTAATACCGTACTTATAACGGCAGAATTGTGAGAAAAGTATACAGATCGTCAAAAAGCGCAGGCAGGATACTTTTCTGCTGATGATTATTTTACTGAACAGTCCTCACTGTCACGGTTTCAACTCAATCGCCCGGCTTTTGGTATGTTCGCGATCCCTCTGTTCAGGTGAACAGATGTCCCCTGGCCAACCCTCCTTCTCCGGTCTCCTTGTAGAGCGAGGGCAGGTCATGTCCTGTCTCTTTCATCACGTTCACCACGCGGTCGAAGGAGACACGGTGGATTCCGTCAGTGAACGATGAGTAGAGGTTGGCATCCAGGGCGCGCGCGGCAGCATAGGCGTTGCGCTCGATGCAGGGTATCTGCACCAGCCCGCACACAGGATCACAGGTCATCCCCAGGTGATGCTCCAGCCCCATCTCCGCGGCATACTCTATCTGCGCGGGACTGCCGCCGAAGAGCTGGCTGGCGGCGGCGGCGGCCATGGCGCAGGCGACGCCCACTTCTCCCTGGCATCCCACCTCGGCACCCGAGATGGAGGCGTTCTCCTTCACGATATTACCGAAGAGGCCAGCGGTGGCAAGCGCACGCAGCATCCTGTTCCTGCTGAAGCCGCGTATCTCCTCCAGGTGAAAGAGTACTGCCGGTATCACGCCGCTCGAGCCGCAGGTGGGGGCGGTGACAATCACACCCCCCGAGGCGTTCTCCTCCGAGACAGCCAGCGCGTAGGAGAAGACCAACCCGCGTGACTGCAGCGATGCCTTGTACCCCTTTGCCTTGATGAAGTAGCTCGCCGCCTTGCGGTGGAGGCTGAGCGGCCCCGGCAGCACCCCCTCATTGTCAAGGCCCCGCAGTACGGCTTCCTTCATCACACTCCACACCTCCCCGAGGTAGTCCCATATATCCTCATCCTCACACTCCTCCACATACTCCCAGTAGCTCTTCCCGGTCTTCTCGCACCACTCCATCACCTCTGTCAGTGTGGTCATCGGGTAGATATCCCTCCCGTCATTCTCCGAAAGGCCGATGATCTTCTTCCCATCTGAGAGGGCGCCTCCGCCCACGCTGTAGACCATCTCCGAGGCGGTCACCCTGTCGCCGTCGCCGAGCGCCTCCATTTTCATCGCGTTGGGGTGGAACGGCAGGAAGGTGGAGGGGAGCCACTCAATGGCGGTGGGAGCCACAGGCTGCATCACACTCAGTATCGCCTCGTCGGTGAGGTGCCCCTTGCCGGTGGCTGCCAGGCTCCCATAGAGGGTGACCACGAAACGTTTTGCTTCGCTATGTGCTTCGGCGAAGAGGGCAGCAGCCTTCTTTGGCCCCATGGTGTGGCTACTGGAGGGGCCGTTGCCGATGCGGAAAAGTTCTTTGATGGATTGCATAGGATGGATATAGTAAATGATTGGTTTCTTTTCCACAAAGATAGGCATAAATTCCATTACGAAAAAGAGACGGAAATGATGAAACGGTGAAGATGAGGAAGGATAGTTTATGTGTAATCCGATGGTGCGGCAGCAATTATTTTGTACTTTTGCTATTCAAAATAGAGAAAGATGAGTGCAAAGAAAGTTTATAGTTACGATATAGAGGCGCAGGATATCGACTTCCGCCGCAGGATTACGTTGTCATCCCTCACCAATTATGTGCTGATTACCTCCGGCAGGAATGCCGACGAGAACGGGTTTGGACTGCTGGAACTGCAGAGTGAAAACTACACCTGGGTACTCTCGCGTTTGGTGATCGATATGAAACGTATGCCAACGGAGAGCGATTCCATCACCATAGAGACATGGGTGGAGAAGGTGGGCACAGCATTCACCACCCGTAACTTCCGCATCAGGGACGCTGCGGGTGTAGTGATAGGCTTTGCCGCCTCCTCGTGGGCGGTGATTGATATGGCTACGCGGCGTAGCGTGCTGCTCGACACCATCCCATCCATGCAGCGGTTTGTGGTGCCGGAGTGTACACCCATCGGGGAGCCGGGGCGCCTGCCCGGTGTCACGGGTGAGGTGGCCAACAGCTTCGAGGTGAAGTACAGCGATATCGATATCAACAGCCACACCAACAGCCTTAACTACGTGCAGTGGCTCTCCGACTGCTTCCCGCTCGATTTCTACAGGACGCACCATATCCGCCGCTTCGAGATCAACTTCATGAAAGAGATTATGTTCGGCGACAGGGGGGAGGTCCATCGTGAGATGAATGCTCCGGGTGACTACGCTTTCCAGATCGTGACACGCGATAACGGCATCGCCTGCCGTGCACGGATTCTATTTGAAGAGGTTAAGTAAAATTCAACTTTCGTATGCTCCGTATACAGCTAAATTCTCGACTGTCGATGTTTCGCGACCCATATCTGCACGCGATCGCTAAAAGAGAAGAACTCGCTTCGCTTTAAACAACTTCTCTTTTTATCGCTCTTCGCGAGCAATGGGTACCCCACAAAACATCTAGATGTCACATCTTTAGCTGTATACGTGCGATTTGAGAAAGTTGAATTAAATATTACGACTGCTCGAACAGCAGCTTCAGGCTTTGCATGATCAGGTTCTTCTCCGCGTTCTCACGCAGTATCATCAGCACTGTGTCGTGGCCGGCGATGGTGCCCATGACGTCATGGATGTTGCTGGCATCGATATCTGAGGCGATACCCTTCGCATAGCCTGCCGGCACCTTGATCACCGCCATCTGTCCCGAGAAATCGATGTTGAGCAACCCGTGACGCACGAAGGAAGCCATGATGCCATGGCGCTCTTTCCTGGTTTGCGGCAGCTGCACCCCCGGCAACCGATAGAGATAATTACCCGCGCTATCGGGTGTCTTGGCAATCTTCATCTCCCTGAAATCGCGAGAGAGAGTGGCCTGTGTCAACTCGAACCCCTCCTCCGAGAGGCGCTGCAGCAGGTCATCCTGACTGTCCACCGTTGCACTGCCGAGGATCCTGGCGATTGCCTCCTGCCTCTCCTGCTTGCCGCTCTTTCTTATCATTTCTCTTACTTCCCGCCGAAGTTGAACACTACCGGTATGGGTGCCGGTACCTTCACCAACGTTCCGCCCACGAGGAATTTAGGCCACAGCTTGACCGAGACGGAAGTCTTGTTGGGTGTGATGCCCAGGAAAGCGCTCATCTCGCTGGTGACACGTTGTTGCGAGTAACGGTTCATTAGGCTCTTCAGGTCCACGCTGATGGGCACTGCCACCATTTTTGTCTCGCCCGGCTCAATGCGGATGGGTATATCCATCTTCCCCTCCACGAACTCCATCTCATTGATCTGAATGGCATAATCGAGCGCATCGAGGAAGGCAGCGGTGGTGTTGGGGTTGGTGACATCCATGTTAAGCGTCATGCTGAAGGGTATGGACTGCATCGCCGATCCACCCGAGAGGATAGTGGAGATGGCAGCCAGGTTGGATAGCGAGATGCCTGAGGCATTGCCCAGGTTCATTCCGGACAGTTGTATGTTGTTGAGCGAGTTATAGCGGTATTCACTCTGTGACAGCTGATAAGCGCCTCCGATTTTGTTCATCACATCGCAGCCTGTCATCAGAACCACTGCACTGAGGATTAAAATAAATTTTTTCATATGATTTTGATTTTTTTATTTGATCGTTACCATCGTGGCACCATACCCGTACTCCTGAAAAGAGGCATCCTGGTAAAAACATTTCGGGTATTTTTTCTTCAACTCTTTCAGGAGGGTGTTCTTGAGTATGCCGTCACCTTTACCATGTATAAACACGATTTTGCTGTTTTTGTTGTTGCTGTGTTCGGTCATCACCTCGTTGAACCTGTTCATCTGGTACTCCAGCACATCGGCATTGTTCATACCCGCGGTGGTGTCGAGCAGCTGCTCAATATGCAGGTCCACCTCGAGGATTGGGTTCTTCACTCTTTTCTCTATGCGTTGGATGCGGGGACGTCTCTCCACCACCGTCTTCTCCTTCATGGCGTGCTCCATGTCACCTGCCGTCACCAGCAGCTCCCTCTCGGGCAGATCATGACGCATGATATGATAAACCAGGGCATCCTCGTCGAAGTAATCGTTCTCACGGAAGCTGTGCAGCTTGTAGAACTTCACCGTGTCGATGCGCAGCTCCACCGAGCAGGGGTTTTTGAACCTGAACGGTTTGTTGTGCTTGAAGGCGATAAACTGCACGCAAACCTTCTCCATGTCGTTGAGCACCGTCTTGTCGAACTCCTCGAGGAAAATCTTGGTGTTGGGCTCCACAGTCCCGCTGAAGCGGCTTCTCCAGCTGTTGTTCTCACGGCTCATGTAGTTGAAGAAGAGCCAGTAGTTGCTGTCGTTTACGAAGTAGCACTCGTAGGTTGTGGAGGAGAGCGTCTTTACATCTGCAGGCAGATAAGCCAGGCAGGCTGTGATCTGTTCCCCCTCACGGGTCTCTTCATCTGGTTCCATCTCCATCGCCATGGGT
>JAAYGM010000273.1 GCA_012727735.1 Bacteroidales bacterium | reverse complement strand
GCTGTATAGGTCGTACTCCAGCCGCTGAAGCACCCGTAGGCGAGGGCAATATCATGATGGTTCACGATGTAGTCGTTCACATGGTCGTGTCCCACAAAAGTAGCCATGACATCACGCAACTCCCGCATTGCAAGGAACAGGCCCGAATTGAGCTCAGGAGAACATTCAGCTTCTTTTCTTACTCCATAACGGCTGTTTTTCTCATTATCGAAAGCTATTCTGTACTCAGGCAGCGGAATATGAAAATAGGCCAGTGCCGGTAAAGGCTGCAGGTTATTCTTAAAAGTATAGTGTATGCTCTGTTTTTTATACCATGCTATCTGATCAGATGTGATCCATCCGTAACCGTTAACGCCATCGATCGTAGAATAAGCACCTGAGTCGAAACAATAAATCAGTGCAGCCTCTTTCAAAGTGTTTCCGCTACTGTAGATGGGGATCACATTGTCCATCACCCTGTCTGGCGCTATTGTCGATATACTATTGAGGTTAAAGGGATAGGAGGTGATGATCGCTGCGATCTCCGCACGTGTAGTTCCCTGCTCATGATCATGATTCCCCAGTGTTACGGCAAACGGTATATTCTTTTCAATCACCGGCCTGGTCACGGCATCCCACCCTTGTTGTACAGGACCAGTGACAATGTCACCGGTGAAAACCGCCATGTCCGGCTTTTCAGCATCCAGCACCCTGGTAATCAGCAGCAGTGTTGTGTCCGATTTCGGGTTGTCATGGACATAATGCATGTCGGTGAACTGGACAATCTTAAAGGTTCCCTCTTTACTGAAAGAGAGTTTCTGGGCATTCAGTGAAATGGTGAGAGAAGTGAAAACGAACAAAATGATCAGTCTCTGTTTCATCATTGTTGTGATTGAAAGGATGTCAGATAAAAATGAAAAAGACTCACTGCATTGACTGCGTGCCGGGGCAGATTAATTGTCTGTCACCCTTCCCGGCATTGTCGATCCGATAACGAACCGCAGCGTCATCCAGTGGGTGGCACCATCAAAGCCGGCAACCTCTTTCTCGTAGTCGGGCTTCTGGAACTGATAGCGCAATCCCACTTTCAGGATCCTGTTGATCTTACCCGGCGCATAGTTTTTGTCGGGGATGTTATAATCAACGCCGAATCCGGCATTCCACACCAAAGAGTTGATCTTCAGTACTGAGAGCACCGGATCGGAATTGGCCGTTTTCAGGTTGGGTTCAATGAATCCATATCCGATACCGGCAAAGGGATAGAAACTGATGTTGTCTGCTTCCAGGATGTTAACCCCTATGTTGGCGCCGATAAAAGCATGCAGTGCGTTGGAGCCGGACGGCCATGTGGCTTCTCTCCCGTCGTCGACCATCACCACCGGGATATCCTTTGCAAGGGCATTGCTTGAGAAGCCGCCGTTGATCATCAGGAACACTTTCTGATAGTAGATGTTGAGCTCTGTGTCTGCTGCAAACCCCGTTTTAAAATAGTCTCCCAGGTCGCCGGAAGGAACCATGGTGCCTAATCCTGCTCCCCACGAGAATGCCCATGGTGAGGGGATCACACGATTGTCGCGCTGTGCATGGGCCAGGCTGGAGATAAAGAATGCCGTGATGAGCATTCCTACAATTTTTTTCTTCATTATCAATTTATTTAGTCTGTTCTGGTCTGTTTTCTCTGTTGTTTCACGCTCCTGAAGATAAGATAAACGGCACTCAGCAGCATGATGATCAGTGCTCCAAAGGCGATGGTATCCGTCACCCTGATGCTCTGCGGCTCAAACCGGAACGCGATGGTGTGCTTCCTGCAGGTACAGGCAAGGCCCG
>JAAYGM010000272.1 GCA_012727735.1 Bacteroidales bacterium | reverse complement strand
CGCCATGGGTGACAACCCCCTGGGACCTTTTGAATTCAAAGGAATCATTATGGACGAGTCGCCGACAGGTTGCTGGACCAACCATCATTCCATCGTGGAATATCATGATCAGTGGTACCTCTTTTATCACCACAATGATTATTCATCCGCATTCGACAAAAACCGTGCAGCGCGGATAGATTATCTTTTCTTCAATGCTGATGGTACGATACAAGAAGTGACACCCACTCTTCGCGGTGTAGGTATAACAGCAGCTACTGAAACGATACATCCTGACCGCTACAGTGCCATCAGTGAAAAGGGAGCATCCATTGCATTTGTCGAACAAAACCCTTTCGAGGGCTGGAAGACTCTGTTGAGTGAAGATGGTGCATGGGTTCGGTACAATCGCGTGGACTTCAGTGAGGGTGATCAGCAAAGGGTGAAAGCCAGAATATCATCCACTTCAGGCAGCAGGGTACACTTGCAGTTCAATCATCCTGATAGGAGGGTTATAGCAGAGATCAATGTGACTGCAGCGACCGGTTGGCAGGAGATAATCCTGCCAGTAAAGAATGTTCCTAAAGGAATTCATGATATTGAGCTCTCTCTTATTGGCGGAGGGGTGGTGGAGATTGACTGGATTCGCTTTGAATAAGAATGTAACTATCGAACCCTCCTCAGGGAGTATAATATGCAACCTATATAGCTGATCGCTGAAAGCTTGTCACTGCCCCCTATGACTCCTGATAAATGATGGAGCTGGGGGTCATGTTGTATTGTTTCACAAAACAGCGGGTGAAATACTTGGGATCATTGAAACCTACCCGGTAGGCAATCTCTGAAACAATGACATTGTTATTTCTGTTTTTTTTCAATATATTTTTCGCGATTTTCAATCTGTAAAGCAGGAGAAAACGTACCGGAGGTACTCCGGTAAGGGAAACAAACTTCTTGTATATGATGGTATAACTCATATTCAGTTGATGAATCAGCTCCCTGACTCCAAAATTGGAATCACAGTAATTCTTTTCGATCACATCCATAACCTCTTTCATGAACTGTTGGTCTGACTGCCCTACATTCAGTACCGAGAGATTCATCTCTTCTTCCAAAAACTTTTGCTGACGCAAGTTCCTGTTTTTCCTGATTGCATCGATTTGTGCCATCAGGATGGTATCTTCGAACGGTTTGGTGATGTACCCGTCAATCCCGTTCTCATAGCTTTCAATATATGCCTGTTCACTCGAATTGGCGGTGAGCAACAGAAAAGGAATATGACACAGTTCCACACTTTCACGTATCTTCCGGCACAAGCGGGCTCCGTCGCAAATGGGCATCATCAGGTCTGAAACAATGAAATCAGGTATTATATTTCGTGCAATTTCATAGCCTGCCTCACCATTGTTTGCCTCAGCCACATTGAATTTTTCAGATAGTAACTTTTTGATATAACTGCGCATATCGGGATTGTCTTCCACCAGCAGCAGAGTGGGCTTATCCCGATCAACAGGGATAAATGGGGGGATGATATCTTCAACAGAAAGAGGCATCTGTGATTGTTGTGCAGGTGTTCCCTGTTTGTCAGAGATAGATAAAGGAAAATAAAACCGGAAGGAAACACCCCTTTTCTTCAAGGATCTCACTGAAATGACTCCCTCAAGTAATGTGACCAGCTCTTTCACAATGTGTAACCCAATACCAGTACTGCTTTGTCCCGGTTGTGTGTACTGATTCTGTTCCGGTATCCGGTAAAAACGATCAAAAATCCGTTCACTCTCTTCTTTCTCAATCCTGCTTCCGCTGTTAGTGACGGAAATGTATTGCATAAGGTGGCCGGTGGCCGGGTCGCTGAACTGGTAGACGTGGAGAGTTATCTTACCCTTGTCAGGAGTATTTTTGACGGCATTCGACAGGAGATTGAAAAGAATCTTATGGATTTTCTCACTATCTGATACAACGTCGTTATGTGTCAGTCTGTACCTTGTCTCCAAATGAATATCCCTTTGTTGCATCAGACTTGAAAAATCGGAGGCGGTCTGATCAAGCAACTCAGTTAGATTGAAAGGAGCTGTCTTAAGGGTCAGATTCTTGGTGTCGATTTTATGCAGATCAATCAACTGATTGACCATTGAAAGCAGGTAGTGGGCATTCCGGTTGATCATCTCCAGGCTCTCATTTCCATCATTGGATCCTTTTTGTCTTATCAGTTGTCCAGTGGGGCCCAGGATGAGAGTCAGCGGTGTCTTGAACTCATGGGCTATGTTGGTGAAATAGGAGATCTTATCTTTGTTGAGTTGTTCCATTTGCTGGGACATCTCAAGGATTGAATTCTTCTGTTGGGTGATCTCTTCGTTCTGAATCTTCAACTGTTCATTTTTACTAATGATGTCGCACTGCGATTTTTTCAGCTCGGCAATGGTTGTAATCAGTGCGGAAGTGCGTTCTTCAATCTTCTCTTTCAGCAACTGTCGGATCTTCTTTTGCCGCTGGTTATACCAGTAGAGGATATATAGGAAAACGGAGATACAAAGCAAGGCGATAAGCGAATAAAACCAGGTAGTCTGATAAAAGGGTGGATGCACAACAATTGTAAGATAGGTACGTTCAGACGACCATGTATTGTCATGATTAGTGCACCAAACTTCAAAAGTGTATTTACCGGCGTTCAGGTTGGTGTATCGTGCATTTCTCTTGGCAAGCCCCACATTGGCTCTTTCATTCAGCTCCAGGATACGGTGGAAATAGTATATCTTCTCCTGACCCGTAAAGTCGAGACTGCTGAAGCTGAGCTCAAATGAATTGTGCGGTGGGTAGAGATGCAGCTCTGCAGCCTGCGTTATGGAAGATGAAATGTTTTTCGGGTGGAGAAAAGGAATCATTTCCATGCCGTCACAATAGAGACTGGTCAGAGTCACCACTCTTTCTTTCTTTTTTGGCAGATGTACCAACGGATTGAATTCAACCAATCCGTTGGTGGTGCCCAGTATCATCCGGCGGTCTGCCGTTTTGCATCCGGATCTTTTATAGAACTGCTGCACCTGCAGTCCCTCTTTTTCGTCAAACTTGATGGCTCTTTTTGTAAAGGCATTCATGAGGTAAACTCCCTTTGATGTACTGATCCAGATATTTCCGTTCTCATCTGTCATCAGATTTGAGATGTTTGTGTCGGACAAACCGGAACGGCCTGCATAATTGGTGAAGGAGTAGTTGCCGTTCGAACTGCCGGAGTTCAGCTGATAGATACCGTTACCCATACTGCCCAGATAGATTTCACCCTCTTTAGTTTCAAGGATACAGGTGACCTTCTCCTTTACCTTGCTCTCCGGATCATCCAGCTTCTGTTTGTAAAAGATACATTCATACCCGTTCCTGTAATCTTTCAGGTCGATGATGTAGATACCGTTGCCACCCACCCACAAGCGTGATTGTGAGTCTACGAAGATGGTACCCAAACGGTCAGGTACCTCACGCGATCGTGTGTAATACTGAAGCTGGTTTATATGGCCGGTGGAGAAGTCCAGAACCTGGATATAGCTGCTGCTGCAGATCCAGATAGAATTTCTGACAGGGTCGAGGCAAAGGTCCTGGATTTCGTTGGTTATCAACCCTGAGTTTTCGGTCGTGAAATGTTCAAACCTGGGGCGAGACAGATTGACTTTTGAAAGTTTGTCAATACCCCCGCCGATGGTTGCAATCCAGTAATCACCCCGGAAATCCTGCACGATGTCTGAGATATTATTATGGGCCAGCGAGTTTGGATCATCTGTACGATGACGGTGAAAAGTGAATGACTCCTCCCCTTTCAGTTGAATGGCAAGCCCGCCATCAACGATTCCGGCCAGCAGATTCCCCTCCTTGTCTTCAAGGACGGAGCTGATGATAAAAGGCATGTCGTTTGCAGTACCCTGCAGTGAATGGGTGAAATGAATTCGTCTGGAGGTCATGAGATTGATGCCACCAAATACAGACCCGGCCCAGATGCAGTTGTTTTCATCCACGAATAGCTTGTTGATGATGTTGTCATTCAGCGAAAACCCATCGGATTGCTTGTTGTAAACCACGAATCGCTCGTTTCGCTGAAAGACATTAACCCCATTCCGCGTAGCGATGATAATATCTTCCGACTCATTTTTGGCAATGTCGGTTACATAATTGGAGGAGATGCTACCCGGGTCATCAGGATCATGTTGGTAAAGGGTCTCAGAAGCACTTTGGGTATTGATGCAGTGCAATCCATCCTGTGTTCCTATCCAGAGGTAATCACCGAAAGAAAAAAGTGCGTTGACTGTCTGTCTTGAAAAATCTGATATAGCAGAAACAGGAATTTGCATGAATTTTCCAGGAGTTGTACTTCCATACCGAAGCAACTGGTTTTTTCCGCCAGCCCAGATCTCGTTGCCATGCCTGACCAATGTCCTTATGTCTACATCTCTTTTCAGGATTGTGATCTCTTCAATATCCCTTTCCCGATTCAGGACCACATAGGCCAGGCAGTCACCTGTACCCAACCAGAGGTTTTGGAATTCATCCACATAGATGGTCTGAACCGGTGAAGCAAGAATATCACTGTTATCCCCTGTATAATCCTTAAGAAATGAGATCACTTCCTGTTGCAGGTCGATTCGCATGATTCCTGCATCGGACGCCACCCAAAGATGATGGGATGCATCCTCAGCAATGTCGTAAATGTAGTTGCTTTCAATGAATTGGTTCGGATGGGCGGTGCCGGCTGAATAGTGTTTCAGCTCATAACCGTCGTAGCGAT
>JAAYGM010000271.1 GCA_012727735.1 Bacteroidales bacterium | reverse complement strand
TCTGGAAACTTACCGGTGATCAGATTGCACGTATCGAACAATCGGGTGAGGTCACTCCGCTGATAGATATCAGGGCAAACAGCAGTGGCATTGTTGTCTCGAAGAATGTGAACCAGGGTGACTATGTGAATACCGGCACCGTGCTGTTCGATGTAGCCAACCTGTCGCAGGTATGGGCCATGTTTGATGCGTACGAGTCCGATCTGCCCTTCCTGAAAACCGGGGACAAGGTGGAATACACCCTTCAGGCACTGCCGGGAAAGACATTTTCCGGAAGGATCTCATTTATCAACCCCATCCTTGACCCTGCTACACGCACGGCCAAAATACGTGTGGAGACAGCCAATCCACGCATGGAGCTGAAACCGGAGATGTACGCCAATGCTATGATTAAGGCCTCGCTCAAACAATACAATAATGAATTTGTTATACCGAAGTCTGCTGTGCTGTGGACCGGAAAGCGCTCCATCGTCTACGTGAAGCAGCAGGGTACGGAAACACCCGCTTTCATGCTCAGGGAGATTGAGCTGGGTCCCTCGCTGGGTGATTCCTATGTCGTTCTTTCAGGCATTGAAAACGGTGAAGAGATTGTCACGAACGGTGCCTTCTCCATCGATGCCAGTGCACAGCTGGCAGGAAAACGGAGCATGATGAATGATGAAGCAGGTAAGCCTGTCACAGGGCATGAGGAACATACCATGCAGTCTCCTGAAACGGGTGGTGAGCAAGTGATGCTGACGGTTCAGGGGTTGTGTGAGATGTGCAAGGAGCGTATCGAGAACACAGCGAAGGCTGTAAACGGAGTCCACACGGCCATCTGGAATCTGAAGACCAAACAGCTGCATCTCGGTTTCGATCCATCCCTCACATCGGCCGATGCCGTTGCCCGAGCGATTGCCAAAGTGGGGCACGATACAGATAAATACAAGGCAGACAAGGCTACCTATGATGCTTTGCCCGACTGCTGTAAATACAGAGAGAGTAATTAACAGGATTAATAATGATTAAATGCAACCACAATGAAAAAAACTTTTTTAGCAACAATGATGATGGGAGTTCTCCTTATCACCGCGTGCAATTCAGGCACATCCAACAAGAATCAAAAAGCGCATGAGCAGATAGGGATGAATCAGATGACTACTGATGATTCACAGAATGAAATGGAACACATGCAACAGGGTGCTCAGAACGAAGAGCATGCCATGCTGGGCGTCAAGGGGAGCTGTGAGATGTGCAAGGAGCGCATCGAAAAGGCCGCAAAGAGTGTGGAAGGCGTCTCCTTTGCAAGCTGGGATATGGAAAAGCAGGAACTGCATATGAACTTCGATCCTGCCAAAACCAATATCGAAGCGATCAGTAAAGTGATCGCGGAAGTAGGGCATGACACGGACAAGGATAAAGCAGAACAGGCTGTCTACGATGCGCTGCCGGACTGCTGTAAGTACAGGGAGTAGCATTCAATTCTACATCCGGGGGAGTGGCTTTGGCCGCTTCCCCTTTATTTTCCAATATTATGGCAAACGATCATTCACATCACAATGAACATGAAAGTATGTCTTCTGTCCCTGCATCACCCGGTGATCATGGAACACATACTGAAAATGCCGGTCATAAAACGCATGCTCATACTTCACAGGCTTCAGGTGGCTACAATAAACACGAAGGACATCACACCGGCGATTTTTTAAAACGATTCTGGATCACACTTATTCTGACTGTTCCGCTGCTCCTGCTTTCTCCCATGATTCAGGAATGGCTGGGTTTCAGTATCGCATTCCCGGGCGATAAATATGTGTTGCTGATACTTGGCAGCATCATTTATCTCTATGGTGGTATGCCTTTTTTCAAAGGGATGACCGGAGAAATAAGAGCCAAAGCAATTGGCATGATGACACTGGTGGCCCTTGCCATTTCAGTAGCCTATATCTACAGTGCAGCCGTGGTCTTTGGCCTGAAAGGGATGGATTTCTTCTGGGAACTGGCCACGCTGATCGTCATTATGCTGCTTGGCCATTGGCTGGAGATGCGCTCTCAGATGTCGGCATCACGTGCATTGCAGACGCTGGTGGAATTGTTGCCGTCTGATGTTTCGGTTGTAAGAGATGGCAGGGAAGAAAAAATCAATCTGGACCAGCTACACAATGGTGATACTGTTATCGTCAGACCCGGCGGGAAAATCCCTGCCGACGGCATGATAACCGAAGGACATTCGTCTGTGAATGAGTCCATGCTTACCGGAGAAAGTGTTCCCGTCAAAAAAGAACAGAATGATAAAGTGATTGCAGGCGCCATTAACGGCGACGGAGTGCTTCATTTCACGGCAACAGGAGTTGGTGATGAGAGCTATCTCCACAAAGTGATTGATTTGGTGCAGTCGGCACAGGATGCAAAATCAAATACACAGAATCTTGCCGACAAGGTGGCTAAATGGCTTACCTATATCGCCATCGTGATGGGTGTGGCTACCTTCATCTATTGGTTTACTGCCGGTGGTGGTAATATAGCATTCGCTCTGGAAAGAATGGTCACCGTCATGGTTACGGCCTGCCCCCACGCGCTGGGCGTAGCCATCCCCCTGGTAGTAGCCATCTCCACAACGCTGTCAGCCACCAATGGCCTGCTCATACGCAACCGCACAGCATTTGAAACCACACGAAAGCTCTCGACCGTCATCTATGATAAAACCGGAACACTGACAGAAGGGTCACACACCGTGCAACATATTATCCCATTGGGTGATAAATATTCGGCCGATGAATTATTGCAGTACGCAGCGGCGATACAGCAAAATTCAGAACATCATATCGCAAAGGGGATCATGAAAATGCTCAGCAAGAAGAACCTGGAATTATGGAGCTCAGGAGATTTTCAGTATATGCAGGGCATGGGTGTATCCGGTTCTGTCAACGGTAAAACAGTCGTGGCTGCCGGCCCGAATTATTTTCATGATAAAAAAATCACCCTGCCTGAGACACCCGGTGAAATTGACCCTGCTACGGAGACGGTCAATTATTTATTGCTCGACGGTCATCCCGAAGGAATCATCACATTGGCCGACACTATTCGTGAAGGTTCCCGGCAAGCCATTGACGACTTGAAACAAATGGGTATCAAGTCATTTCTCCTCACGGGCGATAATGAAGATATTGCAGCTTCCGTTGCAGACAAATTAGGGATGGATGGATATATGGCCAATGTTTTGCCCCACCTGAAACAGGAAAAAGTAAAAGAATTTCAGGCAAAAGGAGAAATCGTGGCGATGACCGGTGACGGTGTGAACGATGCACCTGCCCTGGCACAGGCAGATGTGGGTATCGCTGTTGGCTCGGGCACCGATGTGGCTGCAGAGACTGCCGATATTATTCTGGTAAACAGCGACCCGCGGGATGTGGTGAAAATGATTGACTTCGGAAAAAGAACCTATCGTAAAATGGTTCAGAACCTCATCTGGGCAGTAGGCTATAACGTGATTGCCATCCCGTTGGCAGCAGGGATTCTTTATCCGAAGTTCATACTAAACCCTGCAATGGGTGCCATATTAATGTCGGCAAGCACCCTTGTCGTGGCTTTCAATGCAATGACATTGAAACTGAAGTAGTACCAAGCATAGTGACTTCCAGGGATGGCAAACCGGATTCATATTATTTTGATACACTTACTTTTGATTAGCAACTATTCCTTCTGCCACATGTTATAACTGCTGAAAGGGAGTAATTACTCCCTGCACAACTAAATGACCACACATTTCAAAGGAGCGTATACCGAAAAGCTTTAACAGTAGGTAGAAGAACAATAACAGATGAAATTTAATATTACAATAAAGGGTGTTGCAACGATTGAAGAGATAGAGAACTACTGGAAGGATCAGGATTATATCAACCTGCTGGAACAGTTTGATTTCCCTGATGTTGAAGGTGTTAAGAGAGAGAATCTGAAGGATATGCTCAATATGGCCATCACCGATTTTGAACCTAACGAGGCTGCCGCGATACTGTTGACCTTCAAGCTCTCTGAAAGATTGAATGAAGGACAGATAGACCAGATTTCAAATGATATGCTGCTGGATAAGGTGTCGGAGGAGTATCCCGAGATTGATCTGCATTATGATCTGTTCAATATCAATCAATTGTTGTACAAGGCATACAATGGGAAATTCCCCAATGCCAAAGCAACAAAAGTTGAGTTCACAATGATACCCGAAGATGATGCTGTCAATGAGATCACAAAGGAGATGGTGCTGAAAGCATTCAGCAACGCGATCTCCGGGAGCAACGTGATGAAGAGATTATTTGAAGAGAAGATGACGACCGACCTGGCTTTTGATGAGGCTGAAGCGGTTATCTGGGAACTGAATAAAACAGATGAAACAAATTTTACACTGATCACCTCCGAATATTGGTTGAATAAAGAGGAACTTGTTCTTTCTGAATTTGAAGGGACCTGTTTGTTGTCGGAAGAAGAAAATCAATAAAAAGATATTATTGTCTGGCCCATTAATTTGATAACTTTTTTATCTTTGTGGTATAAGTAAAGTTTTCTTATGACCTGGTCATTCCCGATGTTTCATTACCCAATCAAAATGGTTTGGATCTTCTTCAAATCATGAAGAGAAAATGGCCGGTGCTGAACGTGCTCATGTATAGTATGCATCTCCGGGAACAATAGGCCATGCGGGCACTTAGTTATTTGATATCATGAAAAAGATTGCAACAGGAAAAGTTGCCTCCTCATGAATTACAGGCAGTTGAACCCTCTTAACCGTTAAGAAATAAAATAACTGTGGATAAAAAGCTTGCTATGAAGACTAAAGTAAGAATTGTAAGTGTGAGTGTGATGATTTTGTTAACAAGCGTTTTTTCTTCATGCCAGAAAATAGATGCCCCACATCAGACAGATGCATTTAACAATGGTACTTCTGAAAGGAATATGATTGTTGTTATCAGCGATATGCATCTTGGTGCCGACCTTGCTTATGCCGAGTGCAAGAATAACCTTCCCTCTCTCGAAAAATTGCTTATGAAGATAAAAGCATCGGCGAATGTGAAAGAACTGGTGATTGCCGGAGATATGTTAGATGAATGGTTTGTGCCGGCACCTGTTGACACCTATCAGGGAAAAGATCAGGCGGATTTCGTGCAACGCATCGCGACTGCCAACAAAGGGGTGTTCGATCTGTTTAACAGCATCATTCAGGAACAGATTATCAAGGTGACGTATGTTCCCGGGAACCACGATTTAACCGTTGCAGAAGCAAGCGTTGAACTCATACTCCCGGGAATAAACCAGGCGCGTGATCCGGAACTGGGTTTGGGCACTTACTCACCGGTTGGCTATCCGGAGATAGTGATTGAACATGGCCACCGCTACAATTTCTTCTGTGCTCCCGACCCCTTCTCGAACCAGGAGATTGCACCGGGAACAATATTGCCTCCGGGATACTTCTTTACAAGAATTGCTACGCTTCACGTGGTGCAGGGACTACCAAAAACAGGGGTTGATATCGTTCCGGTGGTTACGCAGAACAGCTCCGGCGACGAAAGTCAGCAGATGCTTTTTGAATATTGGAAATTGTGGAGTTGGACTTTAAACAGGTTTGCTATTAATAATAAATTTGATGAGAAGATTATTGTGACCAATCTGGATGGATTCAACGGATCGTTTACTGTTAACGATGTGCTGCCTTACCAGACTACCCCGGGAGGATTGATTGATGTAGATCTTTATCGCGGGATCCAGGATAACTGGTCGCAGCGACAGGCTCACAACCGTGTGGCAGTAAACATTCCCGTAAAACAGGCGATCGCAGGCGCGGCAACTGCCGGTGAGCTGGATAGTCAGGCTAGAACACAATATCTTTTAAATCCGAATTCAAATGCCAGAGTCGTTATTTTTGGACATACTCACGTTCCAAAGCTCGAAACGTTGGATAATCATCTTGGGCAGAAATCAATCTATGTAAACACAGGAGCATGGATAGATCATAATAGCTTATCTTCAACAAAGATGGAGTTTGTGGTAATAACACCACAGAACGACGAACAATCTTCTCAGACCCTCGTGAAGCTGTATAGCTTCGACAATGAAATAGATACTGAACTATCTATGGATTTTTTAAAACTATAATCATTCAACTTAAAGCAGCACTACCACCATATCCATCACATTGGTGCGGGTGTTGCCGGTGATGATATGCCCCCCTGCCTGCCGGAAGAAATGGTAGGAATCGAAGCGGGAAAGAGCATCAGCAGCATCGATCTGTCTCTCACGCGAATCAGGGAGGGTACGGCTGTCAACCACGGCTCCTGCGGCGTCGGTGGGACCATCGGTGCCGTCGGTGCCGGCACAGAGGATGGTGATCCCCTCCCGACCCGCTATTTGCATGGCCAGCCGGAGGGCGAGGTGCTGATTGCGTCCTCCCAGACCGCTGCCGCTCACCTGCAGGGTGGGCTCCCCGCCGAAAAGAAGACAGCATGGTTTTGCGTGATTCTGATGCAGGGCCTGTTCAATGGTGTGGAGGATATAATCTGCCACAGCGCTGTAATCGCCCTGCAGCGCATCGGTGATGATGCGTGCTTCAAAGCCGAGTTCATCTGCTTTATGTGCTGCTGCCTCCAGCGCCAGCCGGTTGCTCCCGATAATATGATTGTATACATGGCTGAAAAACGGATCTCCCGGCTTCGGTGTCTCCGGAAGCAGGGCCGCCGCCCCACGGTGCAGATGATCAAGCAGCACTGCAGGAAAGCGATCTTCAAGCGCATACTTACGGATGACGGCCAGCGCATCGGCGAAGGTGCTGCTGTCGGGGGCCGTGGGGCCTGAGGCTATCACATCGATGGGGTCGCCAATCACATCGGAGAGGATCAGCGTGATCACCGTGGCAGGAGCTACTGCCCTGGCCAGCTCTCCACCCTTCACCCCGGAGAGATGCTTGCGGACGGTGTTGATCTCAGAGATATCGGCACCACAGCGTACCAGCAACTCACTGGCTTCTGTCAGCTCGTCGAGGGTGGCTCCTTCGGGGATATCGGCCATCAGTGCCGAGGCACCGCCGGAGAGAAGACAAATCACAAGATCATCTTTCCCTGCCTGACGGGCCAG
>JAAYGM010000270.1 GCA_012727735.1 Bacteroidales bacterium | reverse complement strand
AGGTGCTGTCTCCCAGCGCTGTATTTCTTTTCAGCCGGTCGATCGCTTGCTTGTAATCACCCGTCACGTAGTGCGCCATTCCGTTGAGCTGACCAATAGAGGTGCGATCGGGATCAATCTCATTCAGATACTCTTCAGTACGGCTGATCACGGTTTCGTAATCCTTGATGGAATAGAAGAAATCAGAGAGGTTACGCAGGGCCAGGTGATCGGCCGGATCTTTTTCCAGTGCTTTCTCGTAGTAGATCAGTCCGAAGCCGTCATCAAGGCGGATATGAGCGTCACCGGCCATTCGCAGCAACATGGGAATGGAGTCCTTCCTGAGGACCTCCTCAGAGGCACGGATAGTACCCTGCCAGTCACCTGGTCGATAAAAGGCAACCGCTATTTTTGTTTGCAGATAGAGATTGCCGGGCGATAGCTCACCGGCTTTCAGCCAGTATCTGAGCGATGTATCATGATCACCTGCCTGTGAAGCACAATCGGCAGCCGCCGTGAGTATCCCGACCGTTTCATGATTACCGGCAGTCAATGATTCGTAAATATCCAGCGCAGCTGGGTAATCATAAAGCATCTGATAACACTCCGCCTTCAGCAGCTGGTTCTCCACACTCTCCGGTGCACGCTCCAACAGCGCTAACGCCTCCCGGTAACGATAACTCCTCATCGCCTCGCTTACCAGATTGGGCTGGGCATATCCCCCTGAAAAACTGGAAGCGAGAATGATGAGTATGATTATGCTGGTTTTCATGCATCTGTACTTTTAAGCTCAGAAATTGGAAGTCCGAATGCTTCAGCACCTCCCATCTTACAACAAAGTGCCACGATAAGGTTGAATCTTTAAGGGAGGATTCAATTCCTCCCGTTGATTACTGTGCGGGTTGCAGTCATCATATCAATAATAACCAGTACGCTAACACGCACATTTACATTCTGCCCGTGCTCTTTACCGGGTTCCCATCTGGGCATCGATTGCAGCACACGTACAGCTTCAGCATCCAAAAACGGGTCTACACCCCTCACTACTTTCACATCACTGATACGACCATCTTTCAGCACCACAAGACTACAGAATATACGCGCCTTATCGGGTGTTTTAGGTACATCCTCCGGTAATCTGACATTATCAGACACAAATTTCAGGAATGCCTCAAATCCTCCGGGGAACTCGGGCATATTCTCCACTTTCTCGAAAATCTCATCCTTCTTTTCGGGAGGTGGTTCCTGCAAGACATAATTCGGCAACAATTGTGCTTCCACGGAGAGTACTGATTCCTTTACCGACAGATCATCAACAATCACTTTCGATTCTTTTTTGTTCAGGTTGAAAACAATCGGTATGGTGAAGCGTACATTCACATTCTGCCCTCGTTGCTTGCCCGGTTTCCATTCGGGCATCAGTCTCAGCACACGCATTGCTTCGGCATCCAGCGAGGGATCCACGCCGCGTACAATCTGCACGTCACTGATCGTGCCATCTGTCATCACCACGAAGTTACAGATCACCATTCCCTGAATACCTTGCTGCATTGCCGCCACCGGGTAACGGATACTGTCAGCGAGAAATTTCATCATGGCTCCACTTCCACCGGGAAACTCGGGCATATTTTCCACCACCATAAAAATATCCTCCGTCTTCTTCTCTGGGGGTGGTTGTTGCAGCCCTTGCTCCAGCAACTCTGTCCGCAAGGTCTCAGGTGAGGTTGCATTGTCGGTTGACAGCTGTACCTGTTCCGGGGTGGAGGCAGCAACTGTAGGATGTAACATCTGCATCGTTTCATCCACAGGCTCCTGTTGCGCGGCATAGAGGCTGCTGGCCGCAAGAAAAAGCAGCACCAGCGGAAGCACAAGCAGGTATCTGCCCACTCTGTAGGCAGGCGATTTGGATTGATTCATCATCATAATACGTTGTTTTAATTGTGAAACATTGAAATTATTCACTATCGGAACTGCAGTTTCGTGATAGGTCAGTCGTAAAAGGTGGTACTGATACTCACGGCTGT
>JAAYGM010000269.1 GCA_012727735.1 Bacteroidales bacterium | reverse complement strand
GGGTATACAGCCACTTTCGGGTGCGGGCTGACCGGTGCAGCAGCCAATCGTTTGTTGATGCGATACCAGCGAAAACTAGGACCGAAACCGGCATCGATTAATGCCGCGAAGATTGGAGGGATCATCGTCAACAATGCAAGCGGATCGAGTTACGGCATACGACACAACAGTTACAACACGGTTAAATCGATGCGTATCATCTTTGCCGACGGATCACTGCTTGACACAGCCGACTGTGATAGCTGCCGCTCCTTCATCGCATCACATCCGCAACTGATCAGTGACATGAGACAACTGCATCTCGATGCCACGGGGAATGAGGTCATCAGAGAGAAAATCGGAAATAAGTTCAGGCTGAAGAATACCTGTGGTTATGGTGTCAACTCGTTGATTGACTTCAGTGACCCGATAGCTATCATTCAGCATCTGATGATAGGCTCTGAGGGCACACTCGGTTTTGTCTCCCAGGCCACATTTGAGACCGTTCACGATGCACCCTTCAAAGCCACGGCAATGGTCTATTTTACCCGTCTGCGTGATGTCTGTGATACGATTATTCCCCTGAGAGGGTGCCATGTGAGCGCAGCCGAGTTGATGGACCGGAATGCGCTGCGTGCCGTGGAAGATCAGGAGGGAATGCCGCCGGAACTGATCACATTACCAGAGGGTGCCGCTGCACTCCTTATCGACACGGCTGCCGACGATGAGGAGACACTCCTCCTGCAGATGCATGAAATAGAAGATAAACTATCCCATATCCGGACACTCTCACCGATAAAATTCACCACCGACAGACATATCTATAACCGTTACTGGAACGTTCGCAACGGGCTTTTCACCTCAGCTGCCGCTGCACGTCCTCCACATACAGCCTGTATCATTGAAGATATCGCCTTTCGTGGTGAGATCCTGGGTGATGCCTTAACCGACGTACGTGAACTGCTGGTGCAGACAGGTTACGAAAATGCAGTGATGTGGGGACATCTCCTTGACGGGAATGTTCATTTCACCATTTTCCCGGAGATCAACAATCCTGCGGGAGTGCAAAAATATGCTGCTTTTATGCATCAGTTGTGCGATCTGGTTGCCCTGAAGCATGATGGCAGCATGAAAGCGGAGCATGGCACGGGACGTAATATGGCACCCTTCGTGGAAAAAGAGTGGGGAAGCGATGTGTATGATCTGATGAAGCGCATAAAACAGGCATTTGATCCGGACAACATCCTGAATCCCGGGGTGGTGATCAACAACGACAGTGAAGTTTTCATTCAGAATCTGAAACAGATACCTGAAGTCAATCCGCTTATTGACAAATGTATCGAATGTGGCTTCTGCGAGGTCAGCTGCCCCTCAAAAAATCTCACGCTCACCCCACGGCAGCGTATTGTTGCTTATCGTCACCTGGCCGGGAAAACAGCTGCGGGGAGGAAGAAAAAAGCTGTTCCGGAACAACTGAAGAAGATCTCCTATCCTATGGAAGAGACATGCGCCACAGACGGCCTGTGCAGCATCGCCTGTCCGGTGGGCATAGACACAGGCAAGCTGGTGAAAGAGCTGCGATGGCAACAAAACGGGAAATGGGCAAACAGCATTGCTGACATTGTTGCGAACAATATGGCCGGAACAACGGCATTACTGAGAGGTTTGCTGAATGTGCCCCACTCCATAGGTCAGATGATAGGTTATGACACCATGGAGAATATGACAAAAGGTCTTTACAGGTTAGGGGACGGCCTGCTTCCATTGTGGACACGCTACACACCATCAGGGAGCAGGAAAATCAACCAGAACATTTTCTCTGCCGATTCATCAGATGCACCGGAGGTAGTCTATTTTCCCTCCTGTATTACCCGCTCCATGGGGGGGCCCTCCTTCGGTTACAAAGAGAAGGATGATCTGCCCTCGACGATGCTGTCGGTTCTGCACAAAGCAGGTTATACGGTTATTATACCGGAAGAAAAGGATCGGCTTTGCTGCGGGATGGCCTTCAGCAGCAAAGGGTGCAGGGTGCAGGCGAAGAAAAAGGAGAATGAACTGAACGAGGCATTGATGAAAGCGAGTCGTAACGGAGCACTCCCCATCGTTTGTGATATGAGCCCCTGTCTGCTGCATATGCGTGAGACACTCGATCCGCGGCTGAAACTATACGATCAGGTGGAGTTCATTCATGATTTCCTGCTGGAGCGGCTGCAGATCAACAGGCTACCTGTTACCGTAGCGATACATACCACCTGTAGTTCCACAAAGATGCAGCTGGAAGAGAAGTTTTTCACACTGGCCTCACGATGTGCAGAAAAGGTGATCGTGCCGGAAAATGTGGCGTGTTGCGGCTGGGCCGGTGATCGTGGTTTTTTCTACCCTGAGCTCAATAATGCAGCCCTTGCACCACTGAAACAGGATATGCAGGATGCCAAAGAGGGCTACTCCAACAGCCGGACGTGTGAGATTGGTCTCTCGATCAACAGTGGGGTGGCTTATCAATCGATGATTTATCTTGTAGACAAGGCAACAACATAACCATCTCCTCACTTCATCTGATCAAACCCCTTGCCATAGACACCCACCACGTTGCTTTGCGAGATAAACGCATTCTCATCAATCCGTTTCACAAGACGGAAGATAGAACTGGATTCCGTTTTGCGTGCAAGTATAATCAGGACTTTCTGGGGTTGTTGTGAATACCATCCGGTACCCTCCAGCACCGTACAACCACGGTTAAGCTCACCATTAATATGGGAGGCGATTTCGTTGTACTTTGTGGAGAAGATAATGAATTGCACAGACTGACGCGCACCGTTAATGACAAGATCCACCGTATAATACATGACGGAAACCACGATAAGCCCGTAAATGATCTTCTCTAAACTCTGAAAAAGCAGATAGGAGCTGCCCACAATCAACAGGTCAACATAAAGCAGTCCGCGCCCCATACTGATGTAACGGTACTTGGTGATAATGGCCCCGACGATATCAGTACCTCCGGTGCTGGCATTCCTGGAGTAGACCAGCCCGAGTCCGCTGCCGCTGAAGACAGCTCCGATAATGCTTGACATAAGTGGATCAGCATTGATAAGCGGCCCGGTGATGTAATTCTCCGCAACTGCCATCAATAGCGTCACGCCAATCACACCGAATAGTGCTTTGAACACATATGACTTCCCCAGGATGAACCAGGCAATCAACATCATGATGCCATTCCCGATGAGAAAGGTCATGAAGACAGGAAGACTAAAGGCATATTTAAGCAGCAACCCCACACCGCCCAGGCCTCCCACAACAATCTCATTAGGCATAATGAATCCTGTAAAGCCTGTCGCAAACAGTACAAGACCTAATGTGATGATTAAATAATCTTTCCAGTAAAACGATTTGAGATAACGAACCTCTTTCGCCATAAATTATTATAATTGATTAAAGGCATTTCAGAATAAGATGAAAATATATAATCAAAGAACGATATTGACGATCTTTTTAGGGACAATAATTACCTTCTTCACTGAATTACCATCAATCCATTTCTGCGAGTTAGGATGCTCCAGCACTGCTTTTTCAATCTCCTCTTTCGTTGCATCTGCTGGAAAATCAAGGATATAACGTGATTTGCCGTTGAATGATATCGCATAAGGGAAAGAATCCTCTTTCAGGTATGCTTCATTCCATTGGGGCCATTGTGCATCACAAACGGTCGACGTATTACCCAACTGAGACCACAACTCTTCGGCTATATGAGGGGCAAAGGGTGCCAGACAAACGGTCAGATCACTCAGTACAGTTCGTTTTCTGCATTGCAGCGAGGTCAGCTCGTTCGCACAAATCATGAAAGCAGACACCGATGTGTTAAAGGAGAAATGCTCAATATCATAAGTCACTTTCCTGATCAGCTTATGCAGTGTTTTCAGTTCTTCCTTAGTTGGTTCATCTTCTGAAACCGCCAGCATACCCTCTTTAAAAAACAGGTTCCATATCTTTCTGAGGAAACGGTGCACACCGTCAATACCGTTGGTATCCCACGGCTTGGATTGTTCCAGCGGACCGAGGAACATCTCATAGAGGCGAAGGGTGTCTGCACCATAGTTCTCTACAATATCATCAGGATTCACCACATTGTACATCGATTTCGACATTTTCTCCACGGCCCATCCACATACATACCTACCCTCTTCCAGCACAAATTCGGCTGTACGGTACTCAGGACTCCAGTTACGGAAAGCGTCCATATCCAGCAGATCATTATGAACGATGCTTACATCCACATGTATTGGCGTCACATCGTACTGATCCCTGAGATTGAGTGAGACAAACTTGTTTGTTCCTTTGATACGGTAAACGAAGTTACTGCGTCCCTGTATCATTCCCTGGTTCACCAGCTTTTTAAACGGTTCCTCTTCACAGGAGACACCCAGATCGAACAGAAATTTGTTCCAGAATCGACTGTAAATGAGATGTCCGGTGGCATGTTCCGTTCCCCCGATATAGAGATCCACATCGCGCCAGTAACTGTTGGCATCTTCAGACACCAGTACATCGCTATTGTGCGGGTCCATGTAGCGCAAGTAGTAGGCCGACGAACCGGCAAAGCCAGGCATGGTGCTTAATTCCAGCGGATAACCCTCACTTGTCTGCCAGTTTTTGGCACGACCGAGAGGAGGCTCACCCGTTTCAGTGGGAAGAAATTTATCCACCTCCGGCAGTTCAAGCGGCAACTCTTCTTCATTCAGGGTATATGGCATCCCCTCCTTGTAATAGACAGGGAACGGCTCACCCCAGTAACGCTGTCGTGAGAAGATAGCGTCACGCAGACGAAAATTGATCTTCCGATAGCCGAGACCTCTTTTCTCCACCTCTTCAATCGCTGCAGGAATCGCCTCTCTCACCGTCAATCCGTTCATAAAACCAGAATTGACCATGATACCCACTTTGGCATCGAAACTCTCTTCTGAAACATCACAACCGTCGATAAGAGGAATTATGGGGAGGTTGAAATAGCGGGCAAAAGCATAGTCGCGGCTATCATGTGCCGGAACAGCCATGATCGCCCCTGTACCATAACCTGCCAGCACATAGTCGGATATCCATATGGGAAGAAGTTCTCCGGTAAAAGGATGATGGGCATAGGATCCCGAGAAAACGCCGGTAACAGACTTGTCTGCGATGCGCTCCCTCTCGGTTTTTTTCTTTGTCTTATCTATATAGTTCTGAACAGCCTCCAGCTGCTCAGCGGTGACAAGTTGCTTCACCAGTTCACTCTCAGGCGCCAGCACCATGAAGGTCACACCAAATATGGTGTCTGCACGGGTAGTAAAGATTTCGAAGGAAATCTCCTGAGATGTGCTGAAACGCATCACAGCTCCTTCACTGCGCCCGATCCAATTACGCTGCGTCTCCTTCAGTGATTCGCTCCACTCCAGCTTATCGAGACCATCGAGCAGACGCTGTGCATAAGCCGAGACACGCAGGCACCACTGACGCATCTTTTTTTGTTCCACAGGATAGCCGCCGCGAACAGACAATCCCTCACTCACCTCATCATTGGCAAGCACCGTCCCCAGTTGCGGGCACCAGTTTACCATCGTATCACCCAGATAGGCGATGCGGTAATTCATCAGCATCTCCTGCTGTTCCTTCTCCGATTTACTATTCCACTCTTCGGCAGTGAACGTAATCGGCTCACTGCAAGCCAGATTCAGACCGGAGGTGCCCTGTTGTGAAAAAACCTCTGTCAGTTCTGCAATGGGACGAGCCTGATCAGCCTGCTTGCAGTAATAGGAGTTAAACATCCGAATGAATGCCCATTGTGTCCATTTGTAGTATGCGGGATCACAGGTACGCACCTCACGGCTCCAGTCGTAGGAGAATCCGATCTTATCGAGCTGTTCGCGATAGCGGGTGATGTTGCTTTGTGTGGTGATGGCAGGATGCTGGCCGGTTTGAATGGCGTACTGCTCAGCCGGAAGGCCATAGGCATCAAACCCCATAGGGTGGAGCACGTTAAAGCCTTGCTGACGTTTGAATCTTGAAATGATATCCGATGCGATATAACCCAACGGATGCCCCACATGCAACCCCGCACCCGACGGGTAGGGGAACATATCCAGCACGTAGAACTTGGGCTTTGCACTATCCTCTGATACTTTATAGGTCTGGTGGTCAATCCAGTATTGCTGCCACCTTTTTTCTATCTCCCCGAAATTATAATTCATTCCATTACTTTTTAAAAAACGGTGCAAAGATAGCAAAAATCTTCTGAACCACAGACTATAAAACAGTGGGTTTAGAAAAGCAACTGATCATGTTGCAGGCCTGATGACGATAGAAATGAACTAACTCCTGTACATCTCTTCAATCAGCGCGGCATACCTTTCCAGGATCACCTTCCTGCGCAGCTTGAGCGTATTGGTTAATTCACCAGTTTCAATACTGAATGGCAGGGGCAGCAGGGTAAATCTTTTTATCTTCTCGTAGGATGTGAATTGCGATTGCAACAACTCAACCCTGCCAGAGACAAAATCGATGATCTCTTCATTTTTCACCAGCTCTTCTACTGACCCAAAAGATATCTGTTGTTCCTGCGCGTAGCTCTTCAACAGTTCGTAATTGGGAACGATGAGCGCACTCACAAATTTCCTATCGTCACCGATGACAGCCACCTGATCAATAAATTTATCCTCACTGATCCGTGTCTCAATCATTTGCGGAGCGATATATTTCCCGTTGGATGTCTTGTAAAGATCTTTGATCCGTTCGGTAAGGATTATTTCGTTATTTTCTGTCACTCTGCCTGCATCACCTGTTCTGAAAAATCCATCTTCTGTGAATGCCTCCCTGGTTGCTTCAGGTTTGTTATAATAACCGGTCATCACGGTCCCACCCTTAACCAATATCTCGTTATTCTCCCCAATTTTAACTTCCACGTCGGGCATCACTGTTCCAACCGTGCCTATACGAAATCCTTTGTCAGGAAAACAACTCACTGTTGCCGTCGTCTCAGTGAGACCGTAACCGTAAATTATGTGCACGTCAATAGATTGCATGAACTCGTTGATCGTATCGGACAAAGGTGCACCTGCCACCGGGAAGAAGTTGCCTCGGTCAATACCTACGACACGCTTGATGAGATAAAAGAGCGTATGCTGATAAAGAAAAAACTTCAGCCGTATGTTCAATGGAGCTCTTTTTCCTTCATTCACAAACTCCAGGTTGTGACGGCGTCCGGTTTTCACTGCATCGAGGAACAACCATTTCAGGATACCCGAGGAGCTGTCAATCGTCTCTTTCACCCCGTCATACACTTTCTCCCAGAAGCGGGGGACATTGCTCATCAATGTAGGTCGTACCTGCTTGATCGTCTTCCTTATTTCACTTGGCTCCTTGTTCACTGCAACAACAACCCCCTTGTAAAGACAGTAATAGGTCCATGCCTTCTCAAAGATATGTGTCAGCGGAAGAAAGCACATGGAGATATCCTTGTCAGACATGTTGGTAAGACGGATATCATGGATCTTCAGCGCCTTTATATAATTGGCATGCGTCAGCATCACACCTTTTGGCTCTCCGGTGGTGCCGGAAGTGTAGATGATGGTCGCCAGATCACTCTCTTTCAGCTGCTTCAGCCGTGCACTAACGAGCGCCATCGATTCAGAGTTATCTCCGGTCGTGATAAAATCATCGAAGTAGAGCGATGTCTTGTCATCACTCTTCAGCACAACATTCCTGTCGAAAACAATCAGCTTCCGGAGTACAGTAGTCTCCTGCTGCACTTTGTAAGCGTTGTTATACTGGAACTGCTCACCCACGAAAATCAATTTTATTTTTGCATCATTCACGATATAACTGACCTGCGCCGGAGAAGCGGTGGCATACATGGGGACCATCACTGCCTTATTGGCATAGGCTGCAAAATCGGTAACAAGGTATTTCTCCATGTTCTGAGAATAAACACCCACATTATCGTTAGGGTTGAGACCCATATCCGCCATTGCCCGGGCAGTTTTCATCACCTTCTCTGAAAAAACACTCCACGACATGTCCATCCATTCCTCCCCCGGTGCCTGAAACTTCAATGCCGTTTTATTCTTTCGCTTAATTGCCTGTTCATGGATAAGCTCTCCCAAGTGATAATATGTCATAGTTATTGCTTTTAATGTGTTCAAAAATACACTTTTTTCCCCGGAATATCTTCATAAACATCCATTTTTTATCTGTATGTCTGTTTTCAGCAACAATTTTTCTAAATTATTTTCTTAACAATTTAAAAACGCGACATTTAATTAACTACACTTAACGCCAATTTTAATGGTTGAACAAAACATTGCATTTATCTTTGCGAAGTTATGAAAAGACGTTTTCTCATTTTTATGGCACTCTTCCACGTACTTTTACCCTTCACGGTGAAAGCACAAGAGTATTATGCCGTCAATCTGAATCCTGACAGGAGCGGTCCGGTGTCAACAATTTTTTTAATGCCCAATGTCTATCCGGCGGTAATCCTTGAAGGTGATACCGTTGCATGTATGTGGCTCACTGATTTCATCAAGTACTCACCTCTCACTTTCCGCAACACAAAAGAGAAGGCAGCCTATTCGAAACTGATCCGCGATGTAAAAAAGACGCTTCCCTACGCCAAAGATATCGCCGGCATCATTACCGAAACCTACGAGTACATGGAGACACTTCCCGACGACAAGGCCAGACAAAATCATCTGAACAAGATGGAAAAATATCTGATGGACGAATATACGCCTAAGATGAAGAAACTGACCAAATCACAGGGTCAGCTGCTGATGAAGCTGGTGGACAGAGAAACCAACTCCTCCTCCTATCACATCATCGATGCCTTCATGGGCAGCCTGAAGGCATGGGGCTACAACCTGTTTGCCGGCATGTTCGGCAACAGCCTCAAGACACGTTACAACCCCTATGGTGAGGATCGTGTGACAGAACGTGTTTGCGTACTCGTGGAACAGGGAGCTGTTTAATCACCTCCTTTTCGTTTTCATTCCAATCTGATACAGCTCTATTCTTCCATCTTTTATTTACTGAGAATCAGTCCCCGGTTCGCTTTTCCCGGATAAAATCATTATCTTTGCAGCAATTTTTTTATCTGATTTATGCGTATATGCGATTCAATTTTCTAAGTGATTTTCAACCCGTATTTTTTCAAATATTTAAAACCTACAACAAAGAGAAATTCATTGCCGATGTGATGGCCGGATTGATTGTGGGTGTTGTGGCACTGCCGCTGGCCATCGCTTTCGGTATCGCTTCAGGTGTGTCACCGGAAAGAGGTATTTACACGGCTATCATCGCCGGTTTCATCATCTCTTTCCTGGGGGGTACCAGCGTACAGATCGGCGGTCCCACAGGTGCATTTATCGTGATTGTTTACGGCATTGTGGAGCAATACGGTGTGCAGGGGCTGGCACTGGCCACAGTCCTGGCCGGCGCGATGCTTATTTTAATGGGGGTCCTGAAACTGGGAACGGTCATTAAATTCATCCCATATCCTATCGTGGTTGGATTCACCAGCGGTATTGCACTCACGATATTCTCAACGCAGATAAAAGATTTCTTCGGGTTGACTACACCCAAACTTCCCTCAGGGTTCGTGGAGAAGTGGATGGTCTACTTTCAGCATCTCGACACTTTCAACTGGTCCACAGCACTCATCGCCGTTGCCACCGTTGTGATCATAATGCTCACACCAAAAATAGTAAAGAAAATACCCGGTTCGCTCATCGCCATCATCGTGATGACGGTTGCTGCCTACCTGATGAAAAGCTATGGCAACATCACCGGGATAGAAACAATCGGCGACAGGTTTGTCATCAACAACCAATTGCCCGAGTTGGCACAAATACCTATCAACCTCGAGAGCATCCGCCTGCTATTCCCGGCGGCATTCACCATCGCCATGCTGGGAGCAATTGAGTCATTGCTCTCGGCGACGGTGGCCGATGGTGTAATCGGAAAAAAACACAACTCCAACATGGAGCTTGTAGCGCAGGGTGTTGCCAACATGGTTGTGCCATTCTTCGGAGGCATCCCGGCCACGGGAGCTATCGCCCGCACAATGACCAATATCAATAACGGCGGAAGAACACCGGTAGCGGGAATTATCCACGCAGTAGTACTGTTACTGATAGTCCTGTTTCTGGGCGATCTGACGAAACATATACCCATGGCCTGTCTTGCAGGTGTTCTTGTGGTGGTGGCGTACAACATGAGTGAGTGGCGTACCTTTATCTCACTCATGAAACAATCAAGGTCCACGATGGCCATCCTGCTGACCACTTTTTTACTGACGGTGATTTTCGATCTAACGATCGCCATTGAGGTGGGATTGCTGCTTGCGGTGTTTGCCTTTATCAAACGTATGAATGAAAGCACGCAGGTAAAACACACAACAGGGAAAATTGAAATTACGAAAGAGATGGAGTCCTACTCGGCAGATATGAAAGAGGAAGTGCTCTACCTTCCTCACGGTGTAGAGGTTTACGAGATTGACGGTCCATTCTTTTTTGGTGTAGCCAACAAATTCGATGAGAAAATGCGTGAAATTGGAAACCACCCACATGTCCGTATTATCCGTATGCGTAAAATACCCTTTATTGATTCTACCGGTTTGAACAACCTGGAGATGTTGTGCCGAAAATCCAGAAAAGAAAAGATCCATATCATTCTCTCAGGTGTCAATGATACAATCCGTGAGAGTCTCAATAAATCTGAAATCCCCCTGATTGTAGGTGACGAGAACATTTGCTCCAATATCCACGAGGCAGTAGATAGAGCCAGACAAATAGATCAAGGAGTGAAAAAAGAGCATAAACAGAAAGAAAAACCATGAACAGCAGATCGCTTCAGCTAACCGACTGGCTGCCCACCACGAAGAAAGAGATGGAACTGCGTGGGTGGGATTATGTTGATGTGGTGTTGTTCTCGGGTGACTCCTACATCGACCACCCCTCCTTCGGCACTGCAGTCATCGGACGACTGCTTGAAAGTGAAGGGCTCCGTGTAGCTATTGTACCACAACCCAACTGGAGAGATGATCTGCGCGATTTCAAAAAGATGGGAATCCCAAGGCTATTCTTCGCTGTCACTGCCGGTGTGATGGACTCCATGATCAACCATTATACCGCCAATAAACGACTACGATCCAACGATGCCTACACGCCCGACGGACGGTCAGACATGCGGCCAGACAGGGCTGTCACCGTCTATTCACGTATCCTGAAGGAGCTCTACCCAGATGTACCGCTGGTACTGGGTGGTGTGGAAGCATCTCTGAGGAGGGTAAGCCACTACGATTACTGGAACGATGCACTGCACAAAACCATCCTCGCCGACAGCGGTGCCGACCTGTTGATCTACGGAATGGGTGAGCTCCCACTGAAGCAGCTGGTACGCGAAGTGCGCAGCGGAAAAGAAATCAGCGGGATAGACGACATTCCGCAAACAGCCTTTCTCCGTTCAGATAATCTGGTCCCGATAAACCCCTTTAGCGAGGAGGTAATCCTATACCCGCATGAGGAGTGTCTGAAGGAAAAACTGAAACAGGCTAAAAACTTCCGGGTGGTGGAAGAACAATCCAACCGTCTATATGCTGCGCGCATATTGCAAAAGGTGGACGACCAGACGCTTGTGGTTAACCCACCCTTCCCCCCGATGAAAGAAGAAGAGATTGATGCCTCATTCGACCTTCCCTACACCCGCCTGCCACACCCCAAATATAAAGAGAAGCTGATTCCTGCATACGAAATGATCAAATTCTCGGTCAATCTTCACCGGGGATGCTTCGGTGGGTGCGCCTTTTGTACCATCTCGGCACATCAGGGCAAATTCATCGCTTCACGCTCTAAAAGATCAATCATAGAGGAGGTGAAAAAGATTACCGGTATGCCGGGGTTCAAAGGGTACCTCAGCGACCTGGGTGGTCCCTCGGCAAATATGTACAGGATGCAGGGAAAAGATATTAACATTTGCATGAAGTGTAGGAAACCCTCCTGCATTTACCCTAAAGTATGTTTTAACCTGAATACAGACCATACAGACCTCCTGGATATCTATCATGCTGTGGATGCGCTGCCTGGTGTGAAGAAATCTTTTATCGGCAGTGGCATCCGGTACGATATGCTCCTGCACAGGAGCAGTGATGAAAAAACAAATGCCTCAACACGGACATATCTCAGTGAACTGATAAAGAATCATGTATCGGGACGGTTGAAAGTGGCACCCGAACATACCTCTGACTCCACGCTCAACATGATGCGTAAACCATCATTCAATCTCTTTTATCAGTTTAAACGTATTTTCGATGAGCTTAATGAAAAAGAACAGCTTAATCAGCAGCTGATCCCCTATTTCATCTCATCACACCCTGGATGTTCAGAAGAAGATATGGCAGAACTGGCCGCCATCACCAGAAATATCTTTTTCAAACTCGAACAGGTACAGGATTTCACCCCTTCACCCATGACACTCGCTACAGAAATCTACTACACCGGTATTCACCCCTATACACTGGAACGCGTTTACACTGCCAGAACCAAAGAGCAGAAAAACGCCCAGCGCCAATTTTTCTTCTGGCACGACAACAAAAACAAAAAAACAATTATCAACGAACTGAAACGGATCAACCGGCATGATCTGATTAAAAAGATCTACCCGAACGGATGAGAACCGGAAGCAGACAGAAAGTGCAATCAGTAATTTATTGTTAATCTTGGTTAAATACCTCGTTTAATCTACTCCTCCATGCAACGTTTTTTTTCTTCCGGCATCTATCATGTATAAAAGCGTGTTAGCATGAAAAAAACGGTTTTGATAATTATTATTGTATCTGTTGGCATCCTTCTGGGCAGCATATCATGCGACGATAATTCAAATTCTCTCGGCAATTTCGGCATTGATATTGCGACCGTTATTCCGGAAGGTGACAATGCTTATTCATTGCTGCTGGATAACGGGAAACGTCTCTGGCCGGCAGCCAGCGCGGTGAATTATTCACCCGCCTACAATCAACGCGTGTTCCTGAACTATACGGTGCTATCTGATGCACAGAGCGGATATGACCATTACGTCAAAGTGAATGACATCTGGAATATCCTGACCAAACAGACTGTTGAGCTGACAGCTCAAAACCAGGATAGTATAGGCAACGATCCGGTGAAAGCCAATGCGGTATGGGTAGGAGGAGATTATCTCAATGTCTCTTTCATGTTCAACTATGGCGGCATACAGCCCCATGCAATAAACCTGGTGAAGAACACGCTATCTTCTGAAATTTCACCTGACGCTATCAATCTCGAGTTCCGGCATAACGCCTACCAAAGCGCACAGACGAAGCTTTACGAAGGATTTGTCTGCTTCGACCTGAAACCCTTCAGGGTAATGAACAGTGACTCCGCTAAACTTTCAGTGAAAGTGAAAGGATGGAGCGGAGAGACAACATACGATGTCGTTTACAGGTATAATCAGGCCTCGGTGGTAGCACGAACTGAAATGCCGATACCTGTAATCTCATCAAACGAATACTATTAATAATAAAAAAACCACAACTTAATTAGTTCTATTTCTTATATGACTTTTTGATTTTCCAAAAACCGGATGGACTCTGTGAAGAGTTCATCCGGTTATCTTTTGTAAATGAACCGGAAATCACAACCTGTCCGGATGAAATCTCTGTTTACTTTATGTTCTGTAACATATTATAATCTTTGTTCATCTTATTAAATGTTACTACGTTTGACACCTCAGCACAGAACAGTACAGTCATGACATCAGAGTTGAAATTCGACAACAGGACAACCAAGGTTCAGCAACTGACCGACTATATTCAGAAATCGATCATTGCCAGTGAGTTGAAAGTAGGGGATAAACTGCCATCTATTAATCACCTCAGCAAACAATTCAGTATTTCCCGGGACACGGTTTTCAAAGCTTTCTCCGATTTGAAAAAAAGAGGCATTATCGACTCAGTGCATGGCAAAAGTTATTATGTGTCAGCACACAATAAAAGCATTTTGTTATTGCTGGATGAATACACACCCTTCAAAGAGGTATTGTATAACACGCTGCGTACCAAGCTACCATCCTACTATAAAATAGATCTCTGGTTTCATCAATACAACGAGCATCTTTTCAATCAAATCATCAGTAATGCTACCGGCATGTACAGTAAGTACATCGTGATGAATTATCACAACGAGAAAATCTCGAAGGTTTTGAGTGATATTGACAAAAAAAAGTTGCTCCTATTAGATTTCGGAAAATTCAACAAAAAAGGCTATTCCTATGTTTGTCAGGATTTTGACGAGGCGCTTTATAGCTCTTTGGGGACAATCAGACATAAATTGGAAAAATACGACAAGCTCTTTTTCCTGTTTGACAGAAACCACAAGCATCCCCAAAGCAGCAAACAATATTTCAGTCAATTTTGTCTGGATAACAACTTTGCATTCGAAATTATTGATGAATTCACCCATAACAGATCGATACAGGAAAACGCTTTCTATCTTGTTATCAAACAGCAGGACATTGTCAATATCATCAGACAGGGAAAAAAGTCCAATTTAAGGATTCAGAGAGATTACGGACTACTGGCATACAATGACAATCCTTTTTTCGAGATTATTGAAAGTGGTATTTCAAGTATCGGCATTGACTGGAATAAAATGGGTGAGCTGGCTGCTTCATTCGTTGTTGAGAGCACACCCATTCACCTTTTTCTGCCAACGATCATTACAGATCGGAACTCGTTCTGAAAAGAGATACCTACAATCGTAATAATGAAGATATATAACACAATATTATAATAATAAACAGAATGAAACGATATCCGAAAATTGGCATCCGACCAGTGATTGACGGGCGCCAGGGAGGAGTAAGAGAGAGCCTCGAAGAGAAAACCATGAATCTGGCAAAAGCAGTTGCCGGATTGATCAGTTCCAATTTACGTAACGGTGACGGCAGTCCTGTGGAATGTGTTATTTCAGACACCACCATAGGGCGTGTGGGTGAGAGTGCAGCCTGTGCAGAGAATTTTGAACGTGAGGGGGTTGGGTCCACCATCTCAGTGACATCTTGCTGGTGCTACGGTACAGAGACAATGGATATGAATTCTCACTACCCGAAAGCCGTCTGGGGCTTCAACGGCACAGAACGACCGGGGGCTGTTTATCTGGCGGCAGTGCTGGCAGCACACGCACAAAAAGGATTACCCGCTTTCGGTATTTACGGGCATGACATACAGGATGGTACAGACAACTCCATCCCCTCAGATGTTGAGGAGAAGTTGTTGAGATTCGCTCGTGCAGCACAGGCTGTTGCCACCATGCGTGGTCGTTCGTACCTCTCTGTCGGGAGTGTATCTATGGGTATTGCAGGATCGATGGTGAATCCCGATTTTTTTCAGGAATACCTTGGCATGCGCAATGAATCGGTCGATTCCACTGAGATCCTTCGCCGCATTGAAGAAAGCATTTACGACAGGGATGAGTTTGCCAAGGCCATGGCATGGACGGAAAAATATTGCAGAAAGAATGAGGGAACCGATTTCAACACCGAAGAGAAAAAGAAATCAAGAGCAGCGATGGATGCCGACTGGGAGTTCGTTGTCAAGATGACACTAATCATCCGTGATCTTATGACCGGGAATAAAAAACTGGAAGCAATTGGATTCAAAGAGGAGGCGATCGGTCACAATGCCCTTGCTGCCGGATTCCAGGGGCAGCGCCAATGGACCGATTTTCTGCCAAACGGCGATTTTTCCGAAGCAATCCTCAACAGCTCCTTCGACTGGAACGGCATCCGGGAAGCTTTTGTTGTAGCCACGGAAAATGACGCACTCAATGGCACAGCCATGCTTTTTGGTCATCTGCTCACCAACACGGCGCAGCTCTTCTCAGACGTACGCACCTACTGGAGTCCGGAGTCAGTGAAGCGTGTTACAGGAAAAGAACTGACAGGCAGAGCCGCCAAAGGCATCATCCACCTGATCAATTCCGGATCCACTACACTCGATGGTACGGGAAAACAACGGCTCAACGGAGCACCGGCTCTGAAGCCTCACTGGGACATTTCGGAAGAAGAGGCGGAAGCGTGCCTGGAGGCCACCACATGGTATCCTGCGAACCGCGATTACTTCCGCGGAGGGGGTTACTCATCCAACTTCCTCTCTGAAGGTGGGATCCCTGTGACCATGTCCCGTATAAACCTGGTAAAAGGACTGGGGCCGGTACTGCAGATAGCTGAAGGATGGACGGTGGAGATTGATCCAGAGGTACACCGGCTCCTCAACGAGCGTACTGATAAAACGTGGCCTACCACGTGGTTTGCACCCCGATTGAGCGACAAACAGGCCTTCAGGGATGTCTATTCGGTGATGAACAACTGGGGAGCAAATCACGGAGCCATCAGTTATGGTCATATAGGGAAAGACCTGATCACGCTTGCATCAATGCTCCGTATTCCGGTATGCATGCATAATATTGATGATGACGAGATATTCCGTCCTTCTGCATGGAACGCTTTCGGCATGGACAAGGAGGGTGCGGATTACCGTGCATGTCAGAATTTCGGACCCATATACAAGTAAACTGAATATTATACTTTTTTGTTATGTTGAAGAAGATACCGAAAATTCTTTCACCTCAACTGGTGAAAACTGTGATGGAGATGGGACATGGTGATGAAATTGTGATTGCCGATGGCAATTTCCCGTGTCACACCATTTCCCAGCATGTAGTTCGTGCAGACGGTTTATCGGGTAGAGATATTCTACAGGCCCTGATGGAGCTGTTTCCACTCGACTCATACTGTGAGCATCAGGTCTATCTGATGCAAGTTGTTCCGGGAGATCAATACGAACCCGATATCTGGGATGACTACAAAACCATCCTTCAAAACTCCGGGGAGCCCTGCTCCATTTCTTATCTGGAACGATTTGCATTCTATGAAAGAGCAAAGAAATCGTATGCCGTGGTGGCTACAGGAGAAGAGGCGCTATATGCCAACATCATTCTAAAAAAGGGAGTTGTAAAATAGATCAGGAAAATGAATAAAACAAAACTTTCATTACTGAAGCATAACGGCGTTAACTACCTGCTTCCGTTTATACTTATTACCGCCTGTTTTGCCCTGTGGGGATTTGCTAACGACATCACCAATCCGATGGTAAAAGCGTTTTCAAAGATATTCCGGATGAACGTCACCCAGGGAGCGCTTGTACAGGTGGCTTTCTATGGAGGATATTTCGCCATGGCCTTTCCGGCAGCCATCTTCATCAAGAAATTCTCTTATAAATCGGGGATTTTAGTGGGATTGATATTGTATGCCATTGGTGCGTTCCTCTTTTTCCCGGCAAAAATGTCCGGTAATTATTATCCATTTCTTGCAGCCTATTTTATCCTTACTTGTGGGTTATCATTCCTTGAAACCAGCGCCAATCCATACATCCTCACCATGGGACCCGAGGAGAACGCAACCCGAAGGCTGAATCTGGCTCAATCTTTCAACCCTCTTGGGTCACTGATGGGTATGTACGTAGCCATGAATTTTATTCAGGCACGCCTCAACCCCATGAGTACAGCCGATCGGGCAACATTGTCAGACATTGAGTTTGCAACAATGAACCAATCTGACCTCTCCATCCTCATTACCCCCTACATGGCCATCGGCACTATTGTGCTGGTAATGTTCCTTATCATTCTTTTCATGAGGATGCCAAGGAATGGAGATAAAGATAAAGAGTTCCATTTCGGTGCTACCATCAGACGAATCTTATCTGTTCCCAATTACCGTGAAGGAGTGATTGCCCAGTTCTTTTACGTAGGTGCGCAAATCATGTGCTGGACCTTTATTATCCAGTACGGTACACGCATTTTTATGGCCCAGGGCATGGGAGAACAGGCGGCTGAGGTGCTGTCGCAGAAACACAATATTGTGGCAATGTCCATTTTTTGCGTTAGCCGCTTTGTTGCAACCTACCTGATGAAATTCTTTAATCCCGGAAAGATGTTACGAACTTTTGCCATCACTGCAGCAGTCCTTACGCTCGGGGTTATCTTCTTCCAGAATATCTGGGGTTTATATAGTTTGATTGCTGTCTCTGCCTGTATGTCTCTCATGTTCCCTACTATTTATGGTATCGCTTTAAAAGGTATGGGTGAGGATGCCAAGTTTGGAGCGGCGGGACTGATTATGGCAATTTTAGGAGGGTCTATTCTCCCTCCGTTACAGGCAAGAATCATCGATATGGGCACCATCGGAGATCTCTTCCCGGCAGTCAATGCCTCATTCGTACTGCCCCTGATCAGCTTTTCTGTGGTGGCATGGTATGGCATTAAAGCTCACAGGAGAAGCATCATCTAAGGGATCAATTAAGTCAACACTCATACTTATCCAAAGAGTCATATGAAACGAGTAAAATATGATAAACTGAGATTTTTATTATGCGGGTTGCTATTGCCCGCAATGCTCTCTTCCCAGCAAGGGTTCGTTCATGAACAGTCGAACGGGTATCTGTGGCCTGAGGAAGAGGCTGTCCTGGAAAAGCTTGAGAGCTGGCAGGATCTTAAGTTCGGGGTGCTGTTTCACTGGGGGCTGTATTCCGTGCCGGGGATTGTTGAGTCCTGGTCAATCTGTTCGGAAGATGTGGACTGGATACCCCGCGACAGCACGATCAGGTATGAGGAATATAAAAGATGGTACTGGGGTCTGAAAGAGCAGTTTAACCCGGTTGATTTTGACCCGGACCAGTGGAGCACTGTAATGCAACAGGCAGGGATGCGATATGCCATCTTCACTACCAAGCATCATGACGGATTCAGTATGTTTGACACGAAAGAATCCGATTTCTCTATCGCTCAGGGCCCATTCGCAAATCATCCCAAGGCAGACGTAGCCAGGTTTGTGTTCGATGCTTTCCGTCAAAAAGATTTTATGGTCGGTGCCTATTTCTCCAAACCAGACTGGCATAGCCAGTATTACTGGTGGGATTATTATGCCACCCCCAACAGAAGTGTCAACTACAAGATAGAGAGACACCCGCAGCGTTGGGAGAAGTTCAAACAGTTCACCTTCAACCAGATTGAAGAGTTGATGACCCGCTATGGAGATATAGACATTCTCTGGCTCGACGGCGGATGGGTTGCCCCTCCGCGACAGGATATCGATATGGAAAGGATTGCCGGGATGGCCAGAGAGAATCAGCCGGACATGCTCATTGTGGACCGCACCATCCGCGGCAAATATGAGAACTATCAGACTCCGGAACGATCGATACCTTCCGGACAACTCTCCTACCCATGGGAGAGTTGTATACCATTAAGCAGTGACTGGGGATGGATACCCGATGCGAAATTCAAAACAGCCGGTGAAGTGATTGCGCTTCTTATTGAAGTGGCAGCCAAGGGAGGAAACTTCCTGCTGGGTGTAGGTCCCACACCCCAAGGTGTCATTCAACCCGAGGTAGTGGAAATTTTAAAGAATGTGGGTGACTGGCTGGATAAAAATGGGACAGGAATATATGGCACCCGCATCACACCCCATTACCATAGTGGAAACGTCTGGTTTACTGCCGGCAAGAACAGCAAAACACTCTACGCGCATTATATTCCGGAAAAAGAGAATGAGCTGCCACCCTTTATCGAATGGGAAGGCAACAGGCCGATAAAAGGGAGCAGCGTAACTCTTCTGCATACGAAAAAAAAAGTGAAATGGCAGATGATCGGAGAGAAGACCCGTATTTATTTACCTGCTATCAAAGACAGTGATAAGATGCCATTGGTTTTTTCTTTTGAGAAAGAATAATTGTACAATTAATGTTTTTTGAACAATCCCATCAGACACCTATAAATTACAACAATGCTAAAAAGTAAATTCCTGCTTACCTCTTCGATTATATGGCTGTCATTCTTTATGTATGCACAGCATACAATTATACCTACCAATACTATCAGGATAGATGAGGGCGACAGTAAAGAACTGATCATTCAAAAAGCCGCGCATGTGATTCCATCAAAAAATCAGATGGAGGCACTCAGAAATGAGTTCATCGCTTTTGTTCACTTTGGACCAAACACTTTCACCCGGTTGGAATGGGGTAGCGGAACGGAGGATCCTGCTGTTTTTGATCTGAAGAACCTGGATACCGATCAGTGGTGTCAGGCAATGAAAGCTGCCGGGATGAAAATGGTCATCCTTACTGTAAAACATCATGACGGATTTGTGTTGTGGCAGAGTCGTTATACCCAACACGGTATCATGTCCACAAATTATCGGAACGGAAAAGGGGATGTTCTCAGAGAACTGTCAGAATCCTGCAGGAAATATGGTCTGAAGCTGGGCGTTTACCTGTCACCGGCGGACCTGTTCCAGATTGAGCATCCGGAAGGGATCTACGGCAACCTCAGCAACTATAGCCAACGTACTATTCCCCGCCAGGTGCCCGGTCGCCCCTACAGCAATAAAACCACTTTCACGTTCGAGGTGGATGATTACAACGAATATTTCCTGAACCAGCTCTTCGAGATCCTGACCGAATACGGGGAGATTCATGAAGTATGGTTCGACGGGGCGCACCCCAAAAGAAAAGGGGGACAGACCTATAACTATCCGGCATGGAAGAAACTGATCCGCACCCTGGCTCCCAAAGCGGTTATTTTCGGTCGTGAAGACATCCGATGGTGTGGCAATGAGGCGGGAGCAACGCGCAAAACTGAGTGGAACGTGATCACCTACCCCGATGACCCGGACACCACGTTATATTTCCCCGACCGAACAGAATATGATCTCGGCTCCCGTGAGATGCTTTACAAGGGAAAATACCTGCACTACCAGCAAGCTGAAACCAACACCTCCATCCGTGAAGGGTGGTTCTACCG
>JAAYGM010000034.1 GCA_012727735.1 Bacteroidales bacterium | reverse complement strand
CCGTGACGGGCATCATCCCCATCTTCCAGACCTACAGTGAACGATGGCATCTCTACCCTGAATGTACCGACAGGCTCCAGCTGTTGTCGGACGACAATGTTTTCAACCGGAGGTTCATCACATCGGTCATCGGCTACATACAGGCACATGAGACCGAGAAGATCACCCGCAAGCTGACGGAGGAGATCCTGCCGGAGATGATGAAGCTGAGTCCGATGATCGGCAAGAAGATAAAACTCGATGAGTGGATGGGCGAGAGCGGCCTGGATGAGAAGAACCCCGAATGGCAGAAGATACTGGATGAGACGGGGCTGACCGACAAGCTGCAGGAGTTCTCCGAGCTGCAGCTCGAGGGTGCCGATGTGTTCCACTCCACCTTCTCTAACCTGAAGTCCTACCCCTTCTTTCACGAGATGAGCAACTGGTTTCTGCCGTTCAACCCGCGGCATAGCAGCATCCAGCAGCTGTTTGACAACAAGGAGGAGGGATCATCGCTGATCGGGACCATGTTCCGCACATCACTGATCTGCAACTCCGACAAGTACTCCTTCTGCTTCAGCATTATGATGATGCCTGAGGAGTATCGCAAGATGATGATCACACAGCTGGGTGCCGAGAGCGATGAGATTAGGAAGATGCAGGAGGAGGAGCTGGTGATGAAACCCCACCAGAAAGAGGAGACGCTGATCAAGCAGTATATTCAGGACCTCTACCGTTTCTTCAAGCTCTACAGGCGCCGCTCGGAGTTCACCGATATCTTCACCCTGCCGCTCAATTACCACGAGATTGAAGCGTTCCATCCCGTGGTGCTGCAGCCCGGCTACCTGGAGAAGATCGCCCTCTACTATTTCGAGAAGAACAACTTCAGCGAAGCCCTCCGTGCTTATACCATGCTGGTTGATACAGGCAGGCCGAAAAGTGAGATATGGCAGAAGATTGGCTACTGCAGACAGATGCTGCCTGATCTGAAGGGTGCGCTGGAGGCTTATCTCCATGCCGACCTGATAGAAGAGAACAACAGCTGGGTGCTCCACCGGATAGCGCACTGCTACCGTGTGTTGAAAGAACCGGAGATGGCGCTCTCTTATTACCGGCGACTGGAGCAGTTCCGTCCCGACGACCTGAATATCCAGCTGAACATAGGCCATTGCTACCTGGAGCTGAAGCAGTATGAGAAGGCACTCAACTTCTACTTCAAGGTGGAGCTGCTGGACAGCAACAACACCCGCGCCTGGCGCTCTGTGGCCTGGTGTGCTTTTCTCTCACGCAAGTTCGATGTGGCACGGAAGTACTACACCCTGATCCTTGAGAACAAACCCAACGCGCATGATTACCTCAATGCGGGACATGTGGAGCTCTGTCTGGAGAACCCCCGTAAGACGGTGGAGCTCTACCGCCTGTCGTTGCAGCAGGCAGGCAGCTTTGAGTCATTCGCCGCGATGTTGGCCGAGGATGAGGATGAGCTGCAGGAGGCAGGTGTTAACAGCCATATCCTGCCCATCATCATGGATGAGATCAGATATGAAGAGCAGGGCTGAAGGTTCCGGAATAGCGACCGGGGGAGAAGCAACCCTGCACCGCGGCAGTCTGATTCATTGCTTAATTGCATCTGTTAAAGATACAACCCCTTTTTCTTTATCAAATCATACACTTTAGCCGGCAGAAAGGCGCGCAGATCTTTCCCGGCCCTGATCCCGCTGCGGATAAAGGTGGAGGAGATCTCCACCACGGGTGCATGCACAAGCTGAATGGTCTCACGCTGTTGCGGCGGGATGACCACCTCCTCGCCCATCCGGGGATAGACAAGGATGGAATAGCGCTTCATCAGTTGCTGATACTCCTTCCACTGATCAAACCGTGCCCAGTTATCACCACCGATGATGAGGGTGAAGTTCCTGTCGGGATGCGCACCCGAGAGCCTGGTGAGCGTGTCAATCGTATAGGAGGGACGGGGCATGTGAAACTCAACATCCGACACTATCATTCTGTCGTAATCCTCCAGCGCCAGCCGCACCATCTCCAGGCGAAGGGTATCATCGAGCAGCATACCGGCCTTCTTCAGCGGATTATGGGGTGTCACCACGAACCACACCTCATCGAGAGAGGTGTATTCACACAGGTAGTTCGCCAGTATCAGATGTCCTGCGTGGAGCGGATTGAACGAGCCGGAGAATATGCCTGTCTCTTTTTTCTGCATATGAATCAATGTCTTATCTTTCTTCGCAAGCAACGGAACATTGCTGCATACGTGATTGTCTTCTATCTGGTTTGATACGTTCAACAAGCATGGTCGTCCATGTTGAATGAATACAAATATAGCTGATTTTCCCCGATTAATCCCATTTCAGGTTTAAAATGGATATGCAACAGGGTGGAGTAATAAAAAACCGGTGCAACTGTATAGCTGCACCGGTTTTTTATATTGATCCCTGCGGATGAATCTATCCCGCTCGTTTAAAAAGAGAAATAATCCAGAGCAATAATATCGCACCAACAAGTGCCGTTACAAGGCTGCCTATGACTCCTCCGGCAGCAATGCCCAAAAGGCCGAAAACCCAGCCGCCAATCACCGCGCCGGCGATACCTACCAAAAGGTTAATCAGAAAGCCGAAGCCTCCACCCCTCATTAATTTACCTGCAAGCCATCCGGCAATTGCTCCAATAATGATCCACCATAACCAACTCATAATAAATAGTTTTAATCGTTAATAATTTTTCAGTTATTGATATGAAATCAAACTGTTCAATTCATTAAACGCAGTGAACAAAGAAATTGTTTAAAATTTATAAAAAAATCTGCGCTTCATCAGCTCATCCTGTTTTTATAATCTTCGTAGGTGAACCGGCGAAAGAGCTCAAACCGCTCCTCACTTGTCCAGAGACCAATGGAGGGGTGTGTTACCCCGTTGAACATGGTTGTTTTCACGATGGTGTAATGAATCATGTCTTCAAACACGATCAGGTCGCCCACCTGCAGGGGGGTGTCGAACGACCAGTCACCCATGAAGTCACCACTCAGACAGCTGTTACCCCCCATCCGGTAGGTGGGCTTACCCTCCACCGGCTCGGGGTGAGCACCACGAATGCGGGGCTTGTAGGGCATCTCCAGACAGTCGGGCATATGACAGGCAAAAGAGACATTCAGCATGGCTGTCTTCACGCCGTTGTTCTCCACGATATCGGCCACGGTGGAGACCAGCACGCCTGTCTCCCAGGCGAAGGCGCTCCCCGGCTCCATAGTGATCTCCAGATGTGGGTAACGCCCTCTCAATGCGGTGAGCACACTTATCAGATGCGCAATATCGTAATCTTTGTGTGTCATCAGATGACCACCACCCAGGTTGAGCCACATGATCTGACCGAAGAGATGGCCAAAGCGCTGCTCCACCACCTCCAGCGTCCGTTCCAGGTCGTATGAGTTGTTCTCGCACAGGTTGTGCAGATGCAGGCCGGTGATTCCCGCGGGGAGGGTCTCCCCTATCCTGTCGGCGGTGACACCGAGGCGTGATCCGGGGGTGCTGGGATTATAGAGATCGGTATCCACCACTGAAAATTCGGGGTTGATACGCAGCCCGCAGCGGATATCTTTCCCTGAGGCTTCCACCTGCGGATAGAATCGTTCGAACTGGGAGAGGGAGTTGAAGGTGATATGGCTGCTGTACTGCATGAACAGCGGGAACTCCGCATCGGTGTAGGAGGGTGCATAGCTGTGCGCCGGACTGCCCATCTCCTCGAAGGCGAGCTGCGCCTCCGCCACGGAGCTGGCGGTGGAGTGCCCGATATACTCCCTGATAATGGGGAACGAGCGCCACATGGCAAACGCCTTGAACGCCAGTATGATGTTCACACCCGCACGCTCCTTCACCGAGCTGATCAGCTGCAGGTTCCTGCGCAGCAGCTCTTCCTCCATCACGAAACAGGGTGATGGGACCTTTGTATAATCAATCATTTTTTGTCAGTTGTCTGTGGTCAGCTTTCAGTTGTCTGTTCGTCGCTGTTCATTACAAATTTTTCAATATGCACCTTCTCCCAACGCAGGTTCTCCGTGTCGGCAGGGGTTCGCTCCTGCTCCTTCCTGCCGAAGGTGATCACGCAGAGCACCTCCAGGGGCATGGGGATATCGAGCAGTCCGTTGATATATTCACCCGAGGTCACATTGTCGGCATAAAACCGGTTGCGCACCTGCACCCAGCAGCTGCCGATGCCGAGCTCCTCGGCCTGCAGCTGCATGTTCATGGCGGCGATGGCGGCATCCTCCACCCAGGCATCGCTCTCCAGCGGATTTCCCAACACCACGATTGCCAGTGCCGCATCGGCAATGAAGGCACCGCTCTGCGGCTTGCACTCTGACAGCCTGGCAAGCATCTCTTTCTCCTCCACCGCAACAAACTCCCAGGAGTGTCTGTTCTTTGATGTGGGTGAAAGCAGTCCCGCTTCAATAATCTTCCGTGTTTCGTCGGAAGTAAGCAGCTCCTCGCTGTATTTTCTGATGCTGCGCCGCTTGATCAGTAAACGTTGAAAATCGTTCATCTTCTCTATTTTGAAATTTGAGCACAATAATACGAAAAAATTCAGTGAATAACCATCATCAGTGATGGAAATAGCAGCCGGAAACCAGATATAACTTAGAACAGTTCTAAATTACAGATATTTTCGCTATTTTTGCAGAAATTTTTCTGCGCGATATGTATCATTTATCAAAGATAAAAGTAAAACCTTTCATGCGGATGGCCGATCTGATTGATGCCAATCCGAACCTGTTGCTGATGCTGCAGCATTTCAACATCGATTTCAGGGTGAGTGACCAGACTGTGATGCAGCTATGCGGCAGCCAGGATATCAGTGAGAACCTGTTCGTGAGCATCGCCAATCTGTATAACGGCTTCGGGGCGAAGGGACATCAGCCCTTCACCAGGAAGGATATGCTCCAGGTGATCGAATTCCTGAAGCGCAGCCATAACTATTACCGGTGGGATAAATATCCGCAAATCAGCTCCTATATCCGTCAGCTGCAGGAGGATCATGCGGAGAAAGAGCTGAGGCTGCTGGAGAAATTCTTCAACGAATACTTCACCGAGGTGCTCGATCACCTCGATTATGAGGACAATGTAGCGTTTCCCTATTTCATCACACTGCTCGACAGAGAGAAGCGTGCAGAGGAGGGTGAGCTCTACTCATCGAAAGAGTACAGTGAGCATCATACCGATATTGAGCTGAAGCTGCAGGATCTGAAGAACCTCCTGCTCAAGTATGTAAAGATTGATGGTGATCTCGACCTGCGCCGCAAGCTGTTCTTCGCGCTCTATGAGCTGGAGTATGATCTTTACATCCACTCACTGATTGAGGAGTCCATCCTTATTCCATCGGGTGTAAGCATTGAGAGAGCGCAGCATGTATAAATCACCACTCCATATCGTCATCATGGAATCCTCGCGGATCATCTACGAGGGGCTGCAGGCTATCATATGCCAGTCGGAGCTGGGCTGCCGCACCAGCAGGATAGAGACACTGGAAGAGCTCTCCGTGATGCTCGGGACCACGAAGGTTGATATCCTCATCGCCAACCAGCTGCAGTTTGTCAACCGTGAGAAGGAGATCAGGAAGATCCGCAAGGCGCACCCCACCCTCTCCGTTGCAGGCATCGAGTCAGGCATCATGCAGAAGCAATCGGTGCTGACCGACACCTCCTTCACGCTTTATGATTCAGCAGAGCATATCATCCACACCCTGGAGAAACTGGAGAGGAAGAACCAGTCGCCGGCACTGCTGAACAACGAAAGCGACAGCCTCACAAAAAGAGAGATAGAGGTGCTGACGGGGCTGGTGAACGGGATGCTCAACAAGGAGATCGCCGACGCACTCAACATCAGCATCCATACGGTGGTGAGGCACCGGAAGAACATCACCGTGAAAACAGGGATCCGTAGTCAGTCGGGCCTCACCATCTATGCCATCTCAAAGAAGATTGTTGAGATAGAGGATATCGAAATCTAAAAGTGATAATTGAGTGACAGCGCCATATTGCGCGGATCGACGGGGTTGAGGTACCCTCCCCTGTAGTAGGCGGTATAGCCTCTTGCATCGAACAGGTTGTTCATGAAGAGCCGTATATTGAAGCGGTCGATCCTGTAGCCCAGCTGCACACTCACCGTGGTGTAGGGATCGGCGATAAATGGTTTGGTGTTGGGCTGCACGTCGTGTCCCGGCACCACCTTGTAGGTATACTCCGCAAACGGTCTCCCCCCCACATAATAAGCACCCACACCCATGGTCATGTTCCGCAGTATCCCGTCGAAGAAGGTATAGCTGAGCCATCCGTTGGCGGTATGGCTGGCGCTGTTCATCGGTGCCGACCCCTCATGGTAGTAGGGGCTGTCGTGGTAGCCGGCGTCGAGCCAGGCATAACCCAGCACCGCATCCATATTCTTCAGCAGCTTACCTGTCAGCTCCAGCTCCACCCCTTCGCGCTTCAGGTTTCCCGCTTTGATGTAGTATCCGGTATTGTTGCCGGCATCATCGAGGGCACCATAGGTGAGGTTATTGTTCAGGATATGAAACCAGGTGCCACTGAAGCGGAGGCGGTTGTTGAACCACTCGCTCTTGAACCCGGTCTCAAACTGCTTCTCACGCGATGCACCCACAGGAGTGACCCTGTCCTCCAGCAGGTTGGCAGCACCTCTGAGCGAGGTGGTGGTGGTGTAGGAGGCGAAGAGGTTGAGGTCCTTCACCGGCGTGATGATCACCCCCAGCAACGGATCCCACACGCTGCCACCGTTGGTGGAGAGCTGGTTGTCACTGATGCCGCTCAACTGGCTGTAACGAAGACCGAGAGACAGTTTGAGATATTTGTTAAAGGTCATCACCTCCTGCAGCAGCATCCCGTAGGCATCATCGCGCGAGGTGACCGGATCGCCGTTGACCAGTGTCACCTGTGGTGCTCTGTTGCCGATGGGCTGCAGCACATCAATGGTATCTACCACCACCGCGTTGCTGTTGATGGTGGCCACATCGGTCCAGCGGTAGTCAAACCCGAGGTTGAAGGTGTGCTTCACGTTGCCGGTATAGAGATCTTTCCCTATCAGGTCGATCTGCAGCACCCCGTTCCTGTCGTCCCGCTCATTGGCACTATAAGCCCTGGAGCGCAGGTTATACAATCCTGTCTTCGCCACATTCCTCAGGGGTGAAGCATGGGCAGCACTCTTCTTCAGGTTCATGTCTGCCCCGGCATAAGCGACCCTGAAGCTGAGATGATCACCCAGCTCGCGTTGCAGGTGGGCCATATAGGTGAGCGTGTTGGTCACCTGCCGGTCGGTGGTGAAACCGAGGAAACGATCGTGCGGCATATCGAACACATGGTAGACACTGTCGGCACTCAGGTTGACCGTTCCCTGGTCGGGGGTGCGTGAATCGTGCATATAATCCATCTCGAGACCTATTTTTGTCTTGTCGTCGGGACGCCAGGCGAAGGAGGGATTGATGTACATCCTGTCTCCGGAGACATGGTCGCGGTAGCTGTCGCCACGCTCCCAGGCGCCGTTGAGGCGGAAGGCGGAACGTTGCAACTTATCTGTTACAAACTGAATATCGAAGGTGGGGCGCACCTCTCCCCAGCTGCCTGTTCTGATGCCGATGTTGCCTGAGTTGATGAACCGGGGTGTCTTGGTAGCGATGTTGACCACCCCGCCGGCCGAGCCCAGGTCGTTACCCAGTCCCTGTGCAATGGCCGCCGATCCACGGAGTATCTGTATCGTCTCCACCCCCTGCATATCGGTGAGGAAGCCGCTGCCCCTGAAGTCGGAGTGAACACGCACGCCGTTCTTCACCACCGGGATACCCCTGTATCCACGCGAGGTGAGGCTCTCGGTAGTGTTGCCGAAGGTGGCGAAGGTACCCACGCCGGGTGCGTTCCTCACCGCATCGTTGAGGGTGAGCACTCCCTGGTCGGCGAGCATCTTCTGCGAGATCACCGAGATGCTCTGCACCTGTTCATCGATGCGCAGCGGTATGCGGGTGAGGGCATCCATCTTCTCCGGCCGTTCACGCCGCCGGCCGAACACCTCCACCTCCAGCAGGAGCTGACCATCGGGCATCAGAAGGAAATCCTCTTGCTGTGGTTCCCCCTTCTGAAAACCTATCTCCTTCGTCACTGTTTCGTAGCCCACATAGCTGACGATCACCCTGTGTGATCCGTCGGGGATATCGTTCACCTGAAAAATACCCGCGAGATCGGTATCATCACCTATTCCCAGCTCCTCAAAGAAGACGGTCGCACCGATAAGTATCTCGTTCTCTTCGCCGGTCACTTTTCCGGTAAAGATATTGTTTTGCTGTGAGAATGCTCCTGCAATGCCAGCAATAAGGCAGAGGAGCAGAAAGACTATTTTTCTGTTCATTTGAAATTGATTTTTATCTGTTCGCACTGATGCAGGTTGAAACCCCTGACAATCTTATTCACAGCCGGTAAGGGATCTGACACCTCGCAATTTTTTCTGCGTATGTTCCGGGCTGTTTTTCAGAATACAAAATAGGGTTAAAAAAAACGGCGGAACAATACCCTATTATAAGCATTTAACAGACTTTTTATACTTACAATGAGGCATTGCAGATCCTCTCTCGCGGACCTACTTTTGTATGGTATAATAGAATCATTCCAGAGATGAGCAGGAACAACCAACCTGCCCGGGATCAGTTTCTGATGCCTGTCAATGAGAAAAAGATGCGCATATAGTAAACCTGGCCCTCTGTGTCTATTCCATTTTTACGGATATAAACAATCAATTCAGACTAACAATGAAACGAACAAAAAAATTACAGACAGGCAGACAATTGAATCTTATCTTCATGAAACATCTCTTTCTGTTACTGCTGATGTCACTGACTACAGCGGAGCTGACGGCGCAGGCCGATGCCGCCGACACCATGCTCTCTGGCCATGTGAAAGAGAAAGGAACAGACAATCATATCCCCTACGCCACCATCTCGGTGAAGGGTACCGGTATGGTTACCGCTGCAGATGATAACGGTCATTTCCAGCTGGCGAACCTGCCGGAGGGCAGACAGACCATCATAGCCCGGCTTGTGGGGTTTAAACCGCAGGAGATGGAGGTGTTCATGGAGAGGGGCAGAGGCACTCAGCTCTTTTTTGCACTCGAGGAGGATATCTTCGACCTGGAGCAGGTGGTGGTCACTGGCACACGCACACAACACTATGTGAAGAATGTACCTGTGCGCACGGAGGTGGTCACCTCACAGGCACTCAGGAACAAGAACGCGTGGAACGTGTTCGAGGCGCTGGAGGGTGTCCCCGGCATCCGCGTGGAGAACCAGTGCCAGTCGTGCAACTTCACCATGGTGCGTATGCAGGGGCTCGGCTCGGAACACACCCAGGTGCTGATCAACGGGCAGCCGGTCTATTCCGGACTGGCCAGCGTCTACGGACTGGAGCAGATAGGTACGGGTGATGTAGACCGCATAGAGGTGGTGAAAGGTGCGGGCTCGGCCCTCTACGGCAGCAGCGCCATCGCGGGGGCCATCAACATCATCACCCGGGAGCCCTCTCCCATTCCGGTCATCAGTGCCGATATTCAGTTCGGCACACACCACTCAAATGTATACAACTTCAATGCATCGATGCAGAATAAAAAAGGAAACATCGGACTGAGCCTCTATGCTCAGAAGATAGACCAGGGGGTGATCGATGCTACCGGTGAGGGAGGCAGCCGTGAAGAGGTGAGAGGGGCAGACGGCATCTCCGACAGGGTGGCCTCCGGGCTGCATAACGTGGGTGCAAGCCTTTATCTGGATGATCCCTTTTTCGGGAACGACCGGCTTGTCTTCCGCGGGAAGGCGATCAATGAGAAACGCGAAGGGGGCGTCATCACCGGTGACAGGTACAAAAATCCCTTTACCGAAGGAACTGAGCATATCACCACCGACCGCTATGAGGCGGAGGCGAACTACAGATTCACTTTTGGTAACGGGGGTGAGCTGCACTTCAACAACTCCTTTATCAACCATAACAGAAATGCCACCAACGACTCATACCTGACGGACTATATGGATACGCATGAAGGGAATACACCCGATTTGCAGGAGATGCGCCCCTACCTGGCAGAGGAGAACGCACTGATCTCCACACTCACCCTGGGCAGGCAGGTGGGCGATCACAGCCTTTTGCTGGGACTGCAGAACTATGTAACCCGGCTGAATGAGTCGGGGATGTATCTGGTGGTGGATAAGAGCAATGAATGGTATGGCGACTCATACAAGTCCACAGCCCGCAAGCATGCACATGAGATGGGTGCTTTTATTCAGGACGAGTGGCAGGTGACAGAGGAGCTGACGATTGTTCCGGGTGTACGCATCGACCGCCACACCTCGGGCGAGGAGTATGCATCCGACAGGCAGGTGTTCAATCAGGATTTCCCGAAGACACGCTTCAGCAGGACAAGCATCAACCCGCGTATTGCGGTCAGGTACAGCGCGGGTGAGCACCTTACGCTCCGGGCCAATATGGGCACCGGTTTTCGTGCACCCTACGGCTTCTCGGAGGACCTGCACCTCTGCAGCGGCTCACCCCGGGTGTGGAAATCATCGGAGCTGATGGCGGAGAGATCACGCAGTGCCAACCTCTCGGCCGATTACTACGGACACCGTTTTCAGCTGAGTGCCAACCTGTTTTACACCTACCTGAAAGACAAGATCGACTTCACCGATGCCGACGAGAGCGTGAAGAACCTGGGATATACCTACCAGTGGCGCAATATTGACGATGCGGTAGTACAGGGCATTGAGATGACCCTGCTGCTCTATCCTGTGAGAGACCTGAATATTGGAGCCGATTTTGGCATCAACAGAGGGTTCTATAACAATGTGCGTGACGACTGGAAGGGAACGCAATATGAAGACATCAGCAAACGGATACCTCGCTTTCCCTCCACCACCGGCAGCATGAAGATAGAGTATGCCCCGGGCTCCTGGACCATCTCACTTTACGGTCTCTATCAGGGGAAGATGTATATCGACTATCTCAGTGAAGAGGCATCCCGGTCGAAGATCAGGGAGACCGCACCCTATATGACCTTCAACACAAGCATATCGAAGCGCTTCGGCAAGCTGCGGCTCTATGCAGGAGGGAAGAATATCTTCAACTACCTCCAGCAGGAGAAGTATCTCGATGATGCGGCCTTCCTCTATGCTCCTGTTTTCGGGGCACTATATTATGCAGGGATCTCCATCAATATGAATCATTAGTGATTATTCATTTCAAATACACCCCGAACCCGTTGCATCGACCTCAGTGCAGCGGGTTTTTACATTTTTGCCCGTTATGTTAAACAATTTAACGTGATCATACGTTTCAATTCTCAAATAGACCTGTTGTTGCCGGATAAATAAAATCTGCATTAACAGCCAATATTTTTTTTCTTTCGATAAAAAATCATATTTTTACCAAATGCTTAATCATCATAAAATTACAGAAAAACCCATGAAATAAGCAAATGCCGGCGGTGCGTGTGCACATTCATCATGCTGCCGCTCCATAAACAAATGAAATATAATCAATAGATCCAATCATATGAAAATTCATGAATATCAGGCAAAAGAGATCTTTGCCAACTATGGCCTCCCTGTTGACAAGAGTAGTGTATGCCGCACAGTGGATGATGCGGTGAAGGCTTACGAACAACTGGATGTGCAGAAGGTGATCGTGAAGGCACAGGTGCACACCGGTGGCAGGGGCAAGGCGGGAGGCGTGAAGCTGGCCAGTGACGAGATTGAACTGCGCAGGCATGCGGCCGCCATACTGGGCATGGATATCAAGGGGTTCACGGTAGACCGCATCCTCATTGGCGAGGCGGTGGACATCGACAAAGAGTATTATGTGAGCTACGTGATCGACCGCAGCAGCAAATCGACCATCCTGATGCTGAGCAAGGAGGGTGGCATGGATATTGAGGAGGTGGCGCGGACCGCGCCTGAGAAGATCCACAAGTTCGTGATCGACCCATCCATAGGTATCCCCGATTACCTGGCACGTGAGGCGGCCTTCAAGCTGTTCAACGACATTAAGCTTGTGCGTCAGGCTGCCGTCATCTTCCAGAAGCTTTATAAGCTGTTTGTTGAGAGCGATGCCTCGCTGGCGGAGATCAACCCGCTGGTGCTGACCAGAGAGGGCAGGATCATGGCGATCGATGCGAAGATGACCTTCGACGACAATGCGCTCTACCGCCACACGAAGATTGCCGCGCTCAACGAGCCCACGGAGGAGGAGAAGAAGGAGCAAAGCGCCAAGAGCAAAGGGTTCAGCTACGTGCACCTGGGTGGCGAGATTGGCTGCATGGTCAACGGTGCCGGCCTGGCGATGGCCACGATGGACATGATTAAGCTCTATGGCGGCAACCCTGCCAACTTCCTCGATATAGGCGGCAGCTCCAACCCCACCAAGGTGATTGAGGCGATGAAGCTGCTGCTGAGCGACAAGAACGTGAAGGTGGTGCTGATCAACATCTTCGGCGGCATCACCCGCTGTGATGATGTGGCCAGCGGCCTGCTGGAGGCTTTCAGGCAGATCAAAACAGAGATACCCATCGTGATCCGTCTTACCGGCACCAACGAGAAGGAGGGACGTGCAATGCTGCAGGGCACCCCTTTCCATGTAGCCGGTACCATGGGTGAGGCAACAGAGAAAGCAGTGGCACTGACAAGATAAACCAGGACTGAAAAAACATTTAGCATATGAGTATTCTGATAGATAAAAAAAGCCGGCTGGTTGTTCAGGGGATCACCGGTCGCGACGGAGGATTCCACGCGTCGAAGATGAAAGCTTACGGCACCAATATCGTTGGCGGCACCTCCCCCGGCAAGGCGGGAGCGCTTGTAGACAACATCCCGGTGTTCAATACGGTGCGAGATGCCGTGAGGGAGACTGAAGCGGACACATCGGTTATCTTTGTCCCCGCACCCTTCGCCAAGGATGCCATGATGGAGGCTGCCGATGCCGGCATCAGGCTGATTGTCTGCATCACCGAGGGGGTCCCCACGCTCGACGTGGTGGAGGCTTACAGCTACATCCGGCGAAAAGGAGCCCGACTGATCGGGCCCAACTGCCCCGGACTGATCTCTCCCGGCAGGAGCATGGTGGGGATCATGCCTACGATGATCTTCAGGGAGGGCAGCACCGGCGTGATCAGCCGCAGCGGCACGCTCACCTATGAGGTGGTCTATAACCTCACTGAGCACGGCATGGGTCAGTCCACCGCCGTGGGTGTGGGAGGTGACCCTGTTGTGGGTCTCTATTACAAAGAGCTGCTGGAGATGTTCGAGAATGATCCGGAGACCGACTCCATCGCGCTGATCGGTGAGATTGGCGGTGATGCGGAAGAGCGGGCAGCAGCTTATATCAGAGATCATATCACCAAGCCCGTGGCGGTCTTCATCGCCGGGCAGCAGGCCCCTCCGGGCAAGCAGATGGGCCATGCCGGCGCCATCATCTCCAGCGGATCGGGCACGGCAGCCGAGAAGATCGCCGCCTTCGAGGCGGTCGGCGTGCCGGTGGCCAGGGAACCAAGCCAGATCCCGGCGCTGCTGAAGGGAAGGAGATAGGTGTAATCAACCGCCGCTGCTCCTGCCCTGCGAGGTACCCCTCCGGAGTTTCCTTCACCGGTCCGGGGCGTATGCAGCCCTACTGCTGGCTTATATCAAATCTATACCAACCTCAATAAAATATGAAGAGGGTATGAGGCTGCAATGAGGGTGTAATGAGGGTGTATAAGCTTTATACAGGACGAGACATAGGCCAATAGAGGCAACTGATCGAATCGGGAACCACAAAAAAAGGGCCGTCTTATGGTTGTTCATAAGACGGCCCCTTATTTTTGTAGGGGATGACCGGTTACTGACTAGTCGGCAAACGCATGTCTGAATCCCTGAATCTTGTTCCAGTTACCGCGGGTGAAGTCGGGCACCTCTACCGCAGCGCTGTTGTTCTCAATGGAGATGCGGCTCAGCTCGGCCAGTGAGCACCACTCAGCCAGGTCATACACATCCATATCGAGCGGCAAGCCGTTCTGCAGGCAATAGACCAGACGATAGTCCATGATGAAGTCCATGCCGCCGTGGCCACCCACCTCTTTGGCTTTCTCTTCCAGCTCCTGATGGATGCGGTGTTTGTATTTCGTCATCAGGGCATCCCTCACCTCCGCAGAGACAAAAGAGTGCGCATTCAGGTTCTCATGATCGGGTGCAACAGTCTCATCCAGCATCTCACCCTGCAGGGCGTAACCCTGGGTGGGATACTTGTTGGCGAAACCTTTGGTGCCGCTCACCTGGTACATACGTGAATAGGGGCGTGGTGAAGCCACATCGTGCTGTATCTGGATGGTCTTCCCGTTCTCGGTGCGGATCATGGTCATGGTGTGCTGTCCGTTCGCGAAGTTGTAAGCACTGTCGCGGTCCATCCCTCTCTCCTCGATCAGGTATTCGGGAATATTGACCGGTTTGGTATCCATGGCCACCAGCGTATTCATCTTGTCTCCGCGGTGAATATCGAGCGCCTGTGCAGCAGGGCCCATGCCGTGTGTTGCATAGACATCGCCACGGAACTCCTTGTTGTACTGTAAGCGCCAGTCTCCTTCGTAATAACCCCAGAAATCACTCAGATCGTGGATATAAGCACCTTCGGCATGAAGCACCTCACCGAAGAGTCCCTGCTGTGCCATGTTAAGGGTGGTCAGCTCGAAGTAATCATAGACGCAGTTCTCCAGCTGCATGGCATGCTTCTGCGTTTTCTCTGCGGTGTTGACGATGGACCAGATCTCATCGAGCGTCATGGCTGCCGGCACCTCGCATGCCACATGCTTGCCCTGCTCCATGGCGTAGATCATCATATCGGCATGACGCTTCCAGTCGGTGGCGATATAGACCAGGTCGATGTCATCGCGCTGAACCAGCTCTTTCCATGCCTCTTCACTACCGCTATACTCAGCTGCGCGGGGCAGTCCTGCCCTGTCGAGAATGGTCTGTGTTTGCTCAACTCTTTCGGGATGAAGATCGCAGAGGGCGACCACCTGTGTTCCGGGGATGTGTGTGAAACGTTCCACTGCACCGGGACCGCGCATACCCAGACCAATAAATCCGACCCGTACTGTGTCGAGTTTCTCGGTGACCAGGCCAAGCACATCTTTTTGTCCTGAGGGACGTGCCGGGATGTCTGTTCTGATCAGATAATCCGAAGGATCTTTTTTGTCAGATGAATTTGTGTTACATGCTGAAAACAACAGAACCATCAACAGCATAAAAATTGAACTAAACTTTGTCATAATTAAATTTTAAGTTATTTGGAGGACTCTTTAATAAATATATTTTGTAAAAGGCAAATATACAACAATTCGAACAAATCTGATACATTTTACCTGTTTTGAATTACAGTCATTCTACTAAATACTTTTTCACCATACTCTTTTGCTATCCTGACAGATTGCGGGTCTGAAGCGTTGATGTTGTAGTGAGCCGGATCCGGAATGATGAGTTCGGTACCTATGGGGACAATATTTGGGTTCTGGATGCTGTTTTTGTTTTCAAGATAGATATATATCCAGAATTCGCGGTTGCCAAAGATTTCAAGGGCGAGCAGCCGGAGGGTCTGGCCCTGTTTCAGGATGATTCGTTCATTTGCTTTTCCGGCCGGATTCTCAACCGGCGTAACCGGCGTGGCAGCGGCTACCGTGGCAGGTTCCGCAGCATTGTCTTGCAGCACTTCACCGGCATCACTTTCTGACTTCAGGCTATGTACTGCTTCTTCAGGGGTAGATGATTGTCCGCTTAAGGGAATATCATCAGCATTTCCGGAATGATTATTTAAAAGGGGTTCTTTTCCGGAACTCTCTTGCCGGCTAAAGAGGATTGCTTCCGCTTTTTCCGGGAGTATCCCTGAAAAAAAAAAGCGCAGCAACGATGATTGCCATACCCCCCAAAACCGGTACCCATACAGAATGCTGCCTCCTGCGTCTTCTGCCTCTTTCACGGTGTGTCGTCGCGTGAGAGACCTGCGGCTCGGGAGATAAATGCTGCAGCGATTCAGACAATATATTGGAGAGAGGAGGCAGCGGTTCAACTGCCTGTTCCGGTTCAGTTGACGCTTCCGGTTCAATCATGTTTTCAGAAATCTCTGCTGTGATCTCCTCTGTTGTGATCTCCTCTGCTTTGATTTCTTCTGCCGTGATCTCCTCAGTTGCGATCTCCTCTGCGGTGATCTCCTCTGCGGTGATCTCTTCTGTTGTGATCTCCTCTGCTGCGATCTCTTCAGCTGCGATCTCCTCTGACGTGATCTCTTCTGCTGCGATCTCTTCTGCTGTGGTCTCCTCTGCTGTGGTCTCCTCTGCTGTGGTCTCCTCTGCTGTGATTGCAGGCTCTTCTTTTGTCGCAGCCGGGACCGGTGGTTTGGGAAAGGAGACCATTTTTTGCAGATGGTTGTAGATGTACTCCTCCTCACCCTCTTCCCCGGCGATCACCTCGGGAATAGCATCGAAGGTCACCCCTTCACTCAAGAGCGAAGGCTCGAAGTTTGAAAAAAAGATATTGACACTGTTTTTGAGTGACGCATGGGGTGTGAACCCTATCTTGTAGAAGTAGGGTACCTCCTCACTGCCCGCTTCGATCTGTGTTGCCGTTTCACGCTCCCTGATTGGCGAGAAACTGAAAGTGCCGAATCCGGTCACCTCCACCGCCTTTTTTTCTGCCAGCGTATCGGAGATCACAGCGATCCACTCCTTCAGAAAAAGTGTCGCCTCCTCTTTTGTGATCTTTTCATTTTTTGCTGACAATAGTGAAGCAATCTCATTGATTCCGGTTCTATCCATATCTGCTTTCTCTTTTATGCATGTAAGATGCAAGCGCACGGTTATACTTTCACGTTGTTGATAAGCTGTTCCTTCAGTTCAGGAGCAGCTTCAAAGAGCAGTTCAATGGCTGGGGGGATAAGCCATCTCTCATTGTTTTCGGGATGCACCGAGATATATTCTGTTTTTCTGCGGGTAATAAAATCACCCAGGTTCGCCAGTGTGATGGGATTGTTATCCGCCAGCTGCGCGTTCATCACTTCCACGGCCGCCTCCAGCATCTCCGCCACTTTCGGTTCCGGCCAGTTGAGGCGATGCGACAGTTCGGTGATAAGTTCTTCATGTGTCATCATAACTGATTGAATGATTGAAATATTTGTGTTGAACCGTTTAGATAATTATCAGCCAGTCCGGTTTATACTTCCGGAGTGCCGAAGAGGTCGAACGGATGTGCCGAATCGATTTTCACATGGCAGAAACTGCCAACAGCCAAAGCATGCTCCTTGCCGATCAGCACCTCACCATCTACCTCAGGTGAATCGTATTCGGTGCGGCCGATGTAAAACTCCTCATCCTCCCTGTCGATGATCACCTTCATGGTTTTCCCCACTTTCTCTTCGTTCACCGAGAGGGCGATCTCTTCCTGCAGCTCCATCAGCCTGTCCATCCGCTCCTGCTTCACTGCCGCCGGCACATCGTCGCTGTAGTGCTTGTCATTGTAGGTATCCTCCTCGTGTGAGTAGGGGAAGGCACCCAGTCGCTCAAAACGGGTCTCCCGCACAAAATCGAGCAGCTCCTCAAAATCGGCCTCTGTCTCGCCGGGATGGCCCACCATCATGGTGGTACGCAGATGGATGCCGGGCACCTCTTTCCGGATATGCTGAATGAGGTCGATGGTCTCCTGGCGGGTGATATTACGGCGCATGATCTTCAGCATGTTGTCGCTGATATGCTGCAGTGCGATATCGAGGTAGCTGCATACATTGTCACGCTCACGCATCACCCGCAGCAGATCCTTGGGGAAGTGTGCCGGGTAGGCGTAATGCAGACGAATCCACTCCACCCCTTCTATATCTGACACACGCTCAATCAGTTCGGGCAGTTTCATCGCTTTGTAACGATCGAGGCCGTAGTAGGTCAGGTCCTGCGCGATAAACTGAAACTCCTTCACCCCTTCGGCCACCAGGTGACGGATCTCCTCTTCGATCTCCTCCATGGGACGCGACTTGTATTTCCCCGTGATTAATGGGATGGAGCAGTAGGAACAGGTCCTGTCGCACCCTTCCGATATCTTCACATAGGCGTAATGCGGTGGTGTGGAGAGGGAGCGGTCAAACTCCAGCTCTTTGTAATAAGATTTGCCCAGGTCGGCAATCAGCTCTTTCCAGTCGAACTTACCGTAGAACTTGTCCACCTCGGGGATCTCGTCCGACAGCTCCTGCTTGTATCTTTCTGAGAGACAACCCATCACATAGAGTTGCTTCAGCTTGTTCTTCTTTTTGGCTTCCGCGAAAGAGAGGATCATGTTGATCGATTCCTCTTTTGCATCACCGATAAAGCCACAGGTGTTGATCACGGCGATATCTCCCTTTGCTGTATCGGGATCATGCGCAACGGTGTACCCGTTGGCCACGAGCTGGCGCATCAGCAGTTCAGAATCGACCAGGTTTTTGGAACAACCCAGGGTGACAACATCTATTTTATTTTTTATCATATATTGATTCTCAAACCCATTAAAGATTACTCACCGAAAAGTGAGTCGACGAACTCTTTTCTTCTGAAGACCTGCAGGTCTTCCACCCCTTCACCCAGTCCGATATATTTTACGGGGATGCGGAACTGATCGGAGATGCCGATCACGACACCCCCCTTGGCGGTACCATCGAGCTTGGTGATGGCCAGTGCCGTCACCTCGGTGGCAGCGGTGAAATGTTTGGCCTGCTCAAAAGCATTCTGCCCTGTGGATCCGTCAAGGATAAGGAGCACCTCGTGCGGGGCATCAGGGATGATTCTGCTCATCACCTGCTTTATCTTAGTGAGTTCGTTCATGAGGTTGATCTTGTTATGCAGACGCCCTGCAGTATCAATGATGACCACATCGGCATCGTGTGCCTTTGCCGAGCTGACCGCATCGAAAGCGACAGAGGCAGGATCGGATCCCATTTTTTGTTTGACCACGGGCACGCCTACCCGCTTACCCCAGATATCGAGCTGCTCCACGGCTGCGGCACGGAACGTATCGGCAGCACCCAGGTAGACGGACAACCCTTTCTTTTTGAACTGGTGGGCCAGCTTGCCGATGGTGGTTGTCTTACCCACACCGTTCACGCCGACCACCATGATCACATAGGGTTTCTTTCCTTCAGGCAGGGAGAAATCGGAGAGGTCGTCGCTGTTATTCTCGGTAAGCAGCAGTGCAATCTCATCACGCAGGATGGTTGTCAGCTCATCGGTAGTGACATATTTGTCACGCGCCACGCGTTCTTCAATCCGCTCAATGATCTTGAGGGTCGTGTCTACTCCCACATCGGAAGAGACAAGCACCTCCTCCAGCTCGTCGAGCAGATCGTCATCGACCTTCGACTTACCGGCAACGGCGCGGGTGATCTTCGAGAAAAAACTCTCTTTTGTTTTTTCGAGACCTTTATCCAGTGTTTCATTTTTCCCTTTCGAGAATCTATCAAAAAAACCCATAGCGCGGTATATTTTAAATAATGTGAAGCAGGAGCTGTATGATATGCAAATCTACGAAATAGTCAACAAAAAACTTCCCTGCGTTTTGGCACAGGGAAGCTTTTACATATTTTTAACCGACTTTATCCGTTAAGAAAGAACAATGATAAACCTGTTTATCTATGCCATGCAGAGGAAAAGTCAGACCTCATAACAGTTATTTCGTGAAATAATCCTTTACCTGATCGTTCAGGATCATCTCTTCTCTGAAGCTGTATGCACCAGTCTTGGGCGATTTCACCATTTTGATTACTTTGGTATGACTGCGCCCTGTGGTTGTATTCTTATCGCGGAATCCCGCAACCGATTTCTTTGCCATAGTCTAATTTGTTTTACTTGATTTCTTTATGAACAGTCATTTTCTTCAATACAGAGTTGTATTTCTTCAACTCCAGTCGTTCTGTTGTATTCTTCCTGTTCTTTGTGGTAATATATCTGGAAGTGCCGGGCATACCGCTCTCTTTGTGTTCCGTACATTCCAGGATCACCTGCACTCTGTTTCCTTTTGCTTTTTTTGCCATTGCTGATTTCTCCTTCTCGTTATGCGTTT
>JAAYGM010000268.1 GCA_012727735.1 Bacteroidales bacterium | reverse complement strand
CTATCAGCCCTGTTCTTGCGCAGGATCTCACCCATGGTCTCCTCACGGATGGGATGCACAGCACTCATATTGAGGATATCCTCCCTGGCATCGCCGGTGAAACCGGTATCACTGCCTTCGAAGCCGAGCAGCATCTCGCAGTGCAGTCCTGCATCAGTGTAGATCTGGTAAGCCCTGTTGATGGCTTCCTCATCCGGTTTCTTCACGCTCCGCATTGCAGGGGGCCGCGTGGGAATGGAGAGATAAGCCCTGGAGGGATTGATCGTTGCAATCAGTGAGGCGTTGTGCTGTAACAGCTCAGCTCCATCGTTGACCCCATCCACCATCAGGGTTTCAGTTGCCAGGATTCCCTTGTAAGATGAGGCAAAAGTCAGGAGACCCTCCTTGTAACCCTCAAAGGTGAGCTTGGGATGGGGTCTGTTGATCTTCTTCCATACAGCCTCATCGTTGACATCCACCTTCACTGAAACCCAGTCGGCCAGCGAGAGGGCATCACGCACCGCTGCATCACCCAGTAGTGATGCATTGGTGATCACAGCAATCGGAATACCGCTCTGCATTAACAGGCGGATCGACTCTTTCAGGTGGATATCAAGTGTGGGTTCACCGTTCGGCACGAAAGTGAGATAGTCAGGCATCCCCTGTAACTTGCTCAGGTGCTCCTCGACCGCTTTGAAAATCTGCTCCGGACTGTAAAACGATTGTCTCTCGAGCGTGTAATGGCGGGTGGCTCCCACCTGGCAGTAGATACAGGCATAGGTACAAATCTTATCGCCGGGGATATTATTGATTCCCATGCTCTGCCCCAGTCTTCTGGAAGGTACAGGTCCGAAAGTAATCATCGCTTATTCTTTTTATTTGGTTCTATCACTACGACTGAAAAATCTGTCGGTGAATAGCCGCAATCTCACCGGCTGCTGCCGAGCGGGGAGCCCACTCAACCACCGTACGACATTGTAACATCGCCTCTACCACCGCCGGCTCGAAAGGGATCCTGCCGACAAGGGGGAGATGCTCACTGCGGCACCAAGCCTCAATCACGGCCGTCACCTGCTCATTCAGATCATACTTATTGATCACCACGACCGACGGAATACCAAACCCATCGGTCAGCTGCTTCACCCTCTTCAGGTCATGAAAACCGGAACGACTCGGTTCGGTGACCAGCAATGCCAGATCGGCACCGCTCATGGCAGAGATCGTGGGACAGCCGGTGCCGGGAGGACCGTCAATCAGAATGGTCTCCGCACCCATCTGCTCCGACAGCTGACGGGATTGCTCACGCACCACACTGACCAGCTTGCCCGAGTTCTCCTCGCCCGGCTCCAGCCGGGCATGAACCATCCAGCCGTTACGGAATGTTCCGGTAGTCCAGTAGCTGCCATTGCTTTCAATCATACTGATGGCATCGGTCGGACAGATACGCATGCAGAGACGGCATCCGTCACATGATGTCTCAGAGATGATGTAACGATCCTCCTGGTACCGGATCGCATCGAAGCGACAGGCATCCATGCAGGCACCGCATTGAGTACATAGCTGCTGGTCGATCACCACCTTGGCACCGGTGGAGAAAGGGTGGCGGGAGTGATCATCCGGCTGTAGCAGCAGATGAAGGTTGGCTGCATCCACATCACAGTCGGCTACCGTCAGCTGTTCACCCATGGTTGCCAGTGCCGCACTCAGGCTTGTCTTGCCTGTTCCTCCTTTTCCGCTGATAATGACGATCTGTCTCATAAGACTTTCTGTTGAACGATTTGAGTGAGCAGACGGCTGAACATCTCACGGTAGGAGTCATCCACCGCTGCCGGCAACCCACCCTCGGCATAGATACGTGCCACCTCCCGATCGAAGGGTATCTCCAGCAACAACGGAATCGACTCCTGCTCCAGCCACCGGTATATTTCGTTGTCTCCCAGTCCGGCTCTGTTGACCACCACACCAAACGGCTTACCCAGCTGCCGTACGGTAGCTACCGACAGCTTCAGGTCGTGCAGACCGAACGGTGTGGGCTCAGTGACCAGCACGACGTAGTCGGCCCTGTCGACGGTCGCAATAAAGGGACATGAGATGCCGGGTGGCGAGTCGAGGAGTACCAGCTCCCTGTCACCGGCCTCACGAATGGCATGGGTGATGACCGGCACAGGGGTATAAACCCCCACCTCGGCACGCCCTTCGACAAGATGCTGAGCGGCACCATAAGCAGCCCGCGTCACCCTGCCCAGGAGCTTGGGATGTTCGGTGATCGCTCCCGCCTGACAGGCATAACTGCAGGCACCACAATCGTGGCACAGATCGGGAAGGACCTGAATCATTCTCTTCTCCGGCAGGTAGAGGATGGCGTTGTAACTGCAGTATTCGTAGCATAACCCGCAGAAGGTACATCTCTCCGGATCAATCACCGGCACCTGTTGATAGACTTCGTCAACCTGTTCATTCTCACCGGCAATAAACTCCGCGACATTGGGTTCCTCCGCATCACAGTCGGCCAGCACACAGTCAATCCCCTTCTGCGCTGCTACCCAGAAGAGGTTGGTGGAGACAAATGTCTTACCGGTACCTCCCTTACCACTGGCTATGGCGATCTTCATCCTGCCTTCTCTCATTTCGCTTTGTTCTCTGTACATACAAAACTGCCTTTGGTCACTCCCAGCCTGTCGGCGATCACATCGCACTTCACCATCAACAGGAAGTAAATATCACCCCTGGGGGCATCGATCAATCCCTCCAGATTGCCCTGACCTTTCGAGATCACCAGATCCGCTTCATTGTAGAGTTGTTGAAAGGCGGGAGAACACTGTTCCGGCAGGGTTGAAGGAGCATCGTAACCGTTGTCAATCACCTGTGCCACCTCCTCCATCCCTACCTGGGCGGCATCTCTCCGGGTGGCATCGTTGATCACCGGTGCCCCCCGCACGGCATACCATATGTTGGGATGACGAAAGGTTTCGATGAACAGCTTGTCAAAGACAATCTCGCCGGCATTATCGCCCAGGTAGAGGACTGTCCCGGCTTCAGCCAGCCGTCGTCTGAGCCGTCCCGCATGATTGATGGCGAAAGGACTATCCAGCACCTTCGCCATCGTCTCTTCCAGATCATGGTGATCACTCACACCATAATCGATGATGTTCCCGGCAATAGCCAGTCGCAAAGCTGTCTCGAAGGGATCATCCGATTGGTCAATCATCTCCCGGAACATCGCATACTCACCGAGCAGGCGCTCGTTGCTCTCATATTTGATCTGTTGGTAAGGATCGGCGATGCCACTCCTCTCTCTGAAGAGACGATAGAGTTCTCTTGAGAGAGTGGGTACTGAAAAACCGGAGGTCCCGTTGTGAAAGAGTGAGAACAACTCAGCGGCAAGCGCTTTTTTCTCAGTAGCAGAGAGAGTGTGCTTCTCTATCAGTCGCTCAAAAGTGCGGGCAAAACAAAAATAACATCTGTAATCTGCTTCCACAGAATCAATTCTTCTAATGGTCACAGGCATTGAGACCGGTGACCAGCGACTGTTGGAAGTGATCGGTAACCAGCTCCCGCGGGCTTTTATACTCGGCACCCACGTGCACACTGATATTTTGCTGCTGAAACAGTCGAATGGCCTTCTGTCCGATACCTGCTGCAATTACTTCGGTAACATCTCTCTCTGACAGCCATGCCGGCAGAAGCCCCGGTTCATGCGGTGGAGGTGTCACCAAATACTCGTTCACAATGGTTCCTTCCTCCGCCTCGATAATAGCAAACTGCTGACAATGGCCAAAGTGCTGACAGAGTCTTCCCTCTTCCAGGGGTATTG
>JAAYGM010000267.1 GCA_012727735.1 Bacteroidales bacterium | reverse complement strand
TCCGTTTTATAAATTTGAAATGTTTTTTGTGCATATAAATTTCCAGTAACGATTTGTATCAGTATAATTATCCACCACGATCTCAAGCATTTTTTCATAGAGGTTACTGTGCTAATTTGCCTCAGGATACAGACTGATTTCAGTCTGTATCCTGAGGTTGTTTGATAAACTATTTCTTTCAATTTATTGAGCAATATCTATTTTGAAAGAAGCACTTCTTAATCCGGGTGAACTTACTTCGATGACAGATTCACCTGGTTTGGACGGAGCTTGAAGATAGCCGAGAATAAGGCCATTAAAAGCTTTTTTGGTTTTAGATTTGGGAGGTGTTAAATCTCCTGCGTTTCCATTTTCAACCCCGATCAGTGTCATATCTCCTTTTACATTAAACCGGATTTCGTTGTTTGCTTTCGGCACGACGATGCCGTTTTCATCAACTATTTCAACCGTTAAATGGACGATGTCATTTCCATTGGCTTTTACGGTGTTTTTATCACCCGACAATCTAATGGCTGCGGGCTCACCGGCAGTTGTCACGATGGTGGTGCTGACTATCTCGTTGTTCTTTTTGCCCACAGCTTTCAACTCTCCGGATTCATAAGGGATTTGCCATGAAAGATGCAGATCACCGGTCGTTCCATTGACGGGTGGTTTGTCGTAGGTATTCCACGACCCTGAATTTCCCGGTCTTGGAAATTCCAATCGTTGTTCACCATACGATTTACCATTGAGGAATAATTCCACTGCATCGCAGTTTGAATAAACAATGACCGGAATAATCTCTCCTTCTTTCCCTTCCCAGTTCCAGTGAGGGAACAGATGCACCATGGGGTCTTTTGTCCACTGACTTTGATAAAAATAGTATCCGTCTTTAGGAAATCCTGCCAAGTCAATAACTCCACTGTATGAACTTCGGTACGGCCAGCGAGCCTCTCCATGATAATCAATCCCAGTCCACATAAAATCACCGCAAACATAATCGCGGGTAGCCGTGAATTTCCAAAGTTGTTCTGCACGGATCATGGAGGTATTATAAGGACGACTTCTGTAATTCCCGTCTTCCAAAGAATATTCCCCTCTGGCACCCCCGATGTTAGAGTTTTCTGTGCCGATCATTTTCCAATCAGGATGATTGATCTTATCCACACTGTAAAACTGCTCTCTCCTTTCGTGCCAACGGTCAACATAGTTATAACCAACCACATCCTGCAATTCAAGGAAAGGGAGCAGTGCCGGAGAGCCATCCGAAGCAATCCGGTCATTGGCCTGAGTTACCGGTCGGGTTGGATCTTCCGCGTGAAAAACATCAAGCAGATTTTTTAACACGATCTGTCCCCGCTCAGTACTTTGGTCAGGCACCTCATTACCGGCACTCCAGATAACCACAGAGGGATGATTCCTGTCGCGGTGAATGAAAGAGACCACATCATTTTTCCAATTATCTTTAAAATAGAGGTGATAGGCTGAAGTGGTATTAATTTTTGCTTCTTCCCATTCATCAAAAATCTCATCCATTACAAGAAAGCCCATTTTGTCACACAGGTCCATAAACTCAGGAGCCATGGGATTATGGGAAGTTCTAATGGCATTACATCCCATTTCTTTCAGTATTCGAAACCGACGTTCCCACACCTGTTCGGGAACTGCAGCACCAAGGCATCCGGCTTCATGGTGTAAGCAAACACCGTTCATCTTGACTTGCTCCCCGTTCAGCAGGAATCCTTTCAGAGCATCATACTCGATGGAGCGAATGCCAAAAGGTGTGTCAAACTGATCCTTAGTGGATTGATTCAATACTACCGATGAACGCAGCGTATACATCGCAGGAGAATCAGTGGACCACAGATGAGTATTTTTCACACTCAATGTCTGCGTAAACTCTTTTTGTTCGTTGGCCCGGATGGATACAGGCGTTTCAATTTCAGTTACCATATTTCCCCGGAAATCAATAATCTGAGATTTCAATACCGCATTTTGTGTGTTTTCGTAATGATTTTCTACGCTGGTTTTTATGTTTACGGAAGCAGTCAGACTATCCACCGCCGGGGTGGTAATGTATGTACCCCATTGAGAGATATGCAACGGATCAGCGAAGTTCAACCAGACATGCCTGTAAATGCCCGATCCGGAATACCACCGGCTGTTTGTCTGGATTGAATTGTCTACTTTCACGGAGATCACATTGCTCCCTCTTTTCAGGTACGGGGTAATGTTGTAATAAAAGCTGACATAACCGTTGGGATGTTTTCCCAGATAGTTTCCATTAACCCAAACTTCGCTATTCATGTAAACCCCGTCAAATTCGATCCAGCATTCCCTAGAAATATCAGAAAGGTCGAAATGTTTCCTATACCAACCTATTCCTGTCGGCAGATATCCACCGCTACCTCCTGTGGCTGCATTTTCGTCGTATTCACCTTCCATGCTCCAGTCGTGTGGAAGATTCAGTAACCTCCAGTTGTCGTCGTTAAAATTTGCACTTTTTGCATGCTCAACGTCTCCTATATGAAATTTCCAGTTATCATCGAACAGAATCCTTTGACGAGAATCTGTGTTCGGATTAATCCGGGAGGTTTGAGCTTGACTTTGAATGCTTATAATAAGCATGCTCATCAGAAAAGGAATAAAAATGATCCATGTTTTTTTTATCATAGCTTTTAATTTTATTATTGATTAATTCAAGTTTCGCAAGTAAAAATAGGGTAAAAATTATCGCATAAAAAAAAACGGCATAGAGGCTTCTGTAATTCACAGATTATTAGTAT
>JAAYGM010000266.1 GCA_012727735.1 Bacteroidales bacterium | reverse complement strand
AGCGAGCTCTCCGAGCTGGCGAGCAACATCCTCTGAATAAATCATTCAGAGAACACCTGACAGTAACGGGTTTCGGATTGTGTTTATAATGACGCTTTCCGGAACCCGTTTTTCACTTTTCATCATCCATTTCCCGGATCCCAAATCCAAATTCCCCAATCCCAAATTCCAATTCCCTTAACTTTTCATTATCTTTGCATCACAAAAGAAAAAAAGACGATGCAGAAACCTACCATACCCAAGGGAACGCGTGACTTCCCGCCCGAAGAGATGGCGAAGCGCAACTATATTTTCGACACGATCAAGGATGTATACCGCCTCTACGGCTTCCGCCAGATAGAGACCCCGGCAATGGAGAACCTCTCCACGCTCATGGGCAAGTATGGCGAAGAGGGCGATAAGCTGCTCTTCAAGATCCTTAACTCGGGTGATTTTCTCTCATCGATGAGTGAGGAGGACCTGAAGGAGGGCAACGCGGCCAGGACTGCTACCCGCATCTCGGAGAAAGGGTTGCGCTACGACCTGACAGTGCCCTTCGCACGCTACGTGGTGATGCATCGCAACGAGATCACCTTCCCCTTCAAGCGCTACCAGATACAGCCGGTGTGGCGGGCAGACCGTCCGCAGAAGGGACGCTACCGCGAGTTCTTCCAGTGCGATGCCGATATCGTGGGGTCGGACTCACTGCTCAACGAGGTGGAGCTGGTGCAGATCATGGATGAGGTGTTCACACGCCTGAGCATCCGTGTCTCGGTGAGGCTGAACAACCGCAAGATCCTCTCGGGCATCGCGGAGATCATTGGTGAGGCAGACAAGATCACCGACATCACCGTGGCGATAGATAAGCTGGACAAAATAGGACTGGAAAAGGTGAACGAGGAGCTGGCAGCCAAAGGGATCGCCCGCGAGGCGATTGAGAAGCTGCAGCCGATCATCCTGCTGAGCGGAACGACAGCAGAGAAGCTGGAGCGGTTAAGGACAGTGCTGGCATCATCAGAGACAGGAACAAAAGGTGTGGAGGAGATGGAATACATCTTCAATAAAGCCGGTGCGCTCACGCTGAAGAACGAGGTGACGCTCGATCTGACACTGGCAAGGGGTCTGAACTACTACACCGGCGCAATCATCGAGGTGAAGGCGCTGGATGCGGAGATGGGCAGCATCACCGGCGGCGGAAGGTACGATAACCTGACCGGCATCTTCGGACTGCCGGGCGTCTCGGGCGTGGGTATCTCGTTCGGTGCGGACCGCATCTACGATGTGCTGAGCCAGCTCAATCTCTTCCCCGAAAGCTTCGCACACAGCACCGACCTGCTCTTCGTCAACTTCGGCGAGAGGGAGGCGGACTACCTGCTGCCCATTGTTACACAACTGAGGCAGGCGGGCATCTGCTGCGAGCTCTACCCCGAGGCGGCGAAGATGAAGAAGCAGCTCACCTATGCCGACAACAATCGTATTCCCTATGTGGCGATGGTGGGTGAGAACGAGATGAAGGAGGGTGTGATCACCCTCAAGAACATGCGCACAGGGGAGCAGAAAAGTGTTGCACTGCAAGCGCTCAAGGAAGAGATGCATCAGCTGCAGATCTCCTGAAAACAAATAAGCGATATCGCATCATGCAATATCGCTCCAACAACACGCAGTCTCAGCACTGAGACATCGTATTATAATTGCGGCCGTCTCATAATAAACCATGAGATGGCCTTTTTTTCAATCCCATTTCCTTATGAATCGTTTTATATGGCGTAAAGTTCAATTTAATTTCAGCCATAATTAGCCCTTTACATCTTCGGATCTATTCGAACGATATTCGAACGATATTCGAAGGATATTCGAAGGAGTAACGAAGTTATTATGGCTATACCCCTATGAATATAGCTGCATCACCTCCCGATTATTACTTCCACCGACACAAGACAATGAAGTTTCCCGTCCTTCCTTTTGCAGCATCAGAAGGCCTGTATCTTCTAATCCCTTATCACCTTCACATCGACGGCGTTCATGCCCTTGGGACCGCGCTCCAGCCTGAAGGTAACCATGTTGTCTTCGGCAATACCCTCTTCGGCGTTGCTCTTGTGAAAGAAAAACTTGTTCACACTGTTTTTCTCTTTGATAAATCCGAAACCACGTGTCTCATCGAAGAAGTCGACCCTGCCTGTAGGATCACCTTTCTCCTCTTTGAACTCCTGACGGGGGATAGATATCTCAATATCTTCCAGTTCAATCACCTCTTTTTTCGTGGTTTCCGGTGGAACATCGGTGATGACGCCATTGGCATCGACATAAGCAATCATCTCCTCAAAAGAGCTGGGGGATTGCTGCTTGCGCTCCTCTTTACGTTGTAACTTCTCTTTCTTCTTCAGTTTCTTGTTCTTTTCAATCTCTTTTTTGTTGAATGAATTTGATCTTGCCATTGATACGTTTACGATTTATTGTTTATTGTTTTATAATTTAAAATGCATTATTCTATGAGAACAGCTGATTGCTGAAATCTCAATCCCTGACCGCTGCACTTGCCAATCCTCAACCTACAAAGCGGACGACTGACGACTGACGACTGAAATCTTAATTCGCAATCGGGAGCACCCTGCCTGTGAGCTTCTGGATATCCTTCAGCATCAACTTCTCGTCAGTGGCGCAGAATGTGAGCGCTGTACCCTTGTTGCCGGCTCTGCCGGTACGTCCGATACGGTGTACATAGGTCTCCGCCACATCGGGCAGGTCGTAGTTGATCACCAGATCGAGCTGATCGATGTCGATTCCGCGCGCGGCGATATCGGTGGCAATCAGCACCTGTGTGGTGTGCGACTTGAAGTTGGTGAGCGCGCGCTGCCGTGCGTTCTGCGACTTGTTGCCGTGAATGGCCTCACTGCCGATACCGGCCTTGCTCAGCGATCGGGCAATCTTGTCGGCACCATGCTTGGTGCGGGAGAAGACCAGCACCGATTTACGCCTGTCTTTCTTGAGCAGGTCGATCAGCAGATCTTTCTTCTCCGGCTTCTCCACGAAATAGATAAACTGCTCAATGGTGTCGACCACCGACGAGGTGGGGTCCACCTCAACCCTTATCGGGTTTTGCAGGATAGATCGTGAGAGCACGGTGATAGAGGATGGCATGGTAGCCGAGAAAAACAGTGTCTGTCTCTCCCTTGGCAGGAGCGGCAGGAGTCGTTTGATATCGTGGATAAAGCCCATGTCGAGCATCCTGTCCGCCTCATCCAGCACGAAATGCTTGATGGCATGCAGACTGATATATCGCTGGTTAATCAGGTCGAGGAGTCGTCCCGGCGTGGCGACCAGTATGTCGACACCCGCCTTGAGCGCGTTTACCTGGGCCTGTTGTTTGACCCCGCCATAGATCACTGTGTGACGTATGCCGGTGTAAGTGGTGTACTCTCTGATGCTGTCGTTGATCTGTATGGCCAGCTCACGGGTAGGTGTAAGGATCAATGCTTTGATCTCTCTTCTTTTTCCATGGCTCTTGTCCAGATACAATTGCTGAATGATGGGGAGTGCGAAGGCGGCAGTCTTTCCTGTGCCTGTCTGTGCCAATCCGAGGATATCGCGGTTTTGAAGCGCCGGGATGATGGCTTTTTGCTGTATGGGTGTGGGAGTAGTATATCCTTTTTCTTCGAGAGCCCTCATGATAGGCTCAATTAACTCTAATTCTTTGAATGTCATCTAATGTGTTTAAGCCGCCATATCTGTGGGCAGCAGTTGTTATAATTCTCTTTAGCCGGCCGTTTTCCTGCAAGGCATCAATAAGGTTGCTCAGCAGGGGACGTGCCTTTTTTAACAAATGGTGGGGGAAGAACTGTATGAGTAGAACCTACACGCGAATTGTTACAGGGTGCAAAGATAATCATAATTTTTCATTCTACCGTGTTTCTCAGTGTTTTTCCACTGTTATGAGACGCTGCAGCCTCTTCCGGAGCGCTCTCACCGGCCCGTTGCGGAGCGCTTACGCCCCCTGCAATAAGCCGCAGCTGCTGCTTCATCCTGTGGGTCGCGGCGCCCCTCCCCACTCGTTTCAGACTGCTCTACCCGCCTGCAGCAAACCACAGCTGCATGCTCATCCCGTGGGTCGCGGCTCTCCTCCCGAACCGTTTATCCTGTCTTCGTGCGCCGGGAGGCGTCACGAACCCTGGGCACACCATCGCAAAATATATTTTTATAGTCCCTCAAAAAGCCGTTTCTTTGCAAAAAATTTACACTGATGCTCTCAATTGAAAATCTCACCGTTGAATTTGGCGGATTTACACTCCTCGACAAGATCTCGTTCGTACTGAATAAGAATGAACGGGTGGCGCTCGTGGGTAAGAACGGCGCCGGCAAGTCGACCCTGCTGAAGATCATGGGGGGACTGCAGAAGCCCACGCAGGGGAATGTCTCCTACCCCAGGGAGGTCACCATCGGCTACCTGCCGCAACAGATGACGCTGGATAACAGCCGCACCGTGCGTGAGGAGGCATCGATGGCTTTCGAGCACCTGCAGCTGATGGAGCAGGAGCTGGAGCAGCTGCACCGGGAGATGGCGGAGCGCACCGACTACGAGTCGGAGGCATACCACGCGGTGATTGAGCGGGCTACCGACCTGCAGGAGCTGCTGCAGATGTCGGGCATACATAATTTTGAGGCGGAGGTGGAGAAGACACTGATGGGGCTGGGCTTCATGCGGGAAGATTTCGACCGGCCGACGAAGGAGTTCAGCGGTGGCTGGCGCATGCGCATTGAGCTAGCGAAGATCCTGCTGCAGGCACCCGACGTGCTGCTGCTGGATGAGCCGACCAACCACCTCGATATTGAGTCGATACAGTGGCTGGAGCACTTCCTCGCCACGCACGCCAACGCGGTGATGCTGGTATCACACGACCGTGCTTTCCTCGATGCGGTGACCAACCGCACCATTGAGATACTGCTGGGCGACATCCATGACTACAAGGTGAGCTACACGAAGTATGTGGAGCTGCGCCGCGAGCGCCGCGAGCAGCAACAACGGGCTTATGAGAACCAGCAGAAGCAGATAAAGGAGACGGAAGATTTCATTGAACGGTTCCGTTACAAGGCGACCAAGTCGAACCAGGTGCAGTCGCGCATCAAGCAGCTCGACAAGATTGACCGCATTGAGGTGGATGAGGTGGACAGCGCCCGCCTCAGCCTTAAGTTCCCGCCCGCACCGCGCTCCGGCTCCTACCCCGTGATCATGGAGGAGATGTCGAAGCAGTATGGCGACCACCTGGTCTTCAAAGATGTGACGCTCACCATCGAAAGGGGCGAGAAGATCGCTTTCGTGGGCAAGAACGGCGAAGGGAAGTCCACCCTGGTGAAGTGCATCATGCAGGAGATAGAGCATGGCGGTAAGCTGGAGCTGGGTCACAACGTGAAGATCGGCTACTTCGCCCAGAACCAGGCGCAGCTGCTGGATGAGAACCTGACCGTGTTCGAGACCATCGACTATGTGGCGGTGGGCGATATACGCTCCAGGATAAGGGATATACTGGGTGCCTTCATGTTCGGCGGCGAGGCCTCTGAGAAGAAGGTGAAGGTGCTGTCGGGTGGTGAACGAAGCCGCCTGGCGATGATACGCCTGCTGCTGGAGCCGGTGAACCTGCTGATCCTCGATGAGCCGACCAACCACCTCGACCTGGCATCGAAGGATGTGCTGAAGAAAGCGATACGCACGTTCGACGGCACGGCCATCATCGTGTCGCACGACCGTGACTTCCTTGATGGGCTGGTGGATAAGGTGTATGAGTTCGGCGGGGGCAAGGTGACGGAACATATGGGTGGCATCTACGACTTCCTCGCGAAGAAGAAGCTGGACACACTGCAACAGCTGGAGCTCTCTGCATCCACAACAAAGAAAGAGGTGAAGGAGGAGCAGCCATCGGAGAACAAGCTCTCCTACCAGGAGCAGAAGGAGCAGAACCGTCAGCAGCGCCGCCTGGAGAAGAAGGTGGAGGAGGCAGAGAAGAAGGTGGCGGTGCTTGAGGAGAAGCTGAAGCCGATGGAGGAGCAGCTGGCGACACCCGAAGGGGCGGGCGACATGGAGCTGCTGCAGCAGTACCTGGAGACGAAAGGATTACTGGACAAGGCAATGAACAATTGGGAGCGATCAACGTTAGAACTTGAAAATAATAACAACAATGGCCAATCTGAGTAAATTCATATTAAACAAATTTTTCGGATGGAAGGTGATCAACGAATATCCGCTCGTACCCAAGTGCGTGATGGCGGTGGCACCCCATACCAGCAACTGGGATTTCGTGATAGGTAAGCTGGCTTACAAATCGCTGGGGCGTCAGGCCAACTTCCTGATCAAGGAGGAGTGGTTCTTCTTCCCCTTCAACATCTTCTTCAGCAGCATCGGTGGGATACCGGTGAAGAGAGGCCGCAGCGGATCACTGACCGACACACTGGCCAGAGAGTTTGAGACGCGCGACTGGATGCACCTGGGCATCACCCCCGAGGGCACGCGCAAGCCGGTGAAGGAGTGGAAGAAAGGGTTCTATTTCATCGCGATGAAGGCGAAGGTGCCCATCATCCTGATCGGGCTCGATTATGGAAAGAAAGAGGCGCGGGTGCTCAATATTTTCTATCCCACGGGCGACTACAGAAAAGACATCGTGGAGATCAAGGCGCACTTTCAGGGTATTCAGGGGAAGAAACCGGAGAATTTCATTTTGTGATCACCCCTGTGGAAACCACCTCGCGGCATTTAAGCTGCCAGAGAGGTTAATCACCTGATCAACAGCAAGTCACTCCTCCCCGAAATCGAACGATAACTGAATACCATCGGCCGGCAGAAGCCCCTGGTCGGCATCGGCATTCCTGAGGGTGAGCCCCATCAGGCGGATTTTCCGCTCCATGAAATCATCGGCCTGCAGCAGTAGCTCCTTGCCCAGGTCGAACAGTTCACTGTAGGTACGGATATAATGCCCCACGGTGCGGCTGCGGGTGATCACCGTGAAATCGGCGTACTTGATCTTCAGCGTCAGCGTACGCGCCAGGAACTTCTTCTTATCTGCACGTCGATGTACCTCCAGCGCCAGTTGATCGAGCGCCGCGAGGATATCGACCATCTCCTCCAGATCGTCGGCATAGGTCTCCTCGGCACCGAGCGACTTGCGCACCCGCTCCGACTCCACCTCCCGCTCATCGACACCCCGTGCAAAATGGTAATAGGCAATACCGGCCTTACCGAACGCACGCACCAGGTCTATCTCGGACCACTGCTTCAGGTCATAACCGGTATGAATGCCCAGCTCAGCCATCTTCCCGGCTGTCACCTTCCCCACACCGAAGAACTTATTCACCGGCAGCTGCTCTACAAAAGCTTCCGCCTGTGCGGGCTCAATGACGAACTGCCCGTTCGGCTTCCTGTAATCAGACGCGATCTTGGCGAGGAACTTATTGTAAGAGACGCCGGCTGAGGCGGTGAGCCCCGTGCGGCTGCGTATCTTCTGCCTGATCTCTTTGGCTATCAGCGTGGCGGAGCGGTTGCCCTTGTGGTTGACCGTGACATCGAGGAAAGCCTCGTCGAGGGAGAGTGGCTCTACCATATCGGTGTACTCGAGGAAGATCTGCATGATCTGATTGGAGACGGCACGGTAGTGGTCGAACCGCGGCACGACGAAGATGAGATGGGGACACTTGCGCAGCGCCGTGACCGAGGGCATGGCGGAGTGGACACCATACTTGCGTGCTTCATAGCTGGCGGCCGCGACCACACCCCTCTTCTCCCCATAGCCCACAGCGACGGGCTTACCGCGATAGTCGGGGTTGTCGCGCTGTTCGATGGAGGCATAGAAGGCATCCATATCCACATGGATTATCTTGCGGTTCATAGGGACAAATATAACGGCAATTTGTTACATATCAAAGAGAAAGAGTGTTTTATTTACGCTTTCAATATCCGCTCACAGACCATCTCGGCACTGATCACCGCCATGGGCAGTCCCGCGCCGGGGGTGGTGGAGGCACCTACATAATAGAGGTTCCTGTACTGCTCATCGAAGTTCTTCGGCCGCAGGCCGCCTATCTGGCTCAGCTTGTGCGACAGCCCCAGGCCGCTGCCCTTGTAGAGGTTGAAGTTCTTCTCCCACTCCAGCGGCGTATGGATGGTTTTTGTGACGATATGGGGCATGAGATCAACACCGATACGGTGGGAGAAGTCGGCAAGGATGCTGTCGACAATCTCATCACGGTCGCTCCAGTCGCTCTTATACTGCAGGCTGGGCACGGGACAGACGAAGAAGAGGCTCTCACAACCCTCAGGCGCACAGCCGGGATTGTGCTTGGAGACGGCGTTCACGTAATAGTAAGGTTTCTGCAGCGAGTCGGGGTTCCTGAGCACGTTGTGGGCATACTCCTCGAAGTTGCTGCCAAGGTAGTAGTTATGCAGATTGAGGTCCGGCAGCTTCATGTCCACACCGACGTAGAAGGTGAGGTAACCCATGGTCCACTCCATCTTGCGCAGGTTCGCCTCCGAGAACTTCTTCCGCTTGAGCACCCTGCCGCGGAAGAGGGCCGCATCGGCATTGATCAGGAAGATGTCGGAGATGTAGTTGTTACCCTCCTTGTCGATCACCATGGTCAGACGGTCACCATCGGCCTCCACCTCCGTGATCTCGGTACCGTAACGGAAGGTGGCACCTCTTTTCTCCAGCTCACCCACCATCCCCTTGACGATGTTGTACATGCCGCCCTCCACATTGTGGTAGCCGTCGTGTCTGAACTCGGTGTAGGAGAGCAGGCTGTAGATGGCCATGGTGTCGAAGGGTGTGCGGCCGAGGAAGAAGGCCACCAGCGAGACGATCTGCCTCGCTTCGTGCGAGTCGAAGTACGCCTCCACATGCTGCCAGAACATCTTCATCAGCACGGGGATATGAACCGGGTTGACCTTCATCAGGGTGATGAAGTAATCGAGGTAGTTGTCGAAATTATTGCGGATCACAATATCGAAGGTGTCATGGAAGAGGGCACCCGATTTCGCCAGGTACCTCTCCATCTTCGCTTCGAACTGCGGCTCGATGTCGCGGAACTGCTCTGCCAGCTTTTTGATATCTTTATAAAGATGGAAGGTCCTGCCTCCCCCGCCGAAGTGGACCGAGTAGAGCGGATCGAGCTCCACGAAGCGGAAGGGCATCTCCACACCGCACTTCTTCAAGAAATCGGTGAAGACATAAGACATGCTGAAAAAGCTGGGTCCCATATCGAAGGTGAAACCATCCTTTTTGATCTGATTGAGGCGTCCCCCCGGCTGGAGGTTCTTCTCGAGGAATACCACCTCATAACCGTTCTTTAACAGCAGCAGTCCGCTGGAGAGGGCACCCAGTCCGGTGCCGACGATGGTCACTTTTTTCTTCATTGTATGTGATGTTTTTTGATAAATGCCGGATAGAGTTCGTTCTTCACCCAGCTGAACGCAGGTGCGACGGAGAGCGCTTTCTTGTAGCAGGCATCGGCCATGGCGATGTTGCCCAGCTCCTCGTAAACAGCGGCAATCTGCACCAGCAGCGCCAGATAGTTCCAGTCGCCCTTCCCATTCATCGCCATCAGCTGCTCAGCCGTGCGGTAATGTTCGAGGGCTCTCTTCTTAGAGCCGCCAAAGAGCGGAGGCATGAAGTAGTCGATATTGCCCATCTGCACAAAGCCGAAAGCGTTGTTCCTGTCCATCTCAATCGATTTTCTGGCAGCCTCGAGGCTGCGGGGCCCCAGCTTCGGGGCCTTGCGTTTAGCGAGGCCGATCTGGAAGCCGAGGTAGGCCGACTCGTAGGCATGCAGAAGGCTCTCGCAGTGATGCTTCTCCTTCAGCGATGCTATCCGCTCCAGACTACGCGCGATAAAGGTGCGGGCTTCGCTCTTCCGATTGTTGCCGATGCACCAGCCGATATAACCATACTCATAGTTGAGCAGCTCCAGCTCTCTGTCGGGAGACTTGTCCTCTTCGGCGTTCATTGTCTCGATGGTTCGCTTCCATGATGCCATATCGTTGCTGATGTAGGCGTTGTAGATCACCTCCCTCTCTCCCCCTGTCAGAGCGGTAAAACTGCATGTCAACAGTAATAATAAGCGTAATTGTCTTCTCATCGTTTAAATATTTATATGATGCGTCCTTTCCAGCGGAAGCGGTTTTTTCTTCTGTTGGTGATTGACCGGATGATAAAGCGCCCCAGCATGATCTGTTGCGGCAGCAGGAGGAGCAGGTTCTGCTGTATATCCATCCTTGCAGTGGACGACACCAGGATGCGGGTGAGCAGTGTGGCGCCTATCCATACCCCGAGCAGATCGGTCCTTCCGGCAAGCAGGAAGGCGACAAAGCCGAGGGTGGTGACGAGCCAGTAGATGAGTGCCAGCAGCGCTGAGTTGCCGAAGAAATAGTTCACGTTCCTGGCAAACCCCTCTACCGCGGCGGGCAGGCTGTTGTACATGCGGCAGCGCACCTCACCGATGCCGGTGAGGCAGGCCACCCTTCTGCGTTGGCACTTAAAGTAGCGTGCAGTCTCGATATCCTCGGCGCGGCTTTTTTTGTATCGCTCATGGGGCAGCAGCTCTTTGTATGCTTCGTGCTTAAAGAGCATGAACTGTCCGTTGGCGGCAGCCAGCGAGGAGAAGCGGGAGAGACGCACCAGCGGCAGCGGCAGCAGCGAGAGCAGAATGATCTGCATATTGGGCACGGTGATCTTCTCCGCCAGCGTGTGCATCTCCTGCGTGGGGAAGATGCTCATCAGATCGGCTTTCCGACCGGCCATATATTGCAGGCAACGGTCTATAAGGCCCTCTCTGACCTGCACATCGGCATCAAGAAAGAGGAGGTAATCGCCTTTCGCCTCCAGCGCCAGGCGGTGGCAGCCGTTGCTCTTACCGCTCCACCCTTCGGGCAGCCCCCCGGAGCGGATGAGCCGTATGCGCCCATCTTTTTTGGCAAAAGCGGAGATGATTGCAGCGCTGTTGTCGGTGGAGTGATCGTCGTAGAGGATGACCTCCAGGAGCCGGTCGGTCAGGGAGGTGAGATCGCCCAGCAGGCGACCGATATTCTTCTCCTCATCGCGGACAGGTATCAGCACCGAGACCGTCTTGTGACATGGTGATGCACCCCTCGCCGGCAGCCGCTCCCGCAGGAGACGGTTGAGAAGGGCGACCAGCAGCTGCAGCAGTGCGAAGGCCAGTATGATCAGCGCGGTGTACTTCATCATTCGGTGCGTGCTTTTTGAACGGTGAGGCAATCGGCATAGAAATCGTTGTAGGCCTCCTCCATCGACACTCTGCTGAATTCACCCCTGTACGCACAGAGGTAGATATAGAGCGATGGCTTTGGATGGGCCAGGTAATCGATCATGTTGACCGACATAAGCAGCTGTACACGCTCCTCCCTGCCGTGGAGGATGCGCTCCAGCCCTTTCCCGAAGCGGAAGCGGGTGCAGTAGAGCGACTGCAGGCTTCCCTGCGGATAGATCAGCAGCATATTGCCCGGATCATCGAGCAGCTGCGAGGCGTACTGCAGCGACTCGATGATCTCACGGCTCCTCTTGTTGACCGAGAAGGCACCGGTATAGTTGAAAAAGCGAAAACGAAGCAGCTGATCCTCCTGCATCATAAAGTAAAACTTCCGCTTCAGCAGCTCCAGCTTGAGGTACATCGCCCAGAAACCGTCCCACCATCCTATGTGATTGCCAATCAGCAGCACCGCCTTGCCCTCATCGGCAAAGGAGCCCTCTGTCGTCACTGCATGGAAGTGTCGTTTCAGCAGCCAGCGGGTGTAGTGCTGGAAAAAGGGATAGATGAAAAAGTGGTGTTTCGACCGGAGCATGGTTATTATTTTATGTTGAGATCGTGATGATCGGTTGACATCAGTTCAGCAGGAATATCAGCAGGAAAAAGAGGAACTGCACCAGGTAGACAGGCAGCGCCATCCTGTTCCTGTCGCCGATGATGAGGAGGTACCTGACCGTGTGGAAGAGAAGCGACAGCACGCCCCACATGAGGTAGTTCTGCAGCGGGATGCGATCGTTCGCCCACGACCACATATCCATCTTCGGGGCTACCTGCTCCAGGATCAGGTCGTAACCCACCATCAGCAGGGAGGGGAAGAGTATTCCGTTCAGCACATTGCGGTGCAGGGAGGTGAAGATGGCCGAGGTGAGATAGATCATCAGCACCCAGTTGAGACCGATCATCAGCGGCGTGCCGGCGATCTTCACTCCCAGGCCGCTGCCGTAGAGATAACTACCGAACACCACGCCGCTGTTCACACCCCACATCTCCACGAGGAAGCTGGCGACAAAGACAAAAGCGTAGAATAGGATTCTTTTGCCCTGCCTGCCCCTGCTGCGATCATGGTCGTACCAGTAGAGCAGTGCCAGGGAGAGCAGCAGCACCAGCGGTGTCAGCATCATAAAGAGGCCGTGGGTGAAGGGGATGGTGAAGCCAATGACACCTACCGCGTAGATTATCACGATACGGCGGATCATCTCCCTATCTCTGACTTTGTATCTGGTCATATTATGTAACAATCAGTGATTAGCGATCATTGTTGTAGCCGGGTTGATGTAAACCAACTAACGTTCAAACGTATTTAACTTATCAAAAATGATCTTGAACCACGCTGTATATTTTTCGGGATGCCGCTCCATGTCTT
>JAAYGM010000265.1 GCA_012727735.1 Bacteroidales bacterium | reverse complement strand
CGGAAGGCTACCACCGAGGAGGGCTGCAGCCCCATAAGCTTTCTTATCGCGCTGGAGGTGCTCCCCTTAGCCCTTGCTTCCAGCATCTTTCCCAGCAGGATAAAAGCGATGATCACTCCTGCCGCCTCGAAGTAGACATGCGCTTCCAGTCCGCGGCTCTCCCAGAAGCGCGGCCAGATCATATTGAAAAGGCTGAAGAGATAAGCGATGCCGGTACTGAGTGCCACCAGCGTATCCATATTGGCAGAGCGGTGTTTAGCCTGCCGCCATGCTCCCACGAAGAAGCGTCGTCCGAAGAGAAAGAGGATCGGTGTGGCCAGTGCCCACATGGTGATGTTGGCGAAGGGAGCATGCATGAAGAACATGCCGATAATCACCAGCGGAACGGAGAGTGCCACCGCCCAGAGCGTATGGCGGCGCAGTTTTTTATAATTCTCCTCCTGAATCTGCTCCAGGTTGCCGAAAGAGGCTTCCTCTTCCTCAATAAGAAGATCATAGCCAATCTCCTGCAACGCCATTTTCATCTCCTCAGGTGTTGTGACCGCGGGCAGGTATTCAATGTTTCCCTTGCCGTTGCCGTAGTTCACCGTGGCGGCCAGCACACCGGGGACAAATGAAAGGATGTTCTGTGTGCTTGAAGCGCACGCAGCACAGGTCATGTTGAGTACCGGTTGTGTCATCTTCTCGGTCTTCACCTCACCCCCCGATTGACGGATAGCGGCAACCACCTCCTGTAGGATCTCAGCAGCATCATCCCTGCGCTTCTCTTCGATCGTCAGGATAACTCTTTTCTGCGTATGATCCAGCTGTACCCTTCCCACTCCGTTTATCAGCTGAAAATCAGACTCGGACAACGATGTCTCACGCGTGAGTTCTATTTTGTAAATGTTCTCTTCTTTCATATTAAGATGAAACAATTATGGGTCAATGAAGTTCATTATGGTGTGGTTAGCCTTGATTAATCCAAAATTGTTGTATTTTTGTTAATGAATGCTTCATAACATTCGAAGGTGTGGCCCAATCACTGAAATAATCAAACCATTATGTATAGATCTATTCAAATCTCATTCTGTTTACTTCTTTTGACTTCGATGCTCTATTCGCAGAAAAAACCACTTGACCACTCCGTGTATGATAGCTGGAAGAGTCTCACTGGTACCACCCTCAGCAATGACGGGAGCATTGTTGCATCACTCATCAGTCCACAGGAGGGGGATACATCCCTGATGATCTGGGATCTGCCCGGAAATCGCACCCTCACACTTGAGAGGGTGAACAGTTTCAGGCTGTCCATGGACGGTAAATGGACCGTGGGGCTCCTCAAGGCACCATTTACAGAGCTGCGGCAGGCACGTATCGACAGGAAGAAAGCAGAGGATATGCCCGGGGACTCACTGCTGATTATCAACAACAGAACCTTTGAAGTGCAGAAGATTGCCAATGTGAAATCATTTAAAACAGCAGAGGAGTCAGTTACTCATGTAGCCTATGCCACCACTCTGCCGAAAGATACTACGAAAAAAGAGGAGAAAAAGGAGAAGCCCGAAAAATTGCTGATATTGCGGGATCTCATGTCACAGAGTGAAGATACCATCCGCAATGCAAAAGAACATCTCTTCAACAAATCCGGAAATGCGTTTGCCGTTGTGATTGAACCTGAGAAGAAGGACAGTACCGGTGTTCCGGGAGTACTCTTTTTCAATCTGAATATACCGCAGCAAATGTTGATCTCGGGGGAAAAGAGAGCTTATAAGTCGCTCTCGTTCGATGAGCCGGGGTCACAACTGGTTTATCTCTCCACGGGCGACACTTCGAAAGTGGAACAGAAAGTGTACGATCTGCGTTATTTCAAAACAGGGGCTGATTCCGCACTAATCATTGCCGACAAAAATGCAACCGGATTGCCCGAAGGGTGGATCTTTAATGAGTATGCATCTCCCACTTTCAGTAAAGATGGCAAAAGGATTCTCACAGGTGCTGCCCCGCGACAGGAGCCCAAAGACACCACCCTCGTCGGGTTTGAGATGGCTACGCTTGATATATGGAACTGGCAGGACGCGCTTATTCCACCGCAACAGCTGGTGGAGCTGAAACGTGAAAATAGCCGTACTTACGCAGGAATTATCGACCCCGTTCATGTCAACCATTTCCGTCCCCTCGCGACAGAGGAGATGCCTTATGCCACCGTTGCTGATGAGGGCAACGGCCGCTTTGCCCTGCTTTGGTCGGACCTCCCCTACCAGACAGAGAGCCAGTGGGATATAACATCCAGATATGATGCATGGATCAAAGATCTGGAGCATAACAGCCTGCAGAGCATTGCCAGTCCCTTACCGGGGAGACCGATTCTCTCACCGATGGGTAATTTCACCATCTGGTGGGATGCAACGCAGCGGGAGTGGTTCGCTTATGATAACCGTGAAAAAAAGATCATTAACCTCACCGAAGATATCCCCGTCAATTTCTGGTACGAAAAGCATGACACGCCCTCTCAACCGGGATCTTACGGCGTTGCCGCCTGGGGTGATAAGGATGCATATCTTCTTCTGAACGATGCGTTCGACATCTGGAAGATAGACCCCAAAGGAGAGAGAAAAGCAGAAAATATTACCCGTCATGCGGGACGCAACGACTCCATCACCTTCAGGTATCTCAACACCGATCCAGAAAAACGTTTTATTGAAGCGGATGATCTGCTGTTACTTTCCGCCTTTGACAACAGGAGCAAGGAGAGAGGTTATTACACGCTGGCACAGCATGGACCTCAGCCACTGAAGAGAAGAGTGATTGAGGGCTACACCTTCACCTCGCTGAAGAAAGCAAAGGAGAAAGATCACTTTATTTTTGAGAAAAGCAACTTCCACACCTCTCCCGATCTCTATGTGACCTCAGATTTCTGGGAGTCATCGGAGAAACTGACGGGCATCAACCAGCAAATGGAAGAGTACAACTGGGGCAGGGCCGAACTATTCTCCTGGAGCTCCTTTACAGGCATTCCGCTGAAGGGGGTTCTCTACAAGCCGGAGGATTTTGATCCTGCGAAACAATACCCGGTAATGATCTACTTCTACGAGCAGCACTCCGATGAACTTTATCGCTGGTTCACACCTGCACCCAGCCGTTCGGTGATCAATATACCCTTCTTCGTGAGCCGCGGTTACATCGTCTTCACCCCCGACATCCATTATACCGTGGGTAACCCGGGTATGGATGCCTACAACGCCGTGGTAGCAGGTGCCGCAGCCCTGGCGAAAAACAGATGGGTGGATGAGAAGAATATGGCAATTCAGGGACAAAGCTGGGGTGGTTATCAGGTGGCTTACCTGGTGACGAAGACCAACATGTTCAAAGCGGCCGGAGCGGGAGCTCCCGTGTCGAACATGACCAGTGCCTATGGTGGTATACGCTGGGGATCCGGCCGCAGCCGCCAGTTCCAGTACGAGCAGACACAATCGCGTATCGGTGTGGCGATGAGTGATTCTCTGCAGCCCTATATCGACAACTCACCGCTCTTCTTTGCCGACAAAGTGGAGACCCCTCTGCTGATGATGCATAACGACAAGGATGGTGCTGTACCCTGGTATCAGGGGATAGAATATTTCATGATGCTGCGCCGTCTGGGAAAACCGGTATGGCTGCTTCAGTATAATGGTGAGGATCACAATCTGGTACAACGACGCAACAGCAAGGACCTCTCCATACGCCTGCAACAGTTCTTCGACCATTATCTCAAGGGTGATCCCGCCCCGGTATGGATGACCAAAGGTGTGCCGGCCACTGAAAAGGGCAGAAGCTGGGGTTATGAGGTGAACTGATATGAGATAGGGTATGTGGATTGGCTGATTGAGCCGACCGGTGGCATTAAAACCCGCGCTGCCGCATCGCCTCGAAGGTGATGATGGCGGTGGATACAGAGACATTGAGAGAATCAATCTCTCCCCTCATCGGGATCTTAACACGTGTTGTGGCGTTCTTGAGCCAGAAAGCGGAGAGGCCATCTGCTTCTGTACCCATCACAATGGCCGAGGGTTGCCGGAAATCGGTATCCTGATAAAAATCTGCAGCTTGCAGCTCTGCTGCAAAAGTACTGATACCGTTGGTACTGAGCCACACCAGCGCCTCCTCCGATGAGCAGACAGCCGTCTGCACAGTAAAGAGCCCCCCCACACCGGAGCGGATCACGTTCGGATTATAGAGGTCAGTCTGCGGATCACAGATGATCACCGCATCCACTGCCGCAGCATCTGCCGTACGTAGCACAGCACCCAGGTTACCCGGCTTCTCCACTGCTTCGAGGATGATGACAAAAGGATTGTCTGACAGCCTGATATCGCTCAGGCTGTGGGTCTTCGGCTTTGCAAGTGCCACTATGCCGTCGGAGTTCTCCCTGTAGGCAATCTTTGCAAAGACTGCCTGGGATATCTCGAGCAGTGCGGCTTCAGGCAATGCATTCAGCACTTCTGGATACTTTGTCTTATCAAACAGTGCGGGACAGACGTAGAGAGTCTCCACCCGGTATTCACTCTGCAGTGCCAGCGACAGCTCACGTGCACCCTCGATCACAAAAAGCTGCTGCCCGAGTCTCTCTCTGCTTTTCGACAGCTTCACGATATTCTTTATCGCCGGATTCTGGAGGCTTGTGATCATTGTTTCGGGATGTGGAATTAAAGTGCTTCTTTCTTCAGCAGGAATGTATCTATCACCTCTTTGAACGATTTTTTGGGCAGGGCACCCATCGCCATCTGTGGTTGCTCGTTCATGGGGATAAAAAGGAACATCGGGATACTTTGCACACCAAACATAGCCGCCAGCTCAGGCTCTTTATCCACATCAATTTTATAGACATAGATGTCATCGCCGTATTCAGCTGCCAGATCCTTTAAAATAGGAGAGGTGATCCGGCAGGGACCGCACCAGGTGGCATAAAAATCGACAATGGCCGGTTTGTCACCGATGTATGCCCACTCTTCGGGATTGTTTTCATAATTGAAGACCATCTCAAGGAAGGTCGCTTTTGTCAGCTCTATCGGTTTGACGCTTTTTTTGCTTTGCGGTTCATCAGCGGAAGCGGCCAGTACAATCAGCACGGCCGCAAGAAGGGTTGTTATTTTCTTCATTGAACGAAAATGGTTTAAGTGTGATTTTTTAAAATGTTCTCTCTAAACAGTTTGAGAGGATCAAATGTTTTGCAAAGATGTCAATTTCCACTACTCTGTTAAAATGAGCTGCCATCTTTGTATTTTAACGCATTCTTATTGGGCACACCGAATTCTCTTGCCGAAATCTTTTCAATGGCCACTTTCCATATCTTCACGTTCCTGACAGAAGGAGCCGAATAGGTGAAATCCCGGTCGGAATAGTGACGCATAATGATATTCAATGCTTTCACCTTTTCATCATAATCCTCCCCAAACACCACCCTGCCATGACAGATCACACTGTCGGAGCGCATCCTGTAGCTGCAGGCCACCTCTTCATTCTGCCATACCAGTCTGGGTTCGGTGCAGAAGGTGATGCAGAGGTTGGGGTTCTGTTCGAGGATGGAGATGGAATGTCCTTCCCGGGCCGAATGGAGATAAATAATCTCATCTTCATATCCGAAGTTCATCGGCAGCACATAGGGTATACCCTCTTCATCGGCCATACCGACGTAACATAATGTACAGGAACGGATTAATCCTTCTATACGCTCCTGCTCCTCCACGGTGTATGTCTTCATACAATCATTTTTCTATAATTCCTTATCCGATATCAATGGTCCGTCAGGCCTGTTATACAGGCCAACGTTTTCGGGAGAGATCAGTCTGCTCTTTCGTAAGCTGCTATCTCTCTATTGGTACAAAGATAAATAAAAAAGGAAGAACCCTTATGAGCTTCTCCCTTTCTATTCTTTATCAACGGTAGATATCTATTTCACTTTATCCACAATAGCTTTGAAGGCTTCAGGATGGTTCATCGCAAGGTCGGCCAGCACTTTGCGGTTGATATCAATTTCATTCTTGTGCAGAGCACCCATCAAACGGGAATAAGACATTCCGTTGTCGCGGGCGGCGGCATTGATACGCTGGATCCACAATGCGCGGAAGCTGCGTTTTTTGTTTTTACGGTCACGATAGGCATAGGTAAGACCTTTTTCCCACGTGTTCTTGGCTACTGTCCACACATTCTTGCGGGCACCGATGTAGCCTCTTGTTAATTTCAGAACTTTTTTTCTGCGGTTGCGCGATGCAACATGATTTACTGATCTTGGCATAATGTTACTTGTTTTGAATGATAGCGTCCCTGTCTAGCAGAGCTCTTTGGAGCATACATCCTGTTACTAAATCTTTTTTCTGGAAACTGACTGCAATAATTATTTCAATGCCAACAGCATCTTAATATTCTTTAAGTCTGATTTATGCACAAGGCCGGTCTGAGTAAGATTTCTCTTTCTCTTCTTGGACTTCTTCGTCAAAATATGACTTTTGTACGCATGTTTCCGTTTGATTTTTCCTGTTCCGGTAAGGGTAAACCTTTTTTTGGCACCGGAATTAGTCTTCATTTTTGGCATTTTGCTTTCCTCGAATTTGTTATTATAATCATTCTTTCTACTTCTTCGGTCAAGCGAAAAAGTTTGCAAAAGTAATGATAATATTTGAGTTATACAAACAAAATCCGACAAACTTCATTTGTATAACAGACTATCACTGTCTCGCTTCATTTGCAAGAAAAAAATGGTGATTCAACCTGCCGGAAGATAAAAAAGCCGGCTTATTTAGCCGGCTCTGTTCACCGATAAAAGCAACAGGCGTACCCGTTACTCTTCTTTATTCTCTTTGTTCTCTTTCTTGGGTGGGGCAGTACTCTTTTTCGGAGTAAGCATCACTGACATGCGCTTGCCTTCCATAATAGGCATGTGCTCCACCTTGGCATACTCTTCCAGATCGTTGGCAAAACGTAACAACAACACTTCGCCCTGCTCTTTGAAGAGAATAGAACGTCCTCTGAAAAAGACATACGCTTTCACTTTTGAGCCTTCACTCAGGAAGTTCATCGCATGCTTCATCTTGAAGTTGTAATCGTGGTCATCAGTCTGGGGACCGAATCGGATCTCCTTCACTGTAACCTTGATTGCTTTTGCTTTCTGCTCCTTCAGCTTTTTCTTCTGTTGATAGACAAACTTCTTGTAATCGATGATCCTGCATACGGGCGGCTTTGCCGTAGGTGCTATCTCAACAAGGTCCAGTTCCTTGTCATGCGCAATTTTTAATGCTTCTCTTGTGGCATAAATACCCTCTGTCACATTGTCGCCTACTAACCGGACTTCCGGCACCCGGATTCTATCATTGATCCGGTGTTGGTCTTTTGAGTCTTTTCTCATTCAGATGTTGTTAATGTTTTCTCTGTTTGACTGATTTATATTTATATTCGTTGTTTAATAGATGCTTAATTGCTTTTTAATGCAGGATTCATCATCTCTTCCACTTCACGTGAAATTTCTTCTGCAAATGTACATAATTTTACCATACCTTTATCTTCTCCACCCTGTTTTCTTACAGAAACTGCTTCATCTTCTGCCTCTTTCTCGCCTACAATCAACAAGTAAGGTATTCTTTTCAACTCGTTATCACGTATCTTACGACCCACCTTTTCGTTGCGGTCGTCCACCTCGGCACGGATATCGAACTTCTTCAGCTCTTTCACCACACTATATGCATACTCATTAAATTTCTCGCTCACCGGCAATATCACTGCCTGCGTAGGTGCCAGCCAGAGTGGAAATTTACCGGCAGTGTGCTCAATGAGTACAGCAACGAATCGCTCCATCGATCCAAACGGTGCACGGTGGATCATCACGGGACGATGCTTCTGGTTATCAGCCCCGGTATATTCAAGCTCGAACCGTTCGGGCAGGTTGTAATCCACCTGAATGGTACCCAGCTGCCAGCGCCGTCCCAGGGCATCCTTCACCATGAAATCGAGCTTGGGTCCGTAGAAAGCAGCTTCACCGAGCTCCACCTTCGCCTTCAGCCCTTTCTCCTCACATGCCTCCACGATAGCACGTTCCGCTCTCTCCCAGTTCTCATCTGAACCGATATACTTCTCACTGTTATTGGGATCACGAAGCGATATCTGTGCTTCAAAATTCTCAAAGTCGAGTGCCTTGAAGATGATGAAGATGATATCCACCACCTTCAGGAACTCCTCCTTCACCTGATCCGGTGTACAGAAAATATGTGCATCATCCTGGGTGAAGCCGCGCACACGCGTAAGACCATGCAGCTCACCGCTCTGCTCGTAGCGATAAACGGTGCCGAATTCGGCCAGCCGTAGCGGCAGTTCTTTATAGGAGCGGGGAAATGCTTTGTATATCTCACAATGGTGAGGACAGTTCATCGGTTTCAGCAGAAACTCTTCACCCTCTTCCGGCGTATGTATCGGTTGAAATGAATCTTTACCGTATTTGGCATAATGTCCCGAGGTAACATACAACTGCTTGTGTCCGATATGCGGTGTGATCACCTGCTCATAGTCAAATTCACGTTGTATCTTTTTCAGGAAATCCTCCAGCCGCATACGCAACTGCGTACCCTTGGGTAACCAGAGCGGCAGACCCGCGCCAACTGTCTGTGAGAAAGCAAACAGCTGCAGTTCTTTGCCTATTTTTCTGTGGTCTCGCTTCTTCGCCTCTTCGAGCATCACCAGATACTCATCAAGCATCTTTTTTTTCGGAAAGGTGATCCCGTAGAGACGTGTCAGCTGCGGACGTTTCTCATCGCCGCGCCAGTAGGCGCCTGCTGATGACAACACCTTTACCGCCCTGATATAGGAGGTGTTGGGCAAGTGGGGTCCGCGGCAGAGATCGGTGAAACAACCCTGTGTGTAGGTGGTGATGGTGCCATCTTCCAGTTCACTGATAAGCTCCACCTTGTAATGCTCATCTCTCTCTGAGAACATCCGCACTGCATCGTTCTTCGAAATACTTTGTCGTTGAATCTCCTCCTTCGCGGCGATCAACTCCATCATCTTCTTTTCAATGGCAGGGAAATCAGCTTCTTTGATGGTGACACCCTCACCCGGATCCACATCGTAGTAGAACCCGTTCTCAATAGCCGGCCCGATGCCGAATTTGATGCCTGGATACAGCTCCTGCAGAGCCTCAGCCATGAGATGTGCCGAAGAGTGCCAGTAGGCATGCTTGGCCTCATCGTCATCCCATTTCAACAGGTTGACCGAAGCATCCTGCTCGATGCGACGTGTCAGATCCCATGTCTCACCATTCACGTTTACTGCAAGTACCTCCTGCGCCAGACGCTGACTGATGCTCTGTGCAATTTCAAGTCCCGTAACTCCCTTTTCATATTCCCTTACCGATGCGTCGGGAAATGTAATTTTTATCATGCTATATTGTTCTTTATAACGCTTTTTTTCTTATTGGAATGCAAATGTAGTGATTTTGTGATATATGAAAGAGCAATTTCAGGAGAATTTGCAAATTATGCATCAATCAACATTGTGCGCGAGAGTGGTCGGTTTCGTTTTTTTAACAACCTGTATGCCAATATTCACATAGTAGTAGTATAACTTTGACAGCTATGAGAAAAAGCATTTTCATACTCATCACTCTTTTCCTCTCTGCCCTCATTGTTTACGGCGGATCGGGAGTGAATGCTTATTTCTTTTGCTGTGATGATTGCAGGAGCGAAGGTGCCAGTGTTGTCACAGATGACAAATGTTGTGAGATCCATTCACATGAACATGCGAATGGAGCACACATGCATCTGACAACAGAACTACAATCTGTCTGCACATTTGAGATGCATGACACCTGCGGAATAGAACGTATTCATTTCGATTGGCAAACGTTCACCCAACTTCATTATCAATTGCAGCCGTTCACTATCGACCTGGATCATTCACCCTTTACCTCAACCCCAGGCAACTCCATCTTTACCCTCGATATTGCTTCACAGGCATACGGATACAGACAGACACAAAAACCACCCGATCTCAGCAAAGAGGATTACCTCTCCCTGCTTACCACACTCATCATTTAGCCGTTTTCTCTTCCGCAGATTACGAGAATCTGCCGTTTTATGTATACTTAACCGGTATGCATCATTCGCCTATTCAAACAATATAAATCAATGACCTGCTCAGTGCTGAATCATTTTTTACCTGTTAAAGAGCTGATCACCTGACATCATACATCCAAAGGAAAAATTTATGCAAAAATTGATTATTCTCCTGTTGTTAACGTTCATCACACTTCCTGCAGCAGCCGATGAGAAGCTGAAAGGATATGTCCTTGATGAACAAAAAGATCCTGTGACAGGAGCCAATATTTATTGGGAAAAATCGAAGATAGGGGTCACTTCAGACAGTGAGGGCTACTTTGAGATTGATCACACCCAACTCCATGAACATCTTATCATTACATACACCGGTTTCATCACACAAAGTGTGCATGTGGAGGAGAAAAACAAAGCGTTGAAAGTGATCCTCGAAGAAGACAAACAGCTATTGGAGGAGCTGGTGGTGAGCCGCCGCACTCCCGGCACTCTGACCCAGCGCTCTGCAGTGGCTCAGACACAGAAAGTGACGATGGGCGAGATTCATCGTGCGGCATGCTGCAACCTGGGTGAGAGCTTCGAGACCAACCCTTCGGTAGATGTCGCCTACAGTGATGCTGCCACCGGTGCCAGGCAGATCAAACTGCTGGGACTGGCAGGGACCTATGTACAAATGCTTACCGAGAACTACCCCAATTTCCGGGGAGTTGCATCTCCCTATGGGATGGATTATATCCCCGGAGCATGGATGGAAGGGATTTACATCTCCAAGGGTACCTCCTCGGTGAAGAATGGGTATGAGGCACTGGCCGGCCAGATCAATGTGGAGTACAAGAAACCGCAGACGATGGATCACTTCTCCCTGAATCTGTTCGGGAGTGATGCGATGAGGATGGAGGTCAATGCGGATGCCGGCATACACCTGAATGAACAACTGACAACCGCTCTTTTTGTACACTATTCCAACGACACGCAGGCACACGACCGCAATGAGGATGGCTTTCTGGATTACCCCAAAACAAAGCAGTTCAACCTGATGAACCGGTGGAATCATGAGGCAGGGAAATATGTTGCACAATACGGATTCAAGTATATCAACGAGCAGCGCGAGGGAGGGCAGGAGACGCACCACCACACCCTTGATGATCCCTACTCCATCAAGCTGAACACCAACCGCGGTGAATTTTACACCAAGCAGGCTTACGTCTTTCGTGCCGATGAGCTGGCTGAAAGTGCGGCAGTGATCGCTTCCGGCTCAATACATGACCAACAGTCACAGTACGACAAAACACCCTACGAGGTACAACAGAAAAACCTCTACCTGAGTCTCCTTTATGAAAAGGATTTCTCTGCCATGCACAACCTCAGCACGGGGTTAAGTCTCAATTACGACGGTTTCGACGAAACATTACAAACATCTTCTTTCAACCGTGATGAGACCGTGACGGGTGCATATGCCCAGTACACATTCAACCTTCACAATAAACTGATTCTGCTCGGAGGAATACGTGCCGACCACAGCAGCAGATACGGTTTTTTTATCACTCCGCGACTACATCTTAAATATAATCCCTATGAGTGGATACACCTACGTGGGTCCGTCGGCAAAGGTTTCCGTACAGCAAACGTACTGGCCGAAAACAATTATCTGCTGGCCAGCTCACGCAGGATAGAAATCGCCGACAACCTGGATCAGGAAGAAGCCTGGAATGCCGGAGTGAACGCCACATTCTATATACCTGCCGGCGACAGGGAGATAACACTCACGGGGGAGTGGTACCACACCCGTTTTATGCAACAGGTGGTGGTAGATGTGGACAGCGATCCGCATGCCATCAGCTTCTACAATCTGAATGAGGGGCGTTCCTACTCCAACAGTGCACAGGTTGAGATGAGCTATCCCTTCTTCACAGGCTTCACCCTCACCGCAGCATACCGCTATACGCATTCCATGTCGGACTACCGCAATCAGCTTTCAGGTGAAACATTGTTCCTTACCAAGCCGTTGATGAATGACTACAAGGGGCTGTTAACAGCATCATACCAGACACCCCTGCGTAAATGGCAGTTCGACCTGACGGGACAATTGAACGGCGGCGGACGGATGCCCATGGCCGCAAATACCAATCCATTGTGGGAAGAACAGTTTGACCCGTTTATGGTCGTTAACGGCCAGGTGACCAAATTCTTCAGGAACTTTTCCCTCTATCTGGGAGCAGAAAACCTGTTTGATTTCCGTCAGCCTGACCCGATCATTGATGCGGTCAACCCACGGAGTGATAACTTCGACGCTACCATGGTGTGGGGCCCGGTACATGGCAGGAAGATTTATGCCGGACTACGGTATACCATCCCAAGATATTAATTATACATTATCACATTTAAAAAATTCACATCGATGAGAAAACTAACCCTGTTATTCATCATAATGGCCCTCTCAACGGGCATGGGATTTGCTCAGAAAGAGCAGAGGAGACAAAAGAGACAAGAGGTGGCCGAGTTCAGGCTGAACGAAGATATCTGCTCCAACTGTAAAAGGAAGATTGAGGGTAATATCCCGTTTGAGAAAGGTGTCACAGCGCTTGCTTACGGAGACGATGGCACAACAGTTAAAGTGACCTACCGGGCTGACAAGACCGATACCCTGAAACTGAGGAAAGCTTTTGAGAAGATAAAGTTTGAAGTGCTTGAAACTAACCTTGTGGAAAAGGGGCAAGCAGAATAAACATTTGTCTGTTCATCTGAAAGAGGGAATGACCCCCTTTTCCTGAAGGGAGGAAAAGGGGATCATTCCCTCTTTTATTTTTCACTGCATTCTTTTGATGATACTGTACGACTGTACGATACCCAGCTCACCCGCTTTACGGATATCGTCGAGACCTGACGCCGTCTCACCGATGGAGAGTCGTGCAATGCCGCGATTGAAGTAGGCTTCTGCAAACTGAGGCTCCAGCTCAATGGCTTTATTATAGTCGGCAATCGCCGCACGGTAATCTTTCTCGAGGCTGAATATCTCTGCACGGTTGTACCATGCATAGATAAAATCGGGATTCAACCGGATGATCTCTTCATACTCCTTCAGTATCCCTTCATACTCAATCGATTTCGTAGAGATCTCAGGCAGTTTCAGCTTACCGGGTATATTGGTCAGTTCCGGCAGATCGATCACGGCGCCTCTGTCAATCATCAGCGACTCCTCCTGCAAACGGTCGTACTCCAGCTGCTTGGAGCGGATTACCGCACGGGCGAAATGAGCCACCAGCATGTCCGGATTCAATTCAAGCACCCTGTTCATGTCCTTCAGTGCGTTCTCATAATCCTGCACAAGCATAAAATCCATTCCCCTCCCGAAATAGAGTGCTGCACTGCCGGGCTCTTCCTCCAGCCTCCTCGAGTAGTTATCGATAGAGCGGAAATGTGTCTGTATCTGCAGTTCATTCAAAGGTGCCTCCAGAGTGGTCACCTTCAATATCCAGGTGAGACCGAGCTGGCTGTTGGCCCTCTCCATTGTCTCAGAGAAATATACCGGACGGCGCACCTCATACTCACTCTCATAATAGGTGAGCACGAACCTCGGTTCCAGCTCCACAGGTGCATTCATATTCTGCACCTTCCCCCTGCTCTGACGCTGGTACTTTGATTTTTGTGAGCTCTCCTCGCCGGCCACCACCAGCAGGTTGAACTTGTCAATATTCTGGTCAGTCTCCTCACGTGTATCTTTCGAATCACCCTCCTCACCTCTGCGCTTGAATGGTTCGGGGTCCTCCGTGGCTATCTTCCGTGCTTTCGACTCTTCGGCACGTGCCAGCAAATAATCGTTTTCAGCACCACGCAGGTCGTTCATGTCCCGTTTCAGTTGTGAACGCATATAGTAACCGGTGAAATACTCCGGATGGGCACGGAGCACAACGTTCAAATCCTCCAGGGAGCCGGCTTTGTTGCCTATCTCATTCTTCAGCACCGCCCTGTTGAGGTAGGCGATGGTGTTCTCCGGCTCCAGCTCAATCACTTTATCGAAATCGCGTATGGCACGGTTATTATCTGCTACCTGTGCGCGCAACAACCCACGGTTGAAACGAGCGATAAGGTTGTTCTCATCCATCTCTATCACTCTGTCGTAATCGGCCATCGCACCACGCAGGTCGTTCAGGTTGTACTTCACCAGCCCCCTGTTTATATAGTTCCCGTTGAAATAGGGATCGAGGCGTATCGCTTCATCCAGATCGGCAAGCGCATTGTTATACTCCTTCTGCTGGAAGTAGAGCAATCCACGGGCGGAGAACGACTGGGCGGTGTAGGGATCAATTTCGATCGCTTTGTTCAGGTCAGTCATCGCACTGGTAGTATCATTCTGCTCCAGGTACATCTGTGCGCGGGTGAGGTAGCCGGGGGTATAATCGGGAAAACGGCGAAGGAGCACATCAAAAAATTTCTCTGCTACTTCATACTGCTCCATCTCTATATTGACAATGCCCATATTGACGAGCGTGATCCTGTCCTCAGGGAAAAACTCAAGACTTCGCTGGTAATCGGTGGCTGCAAGCGCATACTTCTCCTGATTCTGCCGCGCAGCACCGCGCAGCTGGTAGGCAGCCGTATAATAGGGGTTACGCATCAGGCAGTCAGATGCATCCTCTTCAGCACCCTTGAAATCATCGAGCATGAACTTCGCCATCGCTCTGAAATAATAAGGGTCGGCGAGATAGGGCTTGGCCGTGATCACCTGATTGAAGTACTGTATTGCGAGCACGTAATCCTCAAAATACAACGCATTCCTGCCAATCATCATCACACGGTCGGTATTTACCTGTGCCGAGGCCGACAGAGACGAGAAGATGATCAGAGCTGCTATGATAAATTTTTTCATACGATAATATTATTTATCTCGTTAAGGCAGTAAGTAATCCGCTACAATCATAAACATGAGCGGCACAGGTTTGCATACCCGTTTCATACATGGTCCTTTAATGTGCGAATATATGGAATTTTCTGCATTTTCCGGCAGAAAACTTCTCTATAAAAGTGATTCTCCCCCGATTCGTTTAACAGGATGTTGATAAAAATTGTTATCTCGTCTGTACGATCCGGCTGCCGCCATCCTCTTCATGAATAGTTATTTTCACTGTCTCTGCCGGTAAAACCTGTTCTACCAACTCAGGCCACTCGATAAAGCAGAGGCTGCCACTGTAAAAATAATCTTCGTAACCGAAATCGTACACCTCTTCTAGCTTGTTGATGCGGTAAAAATCGAAGTGATAGATCGAACTGCCCTTTCTGTCCTTGTATTCATTGATGATGGCAAAGGTGGGGCTGGCAACGGTCTCCTTCACACCCAGCTCCTCACAGACTGCCTTGATGAAGGTGGTTTTTCCGGCACCCATGCTGCCATAAAAAGCAAAGACCCTGTGAGCACCCATCTTCCCGATGAATTCGCGGGCCGCTGAATGAATTTGCGATAAATCCTTTATTTCTATCTCCATAAATTTCTATTTTGGTGTGAGCGTGATGCAGGGAACAAGCATCTCCTCCATGGAGATACCCCCATGCTGATAGCTGTTCTCATAGCGTGTTACGTGATGGTTGTAGTTGTTAGGATAGACAAAAAAATCGTTGTCAGTGGCAAAGATGTAGCGCGTGCTCATGTTGGGTGAGGGCAAACCGAAATTGGCCGGGTGGAGGATATCAAACAGCCTCCCGGCATCATAACCCAGGCTCCGGCCCTGCTTGTAGCGCAGATTGACGCTCGTCTCCTTGTCACCCAGCACCTTGACCCCGTTTTTCACCCTGATGGCACCATGGTCGGTGGTGATCACCGCTTTATACCCTTTTGCGGCAATCATCTTCAGCAGGGTCAGCAAAGGTGAGTGCAGGAACCAGGAACGCGTCAGTGAGCGGTATGCATCCTCGTCGCCTGTCAGCTCACGTATCATCTTCGATTCTGTTCGGGCATGTGACATCATATCGATAAAATTGAACACCCAGACATTGAGGTCTCTCTTTTCCAGCTCCTGAAAACGGGTCACCAGCTTCTCCCCCTCGCGGTTCGTGTTGATTTTCTGGTAGGAAAAATACTGCTTCATCCCGAACCGGTCTAACTGATGCTGAATGAGTGGCTCCTCCAGCATATTCTTCCCCTCATCTTCCATCTCACCGACCCATATCTCAGGATACAACGCCGCAATCTGCCGTGGCATCAGTCCCGAAAAAAGTGCGTTCCGGGCATAGGGTGTGGCTGTGGGCAGGATGCTGAAGTAAAGGTTGTCATCACAGAGGAACAGCTCACTGACAACATCTTTCACCGCCTGCCACTGATCCAGGCGGAAATTATCGATGAGGATGAAGAAGATTTTTTCTCCTTTGTTGAGCATGGGGAAAAGATGTCTCTCAAATAACGCGGGGCTCATCAGGGGTGCGGTACTGTTTCCGGTCATCCACTTTTCATAATTCCTCCTGATGAATTTCGCAAACGCTTTGTTGGCTTCACCCTTTTGCATGGCAAGCATCTCTTTCATCGTATTCTGTGTCTCCCCCAGCTCCAGCTCCCAATAGACCAGTTTTTTGTAGAGAGCCATCCAGTCACCGGCAGAACGACAACGCTCTGTCTCCTGACTTAAATGAGCGAACTCATCCCTGTAATTGACCGTTGTGGCTGCTGAAATGAGCTCTTTCTTGTCCAGGATCTTCTTGATGGTCATCAGCACCTGGTTCGGGTTCACCGGCTTAATCAGATAATCGGCAATCTTCTTGCCGATAGCCCGGTTCATGATGCCCTCATCCTCGCTCTTCGTGATCATCACCACAGGCACTTCCGGCCTTGAGGCATGCAGCTGTGAGAGTGTCTCCAGCCCGGACAACCCCGGCATCTGCTCATCCAGAAAGATGATATCGAACAGTGCTGTACGGCATAGCTCAACCGCATCACGTCCGTTATTAGCACACACCATGCTGTATCCCTTCTCTTCAAGAAAAAGAACATATGGTTTCAGGAGGTCTATCTCATCATCCACCCAAAGAAAATGTGCTTTGCTCATCTTTTATAATGCCTTAACTGCTTGCTCTCTGAAATTTGGGCAAATGTATCTATTTCCGCTCTATCTCACAATCTTTTTTGCTTTTTTAGGAGAGAGATGCAGGCTGTTACCCTCAGTATAAGTCAAGTTGTCACACACTTCAGCCGGATCACTGGCAGCGAGACAATTTTAAGGCGATTTGTTTTATTTTCAGCATTAAAAGTCTATATTTGTGGAGAAGATAACTATTTTACTCAAATAATCACCACCATGCAAAAAAAGATCCTTTCCGCAGTACTCTTATTTACATTTTTGATAACAGGCTGCACACAACAATCAGAGAAAATATTTAACGGCAGGGATCTCTCCGGCTGGCATTTTGTTCTTGAGAATGATGCTGTGCCGGGAGATGAGGTATTCACGGTTGAAGAGGGTATAATCACTGTAAAAGGTGAACCACTCGGTTACATGTACACCGATAAGAAGTACCGGAATTTCACGCTTGATCTTGAGTACAGGTGGGCAGAGGAAGCCGATAACAGTGGTGTTTTCTTTCTGATAGAAGATCCCGCGAACCCGTTTCCCAAAGGTATTGAATGTCAGCTTATGGCAGGCAAGGCAGGTGACCTGGTCATGCTGGCTGGGTCCGATCTGAAAGAGTTCAGGCTGCCCGAAGGAGTGACAGAGCGTCCCGCGTTTCCCGTGATCAGCAAGATGCAACCATCAAGTGAGAAAGCCACAGGAGAATGGAACAAAGTAAGCATCACGGTGAATGAGGGGCTCATTGAGGTAAGGATCAACGATATCCTTCAGAACAGCGCCACCAGCGAGGTCAGGGAGGGACATATCGGACTGCAGAGTGAAGGTAAAGAGATTCAGTTCCGCAACATAGTACTGGATCAATCATCCTTATAGCAATGCATCCCGGATCATCAGAGAAGGGAGTGAAACAAGAATAAAATATTCGTTATGAAGACATCATCCAAAGCAAAAGAATTTATCGATCTGGAAGAGCAATACGGGGCACACAATTATCATCCGCTGCCGGTAGTGCTGTCGCGCGGTGAGAGGTGCTACGTCTGGGATGTGGACGGGAAGAGGTATTTCGATTTTCTCTCGGCCTACTCCGCCGTCAATCAGGGGCACTGCCATCCCAAGATTGTCAATGCACTGAAGGAACAAGCAGAGCGACTCTGTCTCACCTCACGCGCTTTCTTCAACGACTCCCTCGGTCCCTACGAGAAATATATCCACGACTTTTTCGGCTACGACAAGGTGCTCCCGATGAACTCCGGTGCGGAGGCAGTGGAGACAGCGCTGAAGCTCGCCCGCAAGTGGGGTTACCTGAAGAAGAATATTCCCCTGAACGAGGCGCTCATCGTGACCTGCGAAAGTAACTTCCACGGGCGGACCATCACCATCGTCTCCATCTCTACCGATCAGGATGCACGAGCCGACTACGGCCCCTACACGCCCGGCTTTGAGGTGATCCCCTACAACGATGTGAAGGCACTCTCAGCACTGCTGGAAGAGAAAGGAGACAACATCGCGGGATTCCTTGTGGAGCCGATACAGGGTGAGGCAGGTGTCTACGTCCCGGATGATGGTTACCTGAAAACCTGTTACGATCTTTGTAAAAAACACAACGTACTCTTTATCGCCGATGAGGTGCAGACAGGTATCGCCCGCACCGGGAAGATGCTCTGCTGTGATCATGAAGGGGTACGTCCCGACATCGTGATTCTCGGCAAGGCCATTTCGGGAGGTGTGTTACCCGTCTCAGCCGTACTGGCAGATGATGAGATCATGCTTACGATCAAGCCGGGGCAGCATGGCTCCACCTTCGGCGGGTTCCCGCTGGCCTGCAGGGTGGCCACAGCAGCACTCGAAGTGGTGAAAGAGGAGCATCTGGCTGAGAAGGCCGCACATCTGGGCAATATCTTCCGCGGGGAGATGAAGAAGATTGAGAGCCCCTTTATCAAACAGGTACGGGGTAAAGGGTTGCTCAACGCCATCGTCATTGAACCGCATCAGGGCAAAGAGGCGTGGGATCTCTGCATGAAGATGGCAGAGAACGGGTTGCTGGCAAAACCGACGCATCAGCATATCATCCGTTTTGCTCCGCCGCTGGTGATCACGGAGGAGGAGCTGAGAGAAGCTGTTGAGATAATCAGTAGTTCAATTCAATCGCTGGGATAGGTTTACAGAAGAGAAGAGCTATGCAAACAACCTCAAAAGTGCTGATGGTGCGTCCTGCCCGCTTCGCGTTCAACGAAGAGACGGCAGAGAACAACTTTTTTCAGCAAAAATCAACATCAGACGCAGTGGCAGAAAAGGCGCTGGAAGAGTTCGATGCTTTCGTGAAGCTGCTTCGCGGGAATGATGTAGATGTCACGGTGGTGCAGGACACCCCTGAGCCATGGACTCCCGACTCCATCTTCCCCAACAACTGGTTTTCATCCCACCTCTCCGGTGAGCTGGTGCTCTACCCCATGTTCGCAGAAAACCGCCGTCTGGAGAGAAAACCGGAGGTACTGGATCTGCTTCGTCGTAAGATGAATCACCGCAAGCTGATTGATCTGACCCACTGGGAGAAGGAGGGAGCCTTCCTGGAGGGCACGGGCAGCATGATCTTCGACCGTGACAAGCGCATCGCCTACTGCTGCCGTTCGCCCCGCACCTCCGAAAAAGTGCTGGCCGATTTCTGCTCTCGCATGAACTATGATGCCGTGATCTTCGACGCCATAGACAAACAGGACAACCAGATCTATCATACCAATGTGATGATGGAGGTGGGGACACAGGTGGCCGTGATCTGTGCTGAAGCAATCAGGGATGAGAAAGAGCGGCAGAAGGTGCTTTCGAGGCTCACCATCACCGGGAAAATCATCGTGGAGATCACACTCGACCAGGTGACACAGTTTGCAGGCAACATGCTTGAACTGAAGAGCCGTAATGGCCATCCGCTCATGGTGATGTCTGCATCGGCGCGTAACGCCCTGACACCGTCGCAGGAAAATACCATCGCCACCTTCAGCCAGATCGTCTCTGCCGACCTGCATACAATCGAGACAAACGGAGGGGGATCGGCACGCTGCATGCTGGCTGAACTGTTTCATTAGTGGCAAAGATACTCACCGAATGTAAATTACCAATTGAAAAGCATCTGTTTACATATTTTTCATTTACTTTGCATATGGAGAATTATTTTCAACCTCATTAATCAAAAGAACTATGTCATTTAAATCAGAACTGAAAGAATTTTTAATGCGCGGCAGTGTTGTGGACATGGCCGTGGGTATCGTGATCGGCGGTGCATTTGGCAAGATCGTCACCTCATTTGTGAACGACATCCTGATGCCTCCAATTGCCCTTCTGTTCGGACAGGGGAGCTTTGCCGACCTGAAGGTGGTGCTGGAAGAAGCGGTGATGAGCGGTGAAGAAATTTTGACACCGGCCATCACATGGAATTACGGTGCTTTCATCCAGGTAATTCTCGACTTCCTGATTATTGGTATTTCCATCTTCTTCGTGGTCAAGGCGATGAACAACATGAAACGGAAGAAAGAGGAAGCGCCTGCTCCTGAGGCTGCTCCGGAACCAACCAAGGAAGAGACGCTGCTGACAGAGATCCGCGATTTGCTGAAAAAAGACTGAGGCAAATCTTATCTGAATGGTAAAATGAAACGGGTTGCATTTGCAATCCGTTTTTTTATGCTTTTTAGATTTACGTTCTTATGTTGGTAGG
>JAAYGM010000264.1 GCA_012727735.1 Bacteroidales bacterium | reverse complement strand
GCTGTGGAATGGGACGACCAGGAGGCTTTTCATGCAGCACTCTTCGAGGCGAAAATGCACACCACGGGTCTGGAGTCGCTCAATGCAGCGATGCAGGAGCTGGCCAACCGCATCCAGCAGCTGGGCAACCCCCCCAACCCCAACGATGCCAAATGCGAGGCATACAACCGTTACAGACGTATCTTTCAAAAAGATGCAGAGGATGTATACCTGGGTGAGAGCTGGATAGGGACCCGCAAAAGCCCCTATCAGGCAGGGGGGCTGGATGAATTGAAAGAGACGTTGATCCGGTATCTGTTCAGGACGAAAGTAAACGGGAAAGATCACTACTACGCCATTCAGCTCATTGAGTCAGACCCCTGCAGCGATGAGGAGATGGAGGCAGACGAGGCCTGCCTCTCAAGCGTGAAAGTGGAGCAGCTGGATCTGCCATCCAGATCTGACCAGAAGCCCGATATCACCTCCGACGGGACCTTCGTGAACTATCTCCCGAAAGTACCGGTGATGCTAATTTCAAAACTTACTTTCGACTATTTCCGGTTGCGCGAATATTCCGGTTTGACCGATGCAGATATGGACAACCCCGGCCTGGTCGCCGACAAGGAAGCCTACAAGGCGGCCTGCAACAACTACGGAACACGCATCATGCGAAGCGGCTTCTTCTTCAAAACGGCCATTGAATGGTCGGCCGAGAACCGATGGAGCCAGTATACCTTCAACGAAAACGGTGTGATGCCCGACAATGCCATTGAGGATTTTGAAGAAGCCGTGAGAGCCAGCATCAGCGCCGACATGGCAGCTCAGAAGAAATCGAAGAAACAGCGCCGTGAAGAGGAAAAGAACAGCCAGCTGGCAAAAGAAACCGAAGAACGCTCTACACGTGACAAAGAGATGCAGGACTCGCTGGCACTTGAAAAGAAGTCGAGGGAGGAATCCATCGCATCCCGCAGGGAGATCATCGCCACCATCCGGGAGCAGATAGACCGCGAACGGGAGTACAAACAGCGGGCATCCGAAAGGCTGTCGCAGGTGAAAAGTCCACAGGAAGCGGCAAGCATCAGGAAAGAAATGGCCGATATCGATATGCGCATTATCTCCTTTCAATCGACCATGCAAGGCGAAGAAGATGCTGTCACCACCCTTCAGACGGGTGAAGTGGTTCATACACGCACCGTTTACCAGGACTATACGCACAGTAAGATGATTCATGATATGCACATTGATGCAGCCCGTCGCGATGCCACCAGAAGAGCTGCTTATGTCGTCGATCATCAGATCAGGCGCCTCCCCTGGGATCAGCGGGAGACCGCCCGTAGGTTGGCAGAAAGTATAATCGACGGTGATGCACTGGTATCGGGCGACGTGGAAAAGGCACGTTCACTGGCATTGGCTTTGAACAAGCAATTGCAGGGATATGGGGAGTATGATCATGCGGTAGCGACAGAAGCCATCGTCAACTCGGAAGAGAACGAGTTCTGGGCACAGTCGACGATTGTTGCGGCGGGCGCCATCTCTGTCGGGTTGGGGTCGAGTGCCCTGGCCGGCGCCTATGGTGCCGAAGCGGCGGCAACCATTTACGGCACAAAAGCATTGGGCGCCGTTTACGGTGGTGTAACGGGCTATCTTGCGGGAGGACCCAAAGAGGGTGTCATGCAGGCCGCCAGTTTCTGGTCGCCCGTTACCGGCGGTGTTGCCTCATTTGTGAATGGTTATTACGAGGCAGGACAAAAGAAAGATGCCACCACCTCATCTCAGATCTGGGAGGGTGCGAAAAGCGCCGGGACCGAATATATTATCGGGAAAGTGTTTGAAACGGGTGTCTCCGTTGTAGCCAGGGGGGCCTCCGCTCTCTTCGGCAGTGAAAGTCGTCTTTTCAGGCCGCTGGTCAAAACCCCCTCACAACGGTCGCGTGAGTTGATGGACCAGATACGGACCACACGCAGCAAGCTGGAAGCGGAGGATGCCGTCAAATCGTTCAACAAGCTGAACGATGAGCTGATTGTCCTGCAGATGGACGAGGTGGCAAACGCTGCTCAGATCCGGTCAGGGAAAGATGAGCTGAATCAGCTGGCTGCGGCCATGAATGCCGATTATCACGCCAAGTGGTTTCTCAAGTACAAGGCCGATCCAAGAGTGAGGAGCAGTTTCGATCGTATGGTGCAGGAGAATTACGGCCAGATGATACCGAAGATGGCGGAGTCATTGAAGAGCAGAGGCTACGACATGTCTGACATCCAGTTCAGGCAGTTCCGTAATGCCTCCAGCGGCGGCACCTCAAGCATGGACCTCGACCTGGCACCTGTATCGGTCAGGACAGGGAAGGAACCCTCCTATTTCATCAAGAACGGGAAAAGGGTTGACGCCAGGGAGTTCATGCAGGATGCACAGCAAGCGATGAATCAGGACTATTACGAGATGTTCCACATCAGTGCCAAACATTCGGAAATGAACCTCACCACATCGATGCATGCCGAAGCATTCTCCACGTCTGACCTGTTGAGCAAGGATGTCGACTTCTCACAACTGGCGCCCGAGGATGTGGCCAGCATCGGCAAGGTGCTTGATGTGAAAGTGAACGCGATAGAGAAGAACCCTATGCTGAGCAACACCTCCAGGATGCAGGCAAAATGCAGGGAGGCGAGCAAGGAAATCGACAACATGCTGATGAAGAAACTTGAACAAGATCTGGCAAAAGCAAGACCGGGCAGCAGTGAATACCTGCAGACAGAAGCCGACATCAGCTACTGGAAAGATCTGGGTGCGAAATTGAAAAATATTGGCACACAGACAAACGATCCCGGTGAGATCATCCGGCTGAACCGTGAGATATCACATACCACCGGCGGCAG
>JAAYGM010000263.1 GCA_012727735.1 Bacteroidales bacterium | reverse complement strand
GCGCTCCCAGGTGACCAGATCCTTCGTGCGTACGATGCCGGCTGTCGCCTTCGCCCGTGAGAGGTCGCCCGCGGGCGCTGTCTCGTCGTACCGCTCGGCACAGAAGATGCCGTAGATCCAGCCATCCTCATGGGCGGTGAGTCGCATGTCATACATATTGGTGGCGGGATCCTCCGTCTCGGGAATCACCACCGGATAATCCCAAAAGCGGAAGTTGTCGATGCCATTCGGGCTCTCGGCGATGGCGAAGAAGGACTTGCGGTCGGCACCCTCCACGCGCACCATCAGCAGGTAACGGCCGTTCCACTTGATGGCACCGGCATTCATGGTGGCATTCATGCCGATGCGCTCCATCAGTAGCGGGTTGGTCGCCTCATTGAGGTCGTACCGCCAGTGCAGGGGGGTGTGGGCAGCGGTGAGCACCGGGAAACGGTAGCGGTGGCACCATCCGTTATCTTCCTCCAGTGGTTCATTCTTGCGGGTGAGAAGGTTCTCATGCTCCTTCATCATCTCTTTGATCTGTTGCTTATATAACTTCATTGTTGTTGCTCTTAAAAAGTTACTGATAGAGGTTGGGAATATCCTTGCTGAACAGTGTCTTTGGGTGGTGGTAGAAGGTGACGAAATCATCAGCCGAGAGCTGTCCCGGGTAGGGTGCATAGTAGTGGTCGGGTCGCTCGCGAGCATTACGCCACACCATCACGTAGCTCACCGGATAACGGTCCAGCACAGGGAAGAGCACCGATGTCCACCAGTCGGCGATTGGTATCGCCTCCAGTCCTGTCTCGGTGAGCGCGATCGGCTTGTCACGCTTTTTACCCTCTTCCGTCAGAAAGGAGAGGATGGTGTCGAGCGAAGAGTGATAGGCATCGATCCCCTCTTCGTTATTGCGGTGATAGCCATCCAGTCCCAGCAGGTCCACATAGTCATCGCCGGGATAGCGTTCCATATAAATCTCACCGGGTCCCTGCAGGTCGGGTGAGTAGGCGTAAAGCAGGTTGTCCACCCCTGCCCTTGCGAAGTGGCTGTGTGTCATCTCCCAGAGGGCGGTATACTCCTCCACGCTGCAGAGATCCTTTCCCCACCAGAACCAACTGCCGGTATGCTCGTGCCAGGGGCGGAAGAGGACCGGGACCTTCGTTCCCTCCTCCGTGGTGAGGGCGTTGAAGAAGGCGGCTGCCCTGTCGAGCCAGCTGAGGAAAAGGTCATGCTTCTCTCCACCGGGCAGGACAGCAGTTACCACATCTTCGCGGCTCACATCCCAGGAGTCACCCCCGGTGAGCGGGTTGTCCGCATGCCAGCTGATGGTGATCATGCCGCCCCGTCCGTAGTGGCGGATCATCTCTTCACGAATGATAGCGAAAGAGACATTGTCGATATTCTTCTCGCTCTCATGTTCAATCTTCCCGATGTCGAAGCCCATCACGGCAGGATAATCGCCCGTGACGCTCTGCACGTCGGAACGACCGCTGTCGCCCTCCCAGGTAACACCGTAGAGCGGGTCATCCTGGTGGCCGAACATAAAACCGTCTTCGGCGACTGCTTTCAGATTGTGTAACAGTTTTTCCGTCTCCGCGGTACGCTGCGGCTGATTTTTCGCTCCCCCGCTGCTTCCGGAGGTCTTGTTTTCCACACAGGATGAGGCGGTCAGCAAGAGGGCTGACAGCCACACACCCGTTATTATTGTTCTTTTCTTCATATGCATCTGTTATTTCAGGTCAGGTAAATCATCTCGTGTAAGCACGTAGGGCTGTGCAAGGGCGTCCTCCCACCAGCTGATGGGGGCATGCTCATGTGCCTCAAGCAGGAATGCTTCGCTGCCGGGATTGAGGGTTCGTTCGTAATCGTACCAGGGCATAAACCAGAGCCATCTGGCACCGGCATTCCACTGAGCAGAAATGGTTGCCACGTTGCCACACTCGCTGAGTGTAACCGGTTTGCCGGGATAACGTTGCTGCAGTGCGGCAAATTCGTTATTCATCTTTACTGTACCTGATTCGTTGTAAATATCTCTCCCCACCATATCCACGTATTCATCCCCCGGATACCAGTCGGCATCGGTCATCTGCGAGGTCCATATCCAGAGCAGGTTGTCCAGCCCGTGGTGGTTCGTCATCCGGTCGAACATCAGACGCCAGAGCTTTTTAAACGGCTCTGCGCCGCCGGCACCCCACCAGAACCAGGCTTCGCCATTGGGGTAGGCACCGATGTTGCCGGCAGCCTCATGCAGTGGGCGCCAAAGCACTGGAATATTTCTATCCCTTAGCAGCTTCAGGTATCCGGAGAGCTTGTCAATATCGGCAATCATCCGCTTGTACTCCTCCGAGGCGGGATCATCAACTTTCTTTATGTCGAAGCGGGTCTGCTCCGGCATGCTGCCCCAGTAAAAGCTATAGGCGTCCTCCTCACCGCTGTTGGCCGGTACATTCCAGTGCCAGGAAGCAGACACGACACCCCCGCTGTTCCACCACTCCTCCACCACGGTGGTCTTACCGTAATCGATCCAGTTGGCGGGTGATGATTGCAGGTGGACATAGTCGAAGCAGTTGAGGGCCGGCCATTTGCCGGTATGATGGTGTACCCACTCCGCCTCGTTGATGTTCCAGTTCACGTTCGCCATGGTGCCCGAAAGGGTTGCCTTGCCCTCCTGTTGCCTAAGAAACAGTAACAATTTCTCCGCCTGAGGCGAGAGACCCTCACGCGGGGGTACCGGCATACGGGTTTTGAAGGTGATCCTGATCTCCAACGCATTAAAGTGTCCCGTGGGACTTTTCACCGTGTGGGCAGGTATCAGCAGCGTATAGTCGGTCGCCGCCTGAAGCGGTTGCACTGTCATCTTCAACTCTCCATTCAATCCGGGCTGCAGGTTTGTTACCTGTTGCCCATTCAAAGTAATCTTTGGTGAGGGTACAAGTGTCACGTTCATATTGAACCTTAAAGTGATTCCGGTGATTCCCTCCGCCACATCGTTCTCTCCGTCGGAAGGCACGCTGGCCAACAGCTGCGGCGGGTTGCCCGCAGGTGGTTCATCAGCGCCCTCCGAGCAGGAAATAGCAGGCAGCAGGCTGATAAGCAGCAGGCATACAACACCCCATAAAATGATTTTTCTAATCATTTTTAACATATTTAAGCCAATCTGATAACCGGCAGGAAAATTAAGAGAAGCTGTCTGAACCGGCTAAATCCTGTGGCCGGTCCAGACAGTCTGCTGTTCAAATATCTGTTATTCGATGGTGATCTTTTTCAATACGCAATTCTGACCCTGCACAATGAGACAGTAACCCCAGTCGATGTACTCTCTGAGGTTGGCTGCAATGGCAGCATCAATCGGCAGGGTGATAACATCTCCGCTCCAGACTTCGCTGTTTGTCGGTTCTATTGCGATATCGCCGTAGATACCTTCCCAGTGGCCGTTAAAAAGCTGCACTTTCTGTTCATCACCGTAAGTATCGACGTATAGCCGCAGCTTCATACCCGCCTTGACACCTGCGTCCAGGAAAATGGAGGGTGGTTTCACCTCGTAATTGACAGACCAATTGCCAAGATCGACATCACCGGTCCAGACAGTCGTCTCCAGGGATACTTTATATGTGATGGATACCTTGGAGATGATCCAGTCAGAACCCTGCATCACAATTCCGTTGTTGTCGCGGAAGCGCTGTACCAACTCAGGCGTCAGCGTGAGCTCTATCTCCTTCGCATCCTTACCTCCGGCGTTGTCTGTCGTCAGGGTTGGTCCTCCCAGTTCCGGAAAAACAATGCCGGCATTACTCCAGTTTCCGTCGTTAATCTGCACCTGTCCCCACGCCTCCTTCTGTGCGAAGTAGATCTTCATCTTGGCATCGGCAGGAATATCCCTTTCAAACTCACTGGCAGGGATGTATACACGCGGTTCGTCCCAGGCACCCAGGTCGGTCAGCGTGTTGAAGATCACGATCTCCACATCTGTCGCCGGAATAAAGGCGATACTGTAGATGATCTCTCCATTGGAGGAGATCAGCTTCACCTTACTGTTGGCATTGGCCAGCTGCGGGATCTCGAAGAAGAGCAGATCATTGTTGAGGATGTACTGCACGGCAGTGCCATCCACCTCTACCCCTGTCAGCTTGTCACCGTTGGTAATGCCGATGGACATCACGGTGCCACCCTTATTGGGTTCCTCCTCCTCACCCGGCAGTACGGGAAAGTAGGCAAACTGTGGCGCTTCGATGGTCAGTGATTCTATCTCCACACTCTCACCGTTGGCCATGAAAAGAGTCAGGACACCGTTCTCCACGTTCATCGTTGGCATGGCAACCACCAGGCTGCCGGGGGAAGTGCTGCTCACCTCCACCTCAGCACCACCGGTGAACTGTACTTTGGCTACCAGGTCGAGATTTTCACCCGTGATCACCACATTGTCACCCAGCGGTACGGTGCTGTTCTCATATGCTGTAAATGTAGGCTTGAGCGTTTCGATAGCCACCTCAACCGAGACACCGCTGCCTGTATTGAGCAGCAGGTTGCCGCTGGTAGCAGCGTCAGGCATCGTCACCGTTACTTCGGTAGCAGTCTGGCTTTCCGGTTCAACGGTTTCTGTCACACCGGGGAAGGTGAGCGAGGTAATCAGCTCCATGTTCAACCCCTCGAGGGTGATCAGGTCACCCGCACGCAAATCCTCAGCCGGGGTGGCAACCACGCTGGCAGGGAGTGCCAGGCCAATGTTGGCGATGGCCACCTCCACGCCCGAAGCGGGCAGTACGATCACCACACCGTCGGTCATATTGGCGGGCAGGGTAAAACGAATTGCTTCGCCCGCTTCCGTTTCAATCACTTCAAACGGCACCTCATCTCCGTTGGGCATGAAGAGAGAAACCACCAGATCAAGGTCCTCTCCGGCAATATCTATCACTTCACCCGGTTTCTTGCCTGTCAGGTCGGCAGTTGCCGCCACAGAGGGAAGCACCACCTCCACGGCAGCGTCGGAGTAAACCTCTATAGGCATCTCCTCAGCATTGGAGATGATGATCTTGCCGCTCTGTGCCTCAGCAGGCACCGTCACCTGCAGCTTCTTGCGTGTCTGTCCCGGCAGGAAGTCACTGGCTTCTACTGCCACGTTATCGAAGAAGATCACCCGTTTGATCAGGTTCAGGTAGTCGCCCTCAATGGTGAGCGTCTCTCCTGCTTTCACCTTCAGGGGAGAGACATTCGTGATAGAGATCGGTTCCGAGAAGGTGAGCGGAGTGATGGTTTTGATCTCACCACTGGCGGTGACCAGCGTTACAATACCCACACCGGCATCCTGCGGGATCATCACCTTGATCTCCCGTTCATTCACGGTGATGATGTCGGTCACCTGTATGGTGCCGCCGGTCACCCCCGGGAAGATCACTGCAGTCACCTCTCCCAGGTTCTGGCCGATAAATCTCAATTCACCTCCCCGCAGTGCGGGGGAGGGTCCGAAAGAGTGAAGCGCAATGCCTGTATTCATCTCTTCTTTCTCACATGACGGCAGCAGAAACAGTCCCAGCAGCAGGAGCGCAAAAATGGCGAAGCCTGACCATCTGTATTTTATTGTTTGCATATTTCTCATTTTATTAGGTTTTTATTCATTCGGCACAACCCGGATATTATCAATGCATATATAAGGAGTACTTGTGGTACCGGTGATACCTCCGTGATAAACAAAGAAGGTGAGACCGCCATAATTGCCCTTGGGTGCCATCTCCAGGTTGCCACCTGCATGGTCAAACTTGAACTCCGTCAGTGGCACAGATACGGTCACCCATCCTTCGGTCATGTATGTACCTGTCTTCTCCCAGGGTCTCCAGAGACCGCGCGGTGTGGTACCATCACCAATATAGCCGTTGGTGTCGCGTGTGGACCAGGGAGTGAAGATCATCTGCAGAGCCAGCGTTTCCCAGGGCTGCGTCACATTGATCTCGAACTTAAGTGTTGAGTTGGCCGGATCGGAAGGGAAGAGATCCCCTTCGGGTCTTCCGTTGGCTGCTCCCCACAGGTTGAACGAGAAGTCATCCTCAGCCCAGTCAACGGCAGGGTCGCCGTCGAGCGTACCTGTGAAGTAGACATAGTTGCCGCTGATCCCTTCGGGATCGCTGTTCTTGACCTTGCCGGCACGCCATCCGCCGTTGGCATTGAGGTTGTCCCAGTCGAGGATCATGCCGCGATCGTCACGGAACTGGAATCTGGAACGAGCTGTACCATAGATCGATTTCACATTGAGATAACCTTTCTGTGCGCCCTCAGGAATCGTGAAGGTCACCTTCGTCTTCTCGATGCTGATAATCTCCGTGACAGGGATGTTGCCTGCCATGGTGATGGTGAGCGGAACGTTGGGATCATCGATAAAGTAATCTCCGTAGAGTACAGCCTGATCACCATCATGTGCATACTCGCAGGAGATGCTGGTCACTACCGGGCCGGGGACCTGTACACCGAAATCATAGGTGAGTGTGTCGTTTCCCTTTGTGATCATGTAGATCTTGTCGGTCACCACCCCGGGGATCTCTTTGGGTATTGTCACAAAGAGGTTATTGTCAGTGATGAAGCTTGAGTTGAGGATCGCTTTCTTGTCGTTGAACCACATCTCACGGATGCTTGTAAGGTTCTTCCCAACCAGCACGATGCTGTTGTCCATAAAGGCTTTCACCAGGAGTGAGTCAGCCGACTCGGGAGCAGGAACTCTCACGTAGAATACCTCAGGTATACCTTCGGTCAGCTCAAATTTGTCTGGATTGTCGTCGCACGACTGTATACCGAAAGTGAAGAGGGCGATCAGCAGCAGCAGTGACCATCCCGTTTTTTCTGTAACTATCT
>JAAYGM010000033.1 GCA_012727735.1 Bacteroidales bacterium | reverse complement strand
GCAGGGTGAAACGGATTGCTTCGCCCCCTTCTGTTTCAATCACTTCAAACGGAACCTCATCGCCGTTTGGCATGATGAGAGAAACAACCAGATCAAAATCCGATCCGGCAATCTCAATCACCTCACCCGGCTTCTTACCGGTCAGGTCGGCAGGTGCAGCCACCGAAGGAAGTACCACCTCCACTTCACTCTCTGAATAAACCTCAATGGGTATCTCCTCACCGTTGGAGATGATGATCTTGCCGCTCTGCGCCTCTGAGGGCACTGTCACCTGCAGCTTCTTGCGTGTCTGTCCCGGGAGAAAAGCACCGGCCTCCACTGCCACGTTGTCGACGAAGATCACCCGTTTGATCAGGTTGAGGTAATCACCTTCAATGGTGAGTGTCTCACCCGGTTTCACCTTCAGCGGTGATACCTTGCTGATGGAGATCGGTTCAGAGTAAGTGAGCGGGGTGCGTGTCTGGATCTCACCACTGGTGGTAACCAATGTCACAAGTCCCACGCCGGCGTCCTGCGGGATCATCACCTTGATCTCCCGTTCGTTCACGGTGATGATGTCGGTCACCTGCACGGTGCCGCCGGTCACCCCCGGGAAGATCACCGCGGTGACCTCTCCCAGGTTCTGACCGATAAAGCGAAGCTCACCGCCGCGCAGTGCGGGGGAGGGTCCGAACGATTGCAGCAGGGGATCGTTGTTCACCTCCTCTTTATCGCACGATGGCATCAGCAGGAGGCTGCTCAGGAACAGCATGAGGAGTGCCATGCCGGACCATCTGTTTTTTCTGGTAAGTATATTTTTCATAATCTATGGTTTTTATTCGTTCGGAACAACTCTGATATTGTCGATGCAGATGTATGGGGTACAATCGGTACCGGTGATACCGCCATGGTAGACGAAGAAGGTCAGACCTCCGTAATTACCCTTGGGAGCCATCTCCAGCGAGCCGCCGGCGTGATCATACTTGAACTCGGTGAGGGGCACCGAAACGGTCTCCCAGCCATCGGTCACGTAGCTGCCGCTGCTCTCCCAGGGTCTCCAGAGGCCGCGCGGTGTGGTGCCGTCGCCGATATAACCGTTGTCTTCGGTGGTTGACCAGGGGGTGAAGATCATCTGCAATGCCAATGATGACCAAGGCTGCGTCACGTTCACCTCGAACTTGAGGGTGGAGTTGGCCGGGTCGGAGGTGAAGAGATCCCCTTGGGGTCGTCCGTTGGCGATACCCCAGAGGTTGAAGGAGAAGTCATCCTCAGCCCAGTCGACGGTTGGATCACCAACGAGTGAACCGGTGAAGTAGACATAGTTGCCGCTGATCCCTTCCGGATCGCTGTTCTTGATCTTGCCGGCGCGCCATCCGCCGTCGGCGTTGAGATTGTCCCAGTCGAGAATCATACCGCGGTCGTCACGGAACTGGAACTTCGAGCGTGCAGTACCATAGATCGACTTCACATTGAGATATCCCTTCTGCGCTCCCTCGGGAATACGGAAGGTCACCTTGGTCTTCTCTATGCTGATGATCTCCGTGACAGGAATGTTGCCTGCCATGGTAATGGTGAGCGGCACGTTGGGATCGTCGATGAAGTAATCACCATAGAGGATGGCCACGTGTCCGTCATGAGCATACTCATTCGAGATGCGCGACACCACCGGACCGGGCACCTGTACACCAAAGTCGTAGGTGATGGTGTCGTTCCCTTTTGTAATCATATAGATCTTGTCGGTGACCACACCGGGGATCTCTTTTGGAATGGTGACAAAGAGGTTGTTGTCGGTGATGAAGCTGGAGTTCAGGATCGCTTTCTTGTCGTTGAACCACATCTCACGGATGCTTGTAAGGTTCTTCCCCACCAGCACGATGCTGTTGTCCATAAAGGCTTTCACCAGCAGCGAATCAGCTGATTCAGGAGCAGGAACTCTTACATAGAATACCTCAGGTATACCTTCGGTCAGCTCAAATTTGTCTGGATTGTCGTCGCACGACTGTATACCGAAAGTGAAGAGGGCGATCAGCAGCAGCAGTGACCATCCCGTTTTTTCTGTAACTATCT
>JAAYGM010000262.1 GCA_012727735.1 Bacteroidales bacterium | reverse complement strand
GTAGAGAGCGGGTAAAGATCCTCGGGCTCCGGCAGATTACCTGGCCGCATGGTATTGATTGCGGCATTGAGTGCTGCAGCAGCCAGGTTGACTTCATTCTGGCTGTAGTTTTTCTCTCTGTTCTCATAAACATTTTGTGCTTCACCCAGATGATACAGCAGCCGTCTGTAGGCATGGGGGGCCCAGGGTGCATATTCGGGAATCTTCACCGTGAGTGCATTCCATGCCTCCTGCATCTCTTTCCGTTCAATGGCAAGTGCCAACATCTCAACCAGATAACTTTTATCCACACTACTCACTGTCACCAGATCTCGCAAAGCGTTGTGAAGTGTCAACGTTTGCCTGTCGGCCGACAACTGCGATGCACTGGTCTCCTTCACCTCTCTGGCTGTTGCCAGTTTCATCTGCAGTGCGTGGAAAGTATCCCATGTGTAGTCCGCAGCATTCACCGATGAGGCCTGGTTGATGACAACTGTCAGGTCAGACTTATCGAGGCCCGTTGGCTGCAACTGTTGAACAGCGCTGTCTATTCCGGCAATCCGTTCAATAATCTCTCTTTGGGTTATTTTTTTCGAGCTGTACAGTTTTCTGCCGGCGGCAAGGGCTTCTTTCAGTTTTTTATGGGAGTCAGGTGTATAGTTTTCAGTCTTGAACACCTTTGTATCCTCCATCTTGTCCGAAAGCATCTCTCTGAAGCCGGAGATCATATCATCGGCAACAGCAATCCTGAAGTAATGGGTAGAATGCTCATCCCTGTAATAATCCGGTTCGAATGTCTTGTCGCCCACCGTCAGTGTGTAGAGATTACCGTTTGTGCCGGCAGATCCGCCACCGGGACCATTTGTGATGATTGTCTCCAGGTATGAATCGATGGTGAGTATTGCCTCATCCCAGCTGTTCACGCCTGTGGTGGTCATGGCCAGAGGTCCATACATAAGGGTTCCTGCCCACATGGGCGCAAACTGAATATCAGGTTGGTTTTGGCCGGCAAATGCGGTCTCCACCTTATCTGGTCCGTAGTCGATATGTTTACTGAAGGGCATGGTTACCTCGAGAATGTCTGTCTCAGACCAGTCGCGTGCAGGGATGGTCACATAGGAGCTTGGCTTGTAAGACGAAGCCACCGAAACACCATTCAGTCTGATGTCAAAACCCTGTGTCGCCCAGTAGGGTACACGCAGCCTCATTTCGAAATTTGCCGTGCCCTCTGTAACCCTGATGGTTACATTTTCAGCCGGCCAGAGACAATCCTGCTGCAAAGTAATCCCCTTGTTGTCCCAGCGGAGAGTGGTAGGCATGTACAAGGCAACCCAGAGCGTATGCTCCGATGTAAAGTAGGTTGCATCCTGATACTTCACATGGTTCTCCGAGCCGGTACCACCGCAGCATGTCGATTGGGGTGTTTTATTTCCCCAGGGCTTTGAGGCATTAAGGCCCACGGCATAGTGATAGGTGGTCATGTAACAGCTGTGATGCAATGATCCTATCAGCTGGTTATAGAGAAGGCGCTCGTAGTAATCCATATAGCGGGCATCATCCGGATTGAAACAGTTCAGGTCCCTGGTCAGCTTGGCCAGATTATAGGCACAGCAAGTCTCATTGAGGGTGGGTGAAGGATTGGTTGCCATGCTCAGCATCTGTGTATAGGGCTGTCTGAACATCTCACCATTACCCACGCCACCGGTAGCATAGCGGTAGCGCCCCTGAATCATCTCCCAGAAATGCCGGGAAAGATGATAATAACGGGGGTCATCACTTCCTCTGAAGCTGCGCAGGGCGCTGGTTATCTTTGGTATATGCTGGTTGGCATGACGGGTGCGTATATCATCGATATTCCTTGCCAGTGGCTCATAGAAAGCAGGACTGTCGAAATAGGTGGAAGCTTCGAGGAGACGTGCTTTCTCCCGACGATCACTCACCATTTCGGAAAGACGGGCCAGTGACTCACCTGTTCCCCCATCTTCACCGGCAATATACATGTTCCACATCTCATAACGGTTGCCTGGCATGGCTCTGCGCTCCTCCTGCGTCCCGTCTGTTTTCAAATAGGTGCGGTAATGGAGCCTGTTCCATATCCAGAGTCCCATATCCTTGGCAATCAGCAGCGCTTTGGCCGCCACTGCCGGATCATCAACATAGGTAGCAATTTCGATCAGCCCGGCCAGCTGTTTATGAATGGAGTAGTAAGGTGCCCATACCCAGCTTTCATTGTTATAGGCGCGGTACATCTCGATCAATGCGGCATGATGCGCGGGAATAGCATTGAGATAACCGTAGCCGTATTTCGTCCATTCTTTTTTATGCTGATCAAAGTCCTCCCAGCTACCCTTCATCTCCCGCAGCTCCTCTTCCGGTGCAAAGTCACGTGCTTCCAGATACCTGCCCAGCTTGTCGTCCCATACAAATGTTCTCTCCTGGCACTCACGCAACTCGTCGACCATCCTGGTCATATTTGTACGGAGTTTCTCTTTCTGCTGCGGGTCGGTAGCGCTGGCAAATGCCAGGGCCAGGGCAGACATGTAATGACCCGAACCGTGTCCCTTCAGCTTGGTAGTGGGTGAGTCCCAGCCGTCAGAGATGGTATAACCCTCTGTAGAGAGGCCATAGGTATCCCTGTAATTATAGAGTTGCTGGGACACGTCCCAGCTGATGATTTCACTGATAGCCAGCTCCCTGTTGGAGGTGAGCCTGTTGTCACCGGTGATTGTCACCTTGTGTAACGGCACCGATTCAGCCACGGGGATATGAGAAGGAGCAGCCTCTACAGCGGCAACCACTTTAATTCTTGCCTTGATGGGATAGCCGTTGGGGGTGCTGTTGTCGCCGGTGACAAACCCTTTGATGCTGTATTGATGACCTATAGGGTGCGTATCAGGATTGGCCTGATCCTCTTCCACGTTACGTGCAGAGTTTGACCACCTGATCTGGCGGAACTCCGATTTCCCGTTGGAGTATGTTACCCATATCCTGTAGGGCAATACGGGCACTGTACCTACGGGACATTCCACATTGACTGGTTCCACCCTTGTGATTACCTTCGAATCAGAGGTAACAGTGTGAACGACTACTTCAGCATGTAGGGAAAAGAGATGCATCGGCACCGACATCAGTAAACCTGCACATATCCATACAGTGATAATAAATTTTGATTTTCGCATTATTATTCAGTTTCTTTCTGAGAACACAACAAATGGGATAAACAGCACTGTTGATCTCTCTTCTTTATCATTTTCGATCTGTCTCACACTCAATTTTCATCCTTAGTGAGTACTGTTTTTCTCCGGCCATTGTGATCACATAGCAGCCTCTATCATTTTGGGTGATGCCCGGAGGAAGAATCATCTTCTTGTTTTCCGGAAGGGTTATATCCAGTAATGTCTCACCCTCAAGCAGCAGGGTAACCTCTCCCGAAGTGGGGTTGTAATCCACCTGCTTCATACGGCCCGCCACAGTTTCTATGTTCAGTGCTTCCGGAGCGATAAAGAGGCGGTTTTTACCGGCTGTGGTGATCTCGGTACGTATCCACTCACCTTCCTCCGCAATATTTCCGCTGAAGGCTGTCCATCCAAACTCGTGATGGTGATAGATAAAGGTCGCCGCGTTCACTGCATAGCCATAGAAGCCGCTGCCGTAATCACCTGCATAGCCGTCAATCTCAAGTGTGGAGGGAAAGGAGTGAAAAGCAGCCGGCCCAAAGCCATCTTCTGTAATATTGGCCAGTGGTCCCATGGAGCCGGCATGTCCCACACGCAGAAGATAGAAATCATCCGGATGATCCCTGTAGGCAGCCAGCACCGGGATGGCATTCAGTCCGGATCCGTAATGGTGCAGCTGGCGCTCAATCCTGGCAAGCTTTCCGCCATAGACAAAATCCCAGTATCGGCGTGCACTTCCGTTATATCCCCAGTGCGGCAGTGTGGGCATGTAGGCAAGGATGGCGTTCAGTGTCACATCCGCTTTGTCGGCATAACCAAAATAAGATGTCCACATATAGACCTCTTCCTGTCCGGTGGAGTCCCAGGGCATCTCACTCCCAAAAGGATAGTCGAGTGATTTCCAGTGGTCAGCTCTTACCTTCATTTCCTTTTCCAGGGAGGATGCCATCTCTGTAAGACCTTCCCGCTGCAGATCGAGCAGGATATAGAGGAAGACAGAACCTTCCATCTGTCCGAACTGCGCGTACCAGGGAGCGAACTTCACCATGGCGATTGCCGTATGATAAGCGTTTTCGAGGCTGAGCTTCCAATCGATATCATCAAAGCCCCTGTTTCTTCCAAGGTGGTACATCACCCAGTGAGCTGCCGCCACATGAGGATAGTTATAAGACCTGCCCAGATCTTCCGCGTTTTCCAGTGACCATGCTTCCCATCCCCTGAACTGTATGGAGTCACTGTAAATCCCCATGGGCATCAGATCCGGCTCATAATAAAAGAGACTTTTCCTGACCCCATATTTTGTGGAATCAGCATTGTGTTGTATGCCTCCCCACAATGTCTCATGCATAAACCTTTTGATTTTCCCGACCTCTTCCCTGTCGGGATTGACCAGTTGTTTCATGATTGCTGCCAGCCAGCTGCCGGCACCTGCTTCATCGCTCAGGCCCACGAACCAGGAACGACGTTCCTGTGTAAGAATCTGTTTTTTTTCATAATCGTAGTTCATCACCGAGGGTGAGCGCCCGAAGGGATCCTCACCGTTCTCATACCACTGTGCAGTGGTAAGAAACCTGCCCAGGTCGTTCACGGCCTCTTCCTGCGACCTGATCACCTTGTAATTGATCGTCTGTACTGTATTGTCTTCATACCTGACTGTAAGGCGTGCCCGTCCCCACTGTTGACCCCTTATCTCATATTCTGACCAGCTGTTGGGTGTCTCACTCTTGTAGGAAACACTCATCGCATTCTCCGGTGAGACTGTGATCTCACTGATTTTCTCAGGATAGTTGAGAAATAGCTTACCCACCTCATTCATTGGCAGTATATAGCCGGGTAATCCTACTGCTACCGGTCTGCCCCTATCCAGCAACTCCTGTTCGATCTCCCGGATAGAGGGTGCCAGCACAAATTTCAAAGCAAAGTTTTTCTGCTCTCCGGGTGCCAGCATCATGCTGGAGGGTTCATTCCAGGGGTTTGCCCCACCCCACTCCGTTTCGGCATTGGCCCTGCTGTGTATCAGCCATTCGTGGAAACCTTCAAAGACGACACCCTTTGGTGTAGGATCATCGTTCAAAGGGTTATACGCCTCAAAACCGGCATTCAGATGAGGCAGCACCAGGAGGCTTCCTCCTTTACCATGCAGACGGTTCACCTGGAGGTATCCCGCATCTCTACCGATATAGGGATCAAAGAAAACGTTGTCGTGATGCGCCTGGTCAAGACTCTTACCCTCAAGGATATTATTGAATATCAAAGGAATACCTAACGATCCAATTTCAATGGCAGCCGTCGATCTGTTGGTGATCTCAAATCGGAGTATCAGGTCACCCTGATCTGTCTCCCAGTATCTTTTTATATTGACAGGTATATCTTCCGGCAGTGTGGATGTAAGATTGGCTGCAACAAGTATATTACCGTTGACAGGCAGTATCTCCACAGGTTTACGGTTATGTGCTGTGGAATATTGTTTCCATTCACTCTCCCCCGTTCCCCTGAGGGTGATGTTGATATCCCCCAGATGATAGAGTCCGTCTTTATCTCTTTGGCTGAGTCTGTCGGAGGGCGTATAATCGAATGAACTGTCTGAGTGCGGTATTAAATGTTTTACCGTTTGGGAGGCTTTCACCAGGCTCAGTGAGAATGATCTCGTAGTGAACTTTAACTCACCCTGTTCAGCATTGAGCGTGGAGGGCTTTTGAGCAATCCTCTCCCAGGGTGACTGTGCCCCGGCAACAAAGAGTATACTCCACAAGATGAAAAAAGTGACCAATAATCTGTTCATAGTTATATAAGTTTTGATTCTATTTATTTATTCTTCTAAAGGATATAGATCAACAGTTTGATGTCGGCTGATCCTATTGTCCGTCGCAGGGAAAAATTCAGCAATGATTTCGTATAAGGCGGGGTCGTATCTTCTCATCTCCTCCCGCGTATTTACCCTGTTATGTTTCCCGTCACCCTCCTCATGCTCCACCTCAGCGTTGACATCGAACCAGTTCTGCACTCCCTCGGCCCAGTACTCCCAGATATTGGTTGCAGCATAAGTATTGAACCATTTGCCATTCTCAATGGCAGCATCCAGTGCCTGCTGCAGGCGTTCATTGAAGTCTGGGTAGACCGGGGAGATGCCCACATCGTGAATGGTATGGGCAAACTCATGGATAAGGATATCTTCCGCATGGTATTTATCAATCTGATAGGCCAGAATGTTCTCCTCGGCACAGGTGGTCAAGGGCAGCTCCAGCGTTCCGCCCAGTCCCCTGGCGCGCACATCCCAGTTGAGTGTAGTGTCGGCTGCAAGGTAGGCATGCTCAGGTATATCTGTGGTACCTTCATATCGCGCCATGATGCCTATACGTGTATCTCTTTCGGTCATTGAGGCAAGTACTTCAGGCGGCAGCATACCGGTAAGTGCATTCACCGTAATGAAGGCTGCATGAAAGCAGCTGTCGGGTACACGCCATGAACTGACCACATGGATACCATTCACATTCATATACTTTTTGTAGAAGGGATCGGGGTTCAGTTCAGCCGGGGGAGTTGTGATCTCAGCAAGATCAGCCGGTTGTTCCTGTAGGTTCACTTGTTCCGGTTGTTCCGGTTGATTGTTTTGCTGATTGCCGCAGCTCATCAGCAGAGCTGTAAGGCAGATAATTGTAAATATTATTTTTTTCATTGTGTGATGGATATATTGAAAACAAATGTTGCACGGTACTGCTTACCCTCTTTCGTATAAACCAGTGCCTCGCGGATGGTGTAACTATCACCTGCTTTGCATTTCCCGGGATACTGGCCGATGGAGAACTGAAAAGCGAGAGTCGTGAACTCGGCGAACAGCTTGCTGTCATTGTCGTTTCCCCAACCGATTACACGACCCTGGCTGTCGAACCAGAACCCGTAGCCGTTGGCTGTAGTGTTGTAATTGAGTCCGCTACCGGGCTCCACTGCAGCAAAGGCTATTTTCCCTTCGCGGGCTGTCTCTTTGGCTTCCAGCATCATCCCGCTGATGGCTGAGCCCTGCATCTTAAATGCCTCTGCCACTTTTATCAGATCATTGTTGCTGATCAGATCCTCTTTTGCTCCCGAGTATGCAGCGGCATCCGCCGGGAAGGAGAGATTATAGGTCAGCGTAATATCCTCCGGCACTGCGTCCGGGTCAATCGCAATGTTCCCCAGCAGGTCTGTACCTGTGAACTGCAGACGATAAGGCCATTGTTCATCGTTTAGCTCGTCCTCGTCCCAGGCATGCGATTGGTATCTGGTGGGAGCTCCCGACACAACGAACCACACTCTTTCACAGTTCGCCGGTACGACAAATGAAGCGGTACCGTTGCGGTCGTTCTGCATCTCACCATAGATCCTTTCACCACCTGTGATTAGCGCCACAAAACCATATCGCCAGCCGGCAGCAGAGGCATCTGAAGTGTTATAGCTCTCCACCGTCAGGCGCTGCTCCCCTTTCAGGGCCAATCCCGGATCAGCTGATGCCAGTGGGGAGCCTGGTGTCAATCCATCAAATGTGACAGTTATGGTGGTGCCTTCAGCCGGGATGTTCAGCGGTATGGCATTGTAACCTGTGGTACCGGGACAGTGACTGTAGGCCACCTGATAGCCTCCCTCCGCGTGGGGGTAAAGCTGCCATGATTGTTTGCCTGTATAGGAGCTGCCTCTTGTGCGGATCTCCTCCAGGTCCCAGGTCACAAAACGGGCGGCAGCCTCATACATCTCATCATTCATCTGCTCCACCGACAGCTCATTCATCCGCATATAGGCTTCTACGGGATCCTCGGGACGCACCGCCTCCCGCCACAGCTTTCCGATAAAATCGACACCATGGCGGTCACTCCAGTAATAGTGAATGAAATAACTGGCATAACGTTGCCACTCGTGACAGATATGCCGGTGTGCATTTTCAGTATAGACATCGAAGTTATAAGATTCGAATGCTTCCGCAGGATAGGACTGGAACGACTGCCACTGTGCTGTCTGCTCCCAGAAGCCATTGCCACCGTCGCCGCCGAAACCATACCGGAAGCCACGCGAATAATCGTTGGCCGTCTCACCTGCTGCCAGCAGATCGGCATAGACCTGGTACTGAAAAGAATGTCCTATCTCATGAGCGATGGTTGATCCCACCGGTTTACAGGTTGACGGGTTCACCCAGAGTGCTCCGATCACATCATCATAACCTGCACCGGTGGCCAGCCACTCTGTCTGATAATGGAGATAGATCTGCATCTTGTATCTCTCCAGGTTGGAGGTGCCACTGTTGCGTTCGGCAAACTTTAATTGCTCCACGTTGATGGTGAAAAACATTTCCGCTTTCGTCAGCAGATCATCTACATCTACCCTGAGTGCTTCAGAGAGGCTTGATGAGCCGGGATCATCACCAAAGCCCTCTTCCCAGAAAAGGATAAAATGCTCCGACTGGCGGGAGCGTACAAGAGACCATCTACTGTCCTCCCTGAGCCAGTTCATCGCCACAAACTCCTTCGGTTTGTATATCATCTCGTAATCCTGAACATCTGAGGGATCAAGAATGATCAGACCCTCTTCATCCGGTTCATCCGGTTTCCCGTTCTCACCGGGAAGTTCTGGTTCATCAGGGAGGTCAGGGATGGGATCATCCGCACTACAGTTGCAGAGACTGAAAAAGAGTAGCAGCAGGAGATAATATATAAGTCGACTTCTCACGTTGTAATGGGTTCAAAATGGTTTATTCCGGCAGAAACAGTCAGCGCCTGATAAAAATTATCCGCGAAGATATATTTCCTAAATATATCTATTCTACACGATAAAAGCGTATAATATTGTATAAAAAAACATACAGGAGGACAATTGTACCGATGACAATTTCTCCTCCTGTATAATTACTATCAAGCAAGGGTTGCAGTGATGATGAAACGGAAGAAGTATGCAGGATTCTCCGTGTCACGATAACCGATGCTTAAAGTGTATTTGTTACCGGCAGCCAGTTCGGGTGCACGACCGATATAGAGCATCTCGTCACCGGCGGCCAGTTCAGCATAAAGGGTGAAGTCGGTGGCTCCCCAGCTGCAAACCGCACCCTGACTGGTCAGCCAGTACCCTGGGGCGTTGGCGGTATAACCGCTGGTCTCGTCCCATACTCCGCTTTGCGGATTCACGGCATACATGCGGACAGTGCCGCCGAAGGTATCGATGCTGGCCAGAAACTCCTCCAGAGTCATATCCATGCACAACGCAATCGTCTCCCTGTAATTGTTCAGGTCGATACCATACGATGCATAGTCGCCGGCAGGAATGGTGACATTCATCATCACAATGGTAGGGTCGGTATAGGATACCTGAAAGGAGAAACGTACATAGTTGTCATAATCGGGTCCGTTCACGGCAAACCCCACATTGAAACCAACCGATGTGCCCACGGCGATCCCCTCAACAGGGTAGACAGTGATTGTTTTATCGGTGGCATTGATCTCCAAACTGGCTGTTCTGGATGCATCCGATTCTGTAGTAACCCCTCCCGCTGAATTGTAATACCAGCCTTTGTCACCTTTGGTTTTCTCAGCCTTGTTCCAGTGATTGCGGGTGGTGTTGATGTTGTAAAACACCACGGAGCCGTTTTGCAGTCCGCTGACCACCTGATCAGTCGTCATCCCCATCTTATTCACAAACTGCTCTTCGTAATCCTCCAGATGGATTACATAGGGTTCGAGCCGCTCCACTGCAAACGCGATCTCGCTGGTGACTGTAGCCTGCGGGTCAATCCGCAGGTAGGGACTCTCCTCTTCACCATAGATATGCTTGCTGGTAGCATCTTCGTAGCTGTCACTACAGGCCGAAAAAGCAAACATCAGTGTAACAGCAAACAGGTATAATATATCTCTTCTCATGATAAGCTTCATTTTAATGATCGGTATAAATATTGATTTCCTCTAATCTGAACAGTTAATTAGCTACCGTAACCGGGATTCTGCCCCAGCTTGGGATTACCATCCATAAAATCTTTCGGCAACGGGAAAATATCTGCATGGTTGTCGATCGGATCGGTTTTCGCTTTTTTACAGAACCATGATTTACCGTTGTAGACATTCTGATTGCTTCCATTGATTCGGAAGCGGATCAGGTCCTGGCGACGGTGATGTTCTGCCACAAACTCCCAGGCCAGATCATCCAGCAATCCGCCCAGTTCAATATCATCACCTCCCTCATGGGTAGTGATCCAGATATCCTCTTCACCCATTTTACCCTGGTTCTCACGGTATCCGTACTGGTAGACACTGCCACCCTTGAGCTGAGCCACTGTGCGTACTGCTTTGGCGGGATTATCCCTGAAGGCGCGCTGACGTACAGCCGTCACCAGGTCGGCAGCGGTCTGTTCCGTTTCACCCTTATATCCACCCAAACGAAGCAGACATTCGGCCTTGATCATATAGGCATCTGCCAGGCGGAAGAAAGGTATATCGTCATAGGAAGAACCGAAATCACCGGCAAGAATCTCATATTTGATCAGACGGGCACCCTCAAAGGGATAACAGCCGGGATTGTCAATACTGTGAATCTCCCTGGTATAAACCAACGGCTCACCTTCCACCATGATGGGAGAGCCACTGCGGTCGTACTGTTGCCCGACAGTCCATGTGGCCGAAAAACGACCATCTTCTTCATCGTATGTGTCGAGGAACTGTGGCAGGGCGGTACTGCCTCCGGTAGCCCAGCCGTTGAAATCCCAGACAGCCCTGCCGGCTGTATGGATCCATTTGTTGGCGTAATAGTTACCACTGGCATACTTATTTTCGAAGGGAATGCCGAAGATGATTTCCGGATTGCCGGAGATATCCTCCTTGAAGTTGTCAGAGTAATTGGCTGCCAGTGCAAAACGGCCGCTGTTGATCACCTCGTTCACCTCATCGATGGCTTTGCCGTACCAGGAGTTATCGGAGTGATTGTTGAACCAGGCGTTGTGATTAAGATACATCTTCGCCAGGATCATATTCACAGTGTAATCGTTGATTTGCCCCATACCATTATCGGGTCCGCATTTTCCCTTGATTGCGGTCAGCTCCTCGATAATAAAATCCCATGTCTCCTGTGGGTCAGCCTGATCCGGCATCCATCCCTCGGGATGATCATAGGTGGTATCGAGTGGGATGTTGCGGAAAAGATCAAACAGAATATAGTAATAGAGTGCACGGTAGCCTCTCAGCTGGGCGGTTGCCGACTCGGAGGCCTGCACCGCCTTGTCTGCCAGCAGCTTGTTACATGCATTGATGCCGGAGTAGGCGTAATTCCATTCAGTCCAGAAATGGCCAATCTGGGAGTGAAACTGGTGCTTGTGGAGGGAAACATAGAGGTCGCCCCAGCCAATCCCGATGCGATAAGGAGTACACCAGAGGTCGGACGACTCATCCTGTATATCGGCATAACCATTCCAACCCCAGTAGAGGGAGCGCAAGCTGCTGTAAACGGGAGAAAACATGCTGGCTGCATCTGTCTCGGTAAATTCATATTTCTCAGCGGCAAGCGTATCGTAAATGGTCTCACTCAGGTCGGTACAGCCTCCGAAGGTGAACAACAATGCGCCTGTCAGTGACAGTATGGTAAGTTTAAATCTATTTTTTTTCATCTTTTTCATTGTTAGAATGTTATGTTGACGCCGCAGGTAAATGAGCGGATGGAAGGGTATCTGTCGCGCCAGTCAATGCCGGCAGAGCGGGGACTGCTGTTGGAGAGTTCCGGGTCCAGGCCGCTGTAACCGGTGAAGGTAAGGAGGTTGTCACCGGAAAGATAGATTCTCATTCCTTTCACATAATTCGTACTTCTTAAAGGGACCGTGTATCCCAGGGTGAGATTGGTCAGCTTCACGAAGTCACCTTTTTCCATGTAGTAGCTCACAATGGTCTGTTTCTGTGCTGTAGAGAGCGTATTCTGACCGTTGTAGGGTGCATTCTCAACCGATTTCAAACGGTTGTAGGCGATGGAGTTATTCTCATAGAAAGCACGGGGTTCATTCAGGATATCAAATCCGAACTGGCCGGTGAACTGCATTGAGAGATCGAAATCCTTGTAGAAGAAGGAGTTGTTCCACCCCATGTAGGCTTTCGGCAGAGAGTTGCCCAGGTACTGACGATAGTCATCGTTGTTGAGCATATTGTCGGTAAACTCTTCTGCTTCTCCCGTTCCCGGGTTCTCAATCATCCAGAGTCCGTTTTCCGAGACGCCGACCGATTTAAGGCCGAAGAACTGACCCACTGTTTTCCCCACGATCAATCGCTGTGTCGGGATGGTAATCGGTTCACCCAACCAGGCATCATCAATCTCATTAGCCGTTTCATAGAGATCGTTTGAAAGGCTTATCAGTTTGTTAGTGGTAAAGGAACCGGTAAGGGTACTCTTCCACTCAAAATCGTTCGTCCGGAAAGGAACGGCATTGATGGCCACCTCAATACCCTTGTTGTTCAACTCACCCACATTGGCCAGTGTCTGTGTGTAGAGATTGGGAGGTGCAGGGACGGAATACCACCACAACATGTCATTGGTATGTTTGTTATAAATATCGACAGACGCTCCCAGCCGGTCATTCAGTACGCTCAGGTCCAGACCGATGTTCACTTCAGCCGATTTTTCCCACTTCAGATCCGGGTTGGGGTTGGATCCAACCACAAGACCGGGTTTCCATACACCATTCTCATAATAGTAGGAGGAACCGAGTGCATATCTTGTCAACGACTGATAGGAGTTATTCGGGATCACACCGGTCACACCATAACCGGCGCGCAGCTTCAGGTTGTTGACCCAGGTGATATCTTCCATAAATGATTCGTTGCTGACAGTCCATCCGAAGGAAGCAGAAGGGAAGGTACCCCATTTGTGGTTCTCACCGAACTTGGATGATCCTTCCTGACGCACGCTTAACAGCAGGTTGTACCTGTCGGCATATCCATAGCTGATACGGCCGAAGAAACCAATCAGCCGGTTGTCGTTCTTGTAGCTTCCCATGCCTGCTTTCCCGTCTTTCAGTGCCATACCTACGCCCAGGTTGTTGTACTGGAAAAAGTCGTTCTGATAATCGTAATTGTTGGCATTGAACCCATCATTCACGTTATACTGGTAGCTATATCCCACCAGCCCGTCGAAGCGGTGATCACCGAAGAAATTGTGGTACTTGGATGTCAGTTCCAGGTTATCGGTACGGCTTCCGGAGAAGGAGTGATAGGCGTAACCGGTATGGTTCTCCATCTTCTGGCTATAATATTCAGAGGTGTAGTAACCTTTGTCATGTGCATTGAATAGCCGGCTTGCCACCATCAGGTTTGTCTGCCAGCCACTGATGGGCTCAAAGGTGATGTTACCGGTCATCCGGGTCCACTCTGTATTGTATGAGCCGGTGCGCTCCTTGATCATCCCCACCGGGTTGTAGTAGTAGTTCACCTGAAAATTCTCATAGTATGTGCCATCGTCATTCCAGATTGGTTCCGTAGGGTTGTGGATGAGTGCCTGACGATAGATGTTAGATGCATCGGCGTTGCTGGCGTTGGTGGCGCTGTTTTCATGCAATCCCTTTACAACGTTCATCTGTATCTTGAGCATGTCGTTGAACATCCAGTGAGAAACGTCCAGGTTTGCTTTTATGTCCCTGCTGTAGGTTTCCATGATCACTCCGTCTTCGTTACGGTAGGTGAAGTCGGCTGAGTAGGTGGTTTTATCAGTACCACCGCGCACGTTGAAATTATGGTTATGCGTCATGGCTGCACGCGTAACGGCATCAAGCCATTCGGTATCATGTCCTTTGTCCACGAAGTTGGTTTTTCCGAGCCTGATATCTTCCGGTCCGTAGAAATCGAGTGTTTTACCAAACATTGACAGAGATGTGTAGGCGGAGTAGTTGGCAATCGTGCCGGCACCTCTGTTTCCCGATTTAGTGGTGATCAGGATCACTCCGTTTGCGCCACGTGTACCATAGATTGCTGCCGCGGAGGCATCTTTCAGCACATCAATGGAAGCGATGTTTTCCGGTGCAACGGTGCCAAGGTTTCCTTCAATACCATCGATCAACACCAGTGGCGTGGAACTGCCTTCGAGGGATATCACACCGCGCAGGCGAATGGTAGAGCCGTGATTGGGGTCACCCGATCCTTTCGAGATGTTCAACCCTGCGATCTTACCCTTGATAAGGTCTGCCGCATCACCGATCTTACCCACCGTAAAATCTTCTGCCTTAACGCTGGTAATGGCGCTGGTCACATCTCCTTTTCGTTGTGTACCATAGCCAATCACCACCAACTCATCCATCAGTTCGGTATCTTCACTGAGGGAGATGTTCATATTTCCCGAGGCGGGCACCTCAACTGTCTGATAGCCGATATAGGAGATCAACAGTACAGCACGGTTACTCTGCACATCAAGCCGGAAAGAGCCGTCACTGTTTGTCACGGTACCGTTGGTTGTTCCTTTTTCAATGACGTTTGCACCTATCAGCGGCTCACCGGTAGATCCGTCACGAATCACTCCCCTCAAGGTAAGCGGATTTTGCTGCATCTCTTCAATGGAAGAAACGACATGGCTATCCACTGAGGCGGACACTGTTTCAAAACTACCCGTGAGGGTTAGTATTGAAAGCATTAACAGAAATAATCCCAATTTCCTGTTCACAGAAAAAAGGAAATGAATAAATGTGTTCATCTTCATAGTCTTTTTAATCATTTTTGCATTATTCTCTTTATTTTTAAAAATTCAGGTTACACTTCACTGATAACTCACTTCAAAGATTTTATCTCAACAATACATTTAACACTTATTAGATTCACTTTCACAAATTAAAACATTGCCATGTAATCATGATAGAAAATTCCTCCGAAAAAATAGTAATATCCTCTAAGCGATGAATAAAATCATCCCTGGCTACTGATTTTCAGGCATATTCCATTTGGGTGGTTCCAGTTGTAAAAAGTGTTTGACGAAGAAATCGGTTCTTTTTCTTTCGCCGTACTTGCCACCATCTGTATGACCGGCACCCGGTAGCATCACAAAATCAAACTCCTTGCCGTGTCGGATCAGTTCATTCACCACCTGCAGTGTACTGGCCGGATCCACATTGTTATCCATCTCTCCCACCATCAACTGCAGTTCCCCTTTCAGCAGATGTGCGTTCACCACGTTGGATGACTCTTCATATGCTTTACCTATTGGGTACCCCATCCACTGTTCGTTCCACCACATCTTGTCCATGCGGTTATCATGGCAACCGCAGGAAGATGCCGCCACCTTGTAGAACTCCGGATGAAACAGCAGTGCCCCCATGGCACTCTGTCCACCTGCCGAGGTGCCGTAAATACCGACGCGTGTGGTATCCATCGCGGGGTACTTATCTGCCGCCGCTTTGATCCATGCAATACGATCGGGGAAGCCGGCATCTTTCAGGTTCTGCCAGCAGACATCATGAAACGCTTTGGAACGGTTTGCGGTACCCATGCCGTCGATCATCACCGTGATGAATCCCAGTTCTGCCAGGGCACTACAACGATGCACCATCGAGAATGCCTTGGGTACATGAGAATCATGCGGACCCGCATAAATATACTCTATCACAGGATATTTTTTTGCCGGATCAAAATCCGTGGGTCTGATAATCACTCCCCAAATATCGGTGATTCCGTCTCTTCCTTTCGCCGTAAAAACCTCCGGCATGTTCCATCCATCCTCCAGTGCTGCAGTAATATCAGGTTGATTTTCCGGTCTGAAGATTACCTCACCGTTCAGTACCGAACGCACTACGATGGCTGGGGGCAGATCGACACGTGAATAGGAGTCGACCATATATTGATAATCGGGGCTGAAGGTGACTGCATGATGTGCGTTCTCCGGTGTGAGTGGGTGTATCTCTCCGTTGCGGAGGTTCACCCTGTAATACTTCTCCAGGTAGGGATCTTCATCCTCATTCATTCCGCAGGCTTTGATGATCACGGTGCCGGCATCCTCATCCACGTGCATCACGCTCTTGACCACCCACTCACCGCGTGTCACCTGCTTCTTCACTTTCCCGGATGGCACATCATACAGATAGAGGTGTCTCCATCCGTCTCTCTCGGAGACCCAGAGCAGTTCGTCGCTGTTTTTAAACCAGTGGCTGTATAGGTTGTTGTAATAGACAAAAGTCTCTTCTCTTTCATCCACCACCGGGTATAACCTGCCTGTAGTATCTCCCGAATAGATCAGATACTGCTGATGTCCGCGCCGGTTGAAATGGAATGTAAAGAACCGGTTCTCTTCATCCCATCTGATTGCCCCCAGATCATACTGTTCCTCCACGTCGGGGATATCAAAGAAAATCTGTTTATCTTCATCCGGTATAAACATTACAGGGCGTCGTATGGGCAGTGCGTCGCCGGGTTTAGGGTAGTCGTAGGTTACCGTTTTGGGTTGCAGTTGATCAACGGGCGATGAGGAGATCAGCAGTAGTTTCCGGTCACCTCCCGACCGGTATTTGCAACAGACAATCTTTTTTGAATCGGGTGACCAGTAAATATTGGAGGAATAATATTCATAGGGTGAACCGTCATCACTCAATCGCACACTCTCTTTAGTTGTAAGATCTGTTACCCACAGATTACCTTCAGAGATGTATGCTGCCTTTTTTCCATCGGGTGAGGTCACTTTTCTCTCTTCATTTTCGCGCTGCCGTGCACCCCAGTATCCATTGGATCGCTCTTTCACCCGGTGGCGTGTAGTGGTGTAGTCCGTGAGCGCTATCCGGTAATCAAAGTCGTTCAGACGAAAAGAAAGGGTATCACACCCCCCATTAAAGCGGATGGTCCGGAATGGCAACTGCCAGGGATCTGTATCCTTGAGATCGGGGAAGCTGGATAGTGCTTGAGCCACTTTCAGCTGATCAAATGCGGGTGAGGTACTTTTTTTCTCCGCATCGATCAGAAAGAACTCCGTTCCCCGGGGTGTATGGGTGGAGTACCAGAAGGAGTGACGCTGTTCAACGGCACCAATCTCCCCGATTGCGTAATAATAGCCGGCAGTAAACTTTTCCCTGAAGGAGTCTGAATTTTTGTAAAGTGTCGCAACCGACTGTTCATACAAGGGCAGGTCGGTTTCCGGAAAATACTCCAGCAGGAGCATAAACATTTCCGGGTCGTATGCCCGGAGCTTCTCACGACTGCTGATGGCGTTATGTACACCGTCAGGCTCTACGGCATAGCGATTGCAATTGAAAAAAGATTGTACTGTTTCTGCAAAATACTCCTCCTTGCTACTGATGGCATAAGTGTTTTCCCAAAGACCCTTTTGAATGGCCCGGTGGTACAATCCCTCCAGTCTTTCATCAAATTCCGGCGCAACAGCAGTGATGCCGACGGTATGGATCAGATGTGCAAACTCATGTACCAGGATGCTTTCACCGTTGTAACGATCGCCATCCAGACAGAGCACATTCTCTTCACCGCAACTGGCACTGAGTGCATCTTCGGGGGCACCTCCGAAGCCACGCGCACGTCTGTTCCAGTAGGCAACATGTTCCGGCGTATCGCAAATATGAGCATATTCCGGAAGGTCACACACCTCCTCCTGTTGACCGATAATCATCACCTTGCATCCCTTCATGCTCATTGCATGCCTTACATCGGGCCTTTTCGAGAGCATTGATGAAACCACGCTGCCGGCACGGATAAGCGCTCTATCGTCGACAGCAGATGAAGAGACAATGGGGATACCCTCCGCGTTGAGGTATTTACCGTAGAACGGAGCCAGTCCCAGCGAGTCGGGTACGGGAAGCACTTCACCTGCCACCAGTGGCAGTCCGAAACACAATAACAAAAACAACACCCTGCGAGGGGCAGCAAAAACAAATCTGATCATGTTCAATTATTTATTTCATTCATATACTTTCCACTCTATCACGCCGGCGGAGTATCCGTTTTTACCGATATCGGCCGTCTGCATCCGGTTATCAGGGTTCCGCTTCTGTGAGGGATCGGGACCCTGCAGCCTGGCTACCAGCTTCAGCTGGTCAGTGATTACCGGGTCAAATGTCACACGGTTGTACTTATCTTCCTCCACCCCGTAACCGGAAGGATTTGACACCTCTTTCCATTCATTTCCTTCTCTATGGTAGAGCTTCCAGTATTCCGGTACTTTGTAGATCACATCATAATGTTCAAACGCCAGCCAGTATACCTCCACAGATGAGACCTTCTGCGGCTTGTGAAACCTGTAACCTATCGACTCCTCGGTACCGTTTTTCAGCCACCAGTAGTGATAAGGAGTGTTCAGATCGGATGATGAGCGGGGCTCCATCTGATCATTGAAGCCCCATCCCCCTATCTGTTCTGCCAGAGATGCCACTGAGGGTTCAGGCTCAGGGATGGTATAAGCTGCCTCTTCCGGTGTCCATACGACCATCTGTGAAGGTCCCCTGTTGTTCCATGTGCTGTAAGGTATAGCGGTAAAAGTGAACGGCTCCTCTTTATCAACTCTCCCGGTGCTGTCTTTGCTCACTTTGAAGGCTTCACCCTCCAGCAGTGTTATTCCGTTCAGCAGTGTTTCATCGTGGCGGGGTGTGATCGCTGCTGTTCGTGGGATGACAATGTCAAAGAGATAATCATCCGGCTGATCAATCCCTTCCAGTGCGTAGACAACGGGGCCCCGTTCCATCGCCAGGAGTCCTCTGTTATAAGCAACCTGCTCATGTGCTGCAATACGGCGTACAGGCATGTCCATCTGTAAGGTGATCACATCCTCATCATTCCATCTTCTTTCAAGCAGCACATATCCGTCAACAATATTCATTCTTAACTGTTTCCCGTTCACGGAAAGTGAAAAATGAGGATCCTTACCATCCACATAATGATAGAGATCGGTCGGCACCGGCCTGCCTCTCGCCCATCCGGGGATACGCAGATGGAGCGTAAACTTCTCCGGAATGGTCTTCTTTATCCTGATCTCCACCTCCCCTAACCAGGGATAGCTGGTCAGCTGTTCCAGCTCTATCTCACCCGTCT
>JAAYGM010000032.1 GCA_012727735.1 Bacteroidales bacterium | reverse complement strand
CACAAATAAGGGAAATATTTTTTACCTTTGCACGCACAAATCAGATCGGGATGTAGCACAGTTGGCTAGCGCGCCACGTTCGGGACGTGGAGGTCGGGTGTTCGAGTCACCTCATCCCGACAGAAGACAGAAGGGTCGCTCTCAGGGCGGCTTTTCTGTTTTTATGCCGGATCACGGAGTCCATCTGCACTCCGGACCACAGCCCACGCGTAGTCAGCGACAGTGTATAATAAGTAAAGCCATAGGTACCAAAAAAAATCCCGGAAATCATCTTCACGGGATTAATTATATTAACTCATTGACAGTAGTTATTCAAACCAGCCATCCACCAGTGATTTGTTGGCTTCGTACCACATCTCAGCTCCGGCTTCTTCACCCTCAGCGTCGATCGTACCCATAAGGCTGTAGAGCTGCTCTTCATTCAGATTAAACTTCTTAAAGAAAGCTGCCACTGCTGGCATATCTTCTTCAAATCCTCTCCTGGAGATGATGGCACATACATCCGTGGGATATACACCTTTGGGATCTTCCAGATACTTTATATCGAAGTTCATCCATTTGAAATGAGGTTTCCAGCCGGTGATCACAACCCATTCGTTCTTCTTAATGGCTTTATCGAGACCGGCAACCATGGCGGGACCACTGGAGGTGATCTGTTCAAAATCGAGATCATATGCCTCAATCGCCTTCTCTGTGCTTGCATGAATACCTGCACCGCTGCCGATACCGATAATCTCACCGTCGAACTTATCCTTGTGGGCGTTCAGCTCATCAATTGAGTTGATGGTGACATATGAAGGCACTACCAGGCCGGTTGTACCTTCGCTGAACGACTCGCCCAGCATCACCAGCTTATCGCCGTAATCGTTCCAGTAGTCCTTGTGTGTATTTGGAAGCCAGGCGTCGAGGAAGAGATCACCTTTTGAATTATCTTTTGACAATTCACCATAGATCAGTCCCGGTTCGAGGTTGATAAGTTCCACTTCATAACCGTTGCTCTCAAGTGCTGCTTGTGAGAGATAGGTGAAGGCAACACCTTCGGCCCAGTTGGGATAGAGGATGGTTACTTTCTCACGGTCCTGGTCTCCGCTTTTCTGGCTGTTACCGCATGCGCTTATGAACAGCAGGAGTGTGACAGCTGCGAACAGACCTGTCAGATTTTTTAATTTTTTCATTACGATTGTTGTTTAATTTCTATTTATTTTTTGTTTGCGATGGATTGTGTGATACGGTCGAGAATGATGGCGAGGATCACGATCCCCAGGCCCGATTCAAAACCTTTGGCAATATCGTTTTGCTGAATACCCTGGTAGACGATGCTTCCCAGCCCCTTGGCGCCGACCATAGAGGCGATCACCACCATCGAGAGGGAGAGCAGGATCACCTGGTTCACACCGGTCAGTATGGTGGGCATGGCCAGCGGCAGCTGTATCTTGTAGAGTATCTGGTTTTCTGTTGCACCAAAAGCACGTCCCGCCTCAATCACGTCACTCTGCACATTCTTTATCCCGAGGCTGGTGAGCCGCACTGCCGGAGGCAGCGAGAAGATCACCGTGGCGATGATGCCCGGGGTATTACCCACGCTGAAAAAGAAAATCGCGGGGATAAGGTACACAAATGCCGGCATGGTCTGCATAAAATCGAGAATGGGTCTTATGATCATGTCGGCAGTCTTGTTTCTTGCCGACAGGATCCCAAACGGAATACCCAGGATCAGGGCGATGAAGGTAGAGACAAGCACCAGCGTTGTGGTATAAATCGCCTCTTCCCAGTATCCCATTGCATAGATCAGGAATAGTCCTGATACGACGAACAGCGCAAGACCGATACCCTTTTTCACACCCTCTCTGGTAAAGAGCTTGTTCCCTGTTTTGGCATAATAAGCCATAAAGGTGACGATCCCCAGAAAGAGAACAAAGGGTATGGAGAGAAGCAGTTCATTCATCTGATCTACAGTCCATGATATAGAGTCATCGATAGCACTCCACAAAAAAGAGAAGTTCTTCTCAAGGGCATTGATCCCTATTTCAATATATTTTCCTAAATCAATTATTCTATCCATATCAAATATCGTTCGCTATTTCAATTAATTCTTTGACTTCCTCATCGCCGAAGCGTGTTGCTTCAATGATCAGCGAGGTCTGCGTGACAAGCCCCAGGAGTTTCCCGTTATCTCTGTCCACCACCGCAAGGGGATAGTTATGGTTGGAGATGAGTGGCAGCATCTCCTCAACAGTATAGTCTTTGTAAACACTGGGGACTTCAGTCTTCAGCGCTTTATCGAGATGACTCTCTTTCGCATCTGCCAGCTTCAGCACATCTTGCAGCCACACGTATCCCATGAAGAGCCTGTTTTCATCCTCCACAGGGAGCACGTTCAGTGAAGCGGTACGCATTTTACGGATAGCTTGCATGGGGCCATCTTTCTTCAGTTGCAGCAGCAGTGGCTTGGTGAACATAAGCGTTTCGGCGGTGATAATTGTCTTGCGGTCTACCTTCTCAGTAAATGCCTCCACATATTCACTTGCCGGGTTGGTAAGGATCTCCTCAGCGGTGCCTATCTGCTCGATGATGCCGTCTTTCATGATCACGATCCGGTCGCCCAGCTTGATGGCTTCATCCAGGTCGTGGGTGATAAAGACAATCGTTTTTTTCAGTTTACTCTGTATCTGCAGCAGCTCGTCCTGCATGTCTGATTTGATTAACGGGTCGAGGGCTGAGAATGCTTCGTCCATCAACAGCACCTCGCTGTCGTTCGCCAGCGCTCTGGCCAGCCCTACACGCTGCTGCATACCTCCCGACATGGCCGAAGGGTATTGCTCTTCATAACCTTTCAGGCCGACAGTCTCGAGTGCCGTCATCGCTTTCTTCTCTCTCTCCTCTTTAGGCTCACCTCTCAGCTCCAGCCCGAATGCGGCATTTTCAAGTATGGTTTTGTGCGGGAGCAGTCCGAATGACTGGAAGACCATACTCATCTCATAGCGGCGGGTATTGAGCAGTTCCTTGTTCCCTTCGCGGGTGATATCGTGATCTTTAAAGAATACCTGCCCTGCCGTAGGTTCATTCAAACGGTTCAGGCATCTGATTAGCGTAGATTTACCGCTTCCGGACAATCCCATCACTACAAACACCTCTCCCTCGTACACTTCGAAGCTGGCCTTGTTGATGCCTACCGTACATTTTGTTTTTTTCAGGATCGCCTCCTTGGAAGCACCCTTCTCAAGCATAGCAAGTGCCTCTTTTTTTCTCTTACCGAAGATAAGGGTCAGATCCTTTACTTCCAGTTTTATCTTTCTTTCGTTGCTTTCTGTCATAATTTAACTTTAGAAGTAGTAACCCATGTTTATGTTTAACCGGCTGTTCCACTCCGCATCTTCTACTCCTGAGCCCAGCCCTTTTCCAAAGTCGTCGGTGAGCCAGGGTTGATTCTTACCCATCGCATAATCGATATAGGTGTAGACCGGCCCGGCAGTGATCATCACTCCCGGTATCAGGTGATGGGTGTCATGGAACAGATGCTCTGCTTTATCTACTACAGAGTAGTCGATGTATGGCTGGATAGAGGTGATCGGGCCCCACGACACCGGGATGGTATAGCCAATGCCGGCGACATAAATATTTGCCTTTGCGGCCACACCACCGGTATATCCTTCACCACCCGCATAGTTATACCCGTATGCTCCCATCTGTACTACATCCAGCTTATCACCATCGTCAGATGTTGCGTTATAATTGTAATGGATAAACTCTGTCTTCAGGTTGAACCGGCCGAAATCGCCTGTCAGGTGAGCGGCAAAGGCGGTGGAGGTAGTGCTCCTGTCGAGCGTTGTGTTATATAATCCGCCCACCTGCGCAGAGAGACCTGCCTCCCAGTGCTCAGTGAACTGCCATGCAAGACGGGCATTCAACTGATCCTTCTCGCGCAGTGATGCAGCAGCACCCTGTATATCACCGTCACCATCGACGATGGCGCCTGTGCCCGGCAGGATATCATAGGAGTATCTCCCCTGCCCCACGTTGTTACTGCCGGCTATGGGACCTTCAGGCTCAGCCTGACGATAGTAGGCAAGTGAGAGATCCAGGTTGTCAGCAGCCTTGATATCAAAACGCACACCCATGTCGTAGTCATCTTCCAGTCCCAGGTAGTAAGGGATCTGAAACCACCATGAGTGAGAGGCAAAATCACCGATACCGAAGGGTACCTGCGACACGCCCAGCTTCATATATACTTTTTCTGAAAAGCCGTATCCCAGGTAACCGTGGTGGATAAAACTGGTTCCGCTGGTTGGATAGAAACGGTATTCAAAGCTCAGATCAATTCCCGACAGGGAACCATCGACGTTAAGCCGCCAGGTATCCCATGTCATCTGTGGATTGAGCTTATTTCCCCCACTCTCGTAGTTTGTCGACAATATATTATAACGAACAGCCCCTCCAATCTTAAAACCATCCTCCTTGTTCCCGGTCTGGGCGAATGTTGATAACGTGAAAACCAATAAAGTGAAAATGAAAATAGCTCTTTTTAAACTCATAAATAATATTTTGAATGATACAATTAATATGCGTGATAGCATAAGTTCGGATATCCGGGTTAAAATCCCGGATAGAAGTGAAAAGCATATCGGTACGCTTTCACGAAGGGCAATAAACCTAAAACAAAAAAGCTTATTTGGAAAAACGGTTTTGTAAAGGATGACTATGCCTGAAGTCATCAAAACCAGCCCGGATTGCGTCAGAATTGTTGGTAAAATTCGTAAAACGCGGTGCAAAGGTAGTGAAATAAAATTGTTTTAACAAATAGGCTGCTCACTGGTGCTGTCCGGCACAAAGGAAAACCGGCCTGAACAGATGATGTTCGGGCCGGCTTTACTATCCGGAGTTGAAGATGTTTAATTGTCCTCTTATGACTTCGCAACAGCTTTCATGATCGGTATTTCACGCTTCACGCTCTGACTGAGAGAGATCATCGTCTCTGTGGCAACCACTCCCGGTATCTCCTGTATGCGGTTGTTCAGCAGGTCCATCAGATGTTCATTATCGCGGGCGTAAAGCTTCACTAGGAGGGTGTAGGGACCGGTGGTGAAATGACATTCGGTCACTTCGGGGATCTTATCGAACTCGGGGATCACATTCTTGTACATCGAGCCTTTCTCCAGCTTCACCCCTATGTAGGCACTGGAGGCATAACCAAGCACTTTCGCATTCACATGATAACCCGAACCGGTGATCACCTTGTTCTCAATCATCCGCTGTACGCGTTGATGAATGGCAGCACGGGAAACACCACACTGTTCTGCTACATCCCTGAATGGTATGCGGGCATTTTGAGAAATAATCTCCAGAATCTGTCTGTCTAGCTTATCTATTTTTTCCATCGGAAGTAAACTTTGAATAATATCTTCAAAAGTAATAAAAATCTATGATATCATGACAAAATGAAATCATTTTTTTATAAATATCGTGCATTTTATCCAATTTCCCGAAAAAAAAGCGGTATACTTATCTTTTTGGCATTAATTTATCATACTGCGCAGCGACGATGAAATCAAAGGCTGTGGTGATTTTTATATTGCTCTCCTCTCCCTCCACGAGCATGATGTGCACCCCGTTTTTTTCTGCAACCGAAGCATCGTCGGTAAATGAAGGATCATAATCGGTCATATACGCCTTTTTCAATGCAGCGGCAGGAAACACCTGGGGTGTCTGCACCACCCTCAGCAGCTTTCTGTCGAGCATCCGGCTGCCTTTATCAGTAAGCTGACGCACGCTGTTCACCTCCTCCACCACCGGTATTACCCCGCAATGATGCGTAAAAGCCGCATCAAAACAGCGACCGATCAACTCCCCGGTGACAAAGGGACGGGCGGCATCGTGTACACCCACTGTCTCCTCTTCCGGGATCAGCTCCAGCCCGTTTTTCACGGAATGAAAGCGTGTCTCACCTCCCTGTGTGAGCCGGTGAGGTAAGGTAAACTGATGCTTCTCACACAACTGCTTCCAGTAGGACTCAAAGCCCTCCGGCAGCACCACCACGATGCGTATCTTGCTGTCATAATCATAGAATGCTTCCAGGGTACGCATCAGCATAGGCTTGCCGCCGACAGACCTGAACTGCTTCGGCAGCTCACCGCCGGCACGAGCTCCCCTGCCGCCGGCAACGATGATGACACTCAGTTTTTTCTCCGGGATCATGATATATCATCCAGTATCTTCTGGAGCTCCTTGTCCGTTTTGGTCAGCTTCTCCTTGCAAAAGGTGATCAGCAGCGATGCTCTTTTCACCTTGTCGGTGAGTGCATCTACATCCAGCTCACCCGATTCGATGGCCGAGACAATCTGTTCGAGCTCTTTTTTTGCATCTGTGTAGGTCATTTTTTCCATATGATTTATTTATGCTTGTTCTCAGGTTATTCATTCTTATTCATTCCGATGAGGCCTGTCCCTCTGCATGATCCAGCAGGGTGATGACCGAGGTGGTGACCCCATCGTTAAATTGTGTCTGGATGATATCATCGACCGACAACCCCTTCAGCGAGGTGATGATCCTGCCGTTCCTAGTAGTAAGCGTGTATCCCCTCTTGAGGATATGCTCAGGCGACACCATCTGCACGTACTGCTGCCTGCTTTCCACAAAATGGTGCTCCCGCTGCAGCTGCTGCTTCAGGGAGTGCTTCAGCGTTCCCGACAGTTGCACTACAACGGCACTCTCTCTTTGCAGCAGAAGCGTGGATTGATGGACCACCTCTTTCGACAGGGTGAACAGCTCCGATTGCTCCCTGACCATCACCGTCTCGCTTTCCGAGACGATCCGATCCTGAAAACCGATCAACTCAGCGGCCGTTTGTGTCAGATGGTTGATAAAGAACTCAGCCACGGCTGTAGGTGTTTTGGCACGGGTGTGTGCCACATGATCGAGCACGGTGACATCCCGCTCATGCCCGATGCCGCTCACCACGGGAAGAGGGAACTGGGCAACGTTGGTGGCAACCGGGTAGGAGTCGAAGCAGCTCAGATCGGAGGTGGCTCCACCCCCGCGGATGATTGCCACGGCATCGAACAGGTGGCTGTATTGAAACACCTTCTCCAGTGCCGCGATGATCGACGCTTCACTCCTGTCGCCCTGCATGACCGCGGGAAAAAGGCGTGTGTAGAAGGCGAATCCCCCGGGGTTCTTTGACAGCTGATCACGGAAATCCTCGTATCCCGCGGCTGTGGGAGAGGAGATCACCGCTATGCGGTTGGTCAGTTCAGCCAGCGGCAGCTCCCTGTTAAGTGTCAGCACCCCCTCCGCTTCCAGTTGCTTCAGCACAAGCTGTCTGTTCCGTGCTATCTCACCCACGGTGAAGGAGGGATCGATATCCACCACGGTGAGGGAGAAACCATACAGCTCGTGAAACTCCACCGAAACACGGACAAGGACGTTCAATCCGGAGGTGAAGGGTTGACCGGTCTCCGTCTCGAAATAGGCCGACAACATCTGGAAGACGTTCGACCAGATCATCCCTTTGGCTTTCGCCACGATGGATTGATTGGCCGCATCCTTCTCTATGAACTCCAGGTAGCAATGGCCGTTCTGATTGCGCCGCACATCGCTGGTCTCTGCCCTGATCCAGTAGGTCTCAGGCAGATATTCGCGTATGGCACTCTTCACCCGGCGATTCAGTTCAGATAGTGAAAAAGATTTTTCTGTCATGGCTTCTGTTTGCATTCATCAACAAAAATAGCACAATTTCATTGATAACCGATCACCATGGAAACGATAAAACCGGACGAACAGATGCTCATCCGGTTATTTAAACCTATTAGAGAGGTTTTCTTAAATGATTAGTTCATCACTTTTTACCAAAACCATTGGTCATCTGCTGCACATCCTGCAGTGTGAAATTTCCCAGAAGCTGCATGATCACACTCTCATCGTCCTCCACAATCATAATCAATTCCTGAATATTTTCAGGTTTCCCTTTCATGAAGAAGTTGACCAGTTCGCCATCATCCGATTTCACACGCATCAGCAGCTCGTAGTTACTCTCTTTAATCCCTCTGTTGGCGAGAGATATCATCTCCTGAGCAATCTCTTTATTCTCAGATGTAATAATGAGCATGGAGGTGAGCTTATCAACAAAACCGCCCACGTCAACGCCGTTATATTGCATGTTTGCCTGTTTAGGTAAAAGCGAAAGCATATTTTTTGAGATAAAGACTGACGTAACTCCATCCATATCGGTAAACCGCTCAAATGGATTTTTCTGTGCAAAAGCGGCCGATGTGGCAATGGTGAGCGCGAGAAGAATAATTATTTTTTTCATCTTTTCTGTTTTTAATCGTTTTACTAATCTATTTTTATTTCATGATGACCTCCTGTGAGGTAGCATTCTCATTAAAAGATTGATTGATAATCTCTAGTGTTGCTACAATCTGTCTGTCCACCTTCCCGACAGATTGTGTACCCTTTGAAAAATTCTGCGAAAAGAGTTGCAGTGCGTTGAGTGCGGCATCATGTGCCTGCTGCGGACTATCATAGGTGTCGGCAAGCAGTGCGCTGTGGCTCGCTTCACTGAAATGTATCCGGAGCCCGATGGCTGCAACAAGCAATAACGATGCGACCAGGCCGATGATGCGCCTGGGGAGCACTCTTTTGACGGGATGAGGTGCAGTTGCTCTCTCCTCCTGCTCCAGCGAATCGATCAGTGAGCCCATTTTTTGTTTCAATCCGGATGGCACCTCTGCCGAATAACGGGAGAGCGTGAGAAAAACCTCCCGGTCATGGTCCATGTCGGATGGAAGAGGTGATTGTCTGAAGTATTCGGACAGATATCGCTCTTCTTCCAGATCCGTTTCACCCCGGTAAAATTTCTGCAACAGCTTATTTATATCTTTCATATTCATATAGTTTCTCTACCTTTTCTTTGATTGTTCTTCTCCCCCTTGATAAAAGCTGACGAACATTCAGTTCCGATTCTTGCATTGTCTCAGCGATCTGTGAGATGGGTAAATCAGCAAAATGCCTCATCCTCAAAGCCATCTGTTGAGAGGGAGGAAGTGTACAGAGTAAATGCTCAATATGCTGCACCATCTCATTTTCTTCTATCATTTTCTCAGCCTCTCCCTCATCTCCGGGATCATTCTCCGGGGAAAGAGCGTTCATTTGCTTCCGTGTTCTTGCCCGGCAGTGGTCTAAAGCCATATTCTTCGTGACAGAGAGGATATATGCTTCGTCGCTCTGCAATGTTGATAAGCTATCCCTTATCTTCCACAATTTCTCAAACACCTCCTGAACAATGTCCCCGGCCTCTTCTCTATCTCCTGTGATAGTAAATGAATACCGGAACATCAATTCACTGAATGAGAGAAACCGACGCTTGAATTCATTTCCGTCCATCCCTGAGGTTTTCTATATCAGACAGATTAATTTTTCCTTTCAACTGTACCAATGCAGGGCTATCCCCCATTGTCATCACCACCATCTCCCGGATCTTATTGTTTTTAAACTTCAGAAAGAGACGTACTTTCTCATCCTTTTCATTTGAGCTGATGAACAGTTCATACTGGTCATCATTGAAATGAATGAGAGAATTATTGAATCGTTGTTTGACAGCATCAGAGCAATCCTCGAGCGACAAAACACGAATGCTTGATATTTTACTCTCCGTCTGTTTCTCCATGAAGGGTTTTGCAAAAAACATCACCACCCCGTTAAGATTTACTTTTGAGACATTGGATTCATGAGCGAATTCCCGGTAAATTTCATTCAACGTGGTTTGTGAATGAAGCGTCATTGTCATGATGCAGCAGACAAGCACCGTAAAGATATGTTTCATACGATCAGTAATAATGGGTTTGTATAAGGAAGACGAACCTGCACAGATTTTGTGACAGGAAAATACTTTTTTTTCAGGCTATAATGACCAGAAACTGAATAGACAAAAAATCACATTTTTATGCGTATTGTTTTTTGTGTGAACGGGGATATGAAAACCAGATGAAGGAACCGCTCCGTTTCTCTCAGTGATGTGGGAATAACAATATGCAGCGATTCATTCTCAAAAGAATGGGCAGAGATGAACCTTCCGGACTCAGCAAGCAGGTTCACCTGATATGCATCTGACGAAAAAACAGGCTCTGTTAAAGTGATGAAGAGATTGTTTTTCGATGGGCGTGAGATTGAAAAATATTGTTCCGTGACTGTATCCTTTTCCACTTCCAGCCGCGACAGCACCTCTGTCACCGCCTTTTCAAAATCGGGTATACCATGACCGTAGACTGAATCAGGAAGGGCATACCGGTCGGATGAGGCGAGTATAATATCGACCAGCTCAGAACGATGCAGGTCGGGGTTAATGGACCACAGTGATGCAGCCAGCCCCGCCAGGAAAGGAGATGAGAGCGATGTGCCGCTGGTCATCCCGATCAATCCATCCTGCCCGATGGTGAAGGTGAGGCTGCCCACGGAGACAAGATCGGGTTTGATGCGTCCGTCCGCAGTGATGCCGTGGGAGCTGAACGATGAAATGAGGCTGTCGGTGCCCACAGCTCCTACGGTAAGTACATTTCTTGCATCACCGGGTGGTGTGGATTTCTGCCATGGCTTGTTTCCCTCATTCCCGGAGCTCACCACAACCAGCATACCCTTCTCATAAGCCATATCGGCAGCGATGGACATGATGGACACATTGCCCGTGAGATCGGCATGGGTATAGTTCAGCAGCTGATCATCGAAATGATTATATCCCAGTGATGAGTTGATCACATCCACCCCCAGGCTGTCGGCATACTCGACCGCACGCACCCAGTAATCCTCCTCCACCGGATATTCACTGGTGACATCTTCAGAACGCAGGAGCCAGTAGTCGGCCTCCGGCGCCGACCCCATCAACAGACCCGGCTGATTGGTCGCCATCGTCGACACAACCTTGGTACCATGATCACTGGAAGAGAACATATCTCCATCCGGTACAAAATTCTTCCATCCACGCAGATTAACGGATGAGAAATAGGGGATCACATCGAAATTGGTGAAACCGGCATCGATCACCGCCACTTCAATCCCCTTTCCCCGAAAGCCGGCGAGAGCGAGTTGACCGGCATTGTGTATCTTATACTGCTCTTCAGCGAAACCGAAAAGGGTGTCGGAAGAATCCGTTTCGGCACACACTATCCTCTCCAGACGGGGACGGATACTGTTGCGGTAAGAACGACCGCTGCCACGCCATACATACTTCACGGAGTCAACAAAGGGAAGAGACGTTACCCGGTCGATCTGCATGCTGTCATCTACCTGCACTGTCAGCGTCTGCAGCCATTTGCTGTGTGTTACCACTATGGCTCCCGTCTTTTCAACAAGCGTGAAATAATCAGGAGAGATGGGGATGTCCGAAGCATCAATCACCGCATTTTGCCTTATTCTCCTTTCTATCGCCTTTTCGGAGAGGAACTGTTCCGGTTTATCCGGGGAGTAGCGTGTCTCCCCCTTGTCACTCAGGTAAACACGAAACCTGTATTTCAACGGTTGCGTTGCGGCCTGTGCCGGTGAAACAACAGAACAGAGGAGAAACAATACCAGATAGAGATATTTCATAGGGCAGGTGCTATAGAATTAGCAAATGTAATGATGTTTCACTAAAAAAGAAAACCCGTATTCCCTTTTTTAGGGTACGGGTTCCGTGGTTATCTTTGCCTCCCTGATTGGCTAATCCTTTTTGGTGAACTGCTCCCTGATCTTTTGTTTTCTCTTCAGAATAAAAAAGAGCAACACTGCAAGCAGCAGGCTTATACCTATCACGGAATAATATTCGTTCCAGTCACCCGACTCCCGGTACCTTGGATAGGTGATGACGGCCAGGACTGTTACATAGATGAGCAACGCCGCCGGAAAGAGTATATGTTTTTTATTTTTCCTTTTCATAGGCTGATGAGATAATATTGGCAAAACGTTCCATCTTCTCTTTCGACAGCGCAACAACAAGATCCTCTTTTTCAATCATCTGTTTTGTAATGATGCGCTCCCAGAAGCTGAGCTTCAGATCATCCACCTCACCACCGAAATAATCACGTACGATGGCTTTCTGATTGAGCAGCTCAGGAAAAGCTGCATCCAGCTGCATCTCTGCTTTCTCCCCCGAATAGAGGCAGTTGACAAAGAGACCGACGCGCTTGCCGGCAAGCAGGTTAAGATGCTCATCGCAAAAAGCGGCTATCACATCCTGGATTTTCCCGGAATGGATTGATCCGCCCAGTATGATGGTGTCGTAGGTGGTGAGATCCGGCAGGTACTCCCGCCGGTTCAGGTTACACATATCTACTTTACCATCGAGCAGCCTGAACAGTTCACGGGCAGACTTTTCCACTGTACCGTGATCTGAGGCGTATACGATGAGAGTATTGCCCATAGCTACTATTTCAATTTCTCGAGTATCGCAATCAGGTAATCATAGGAGTTTCCTACAGTATCAATCTTTACCGCTTCATCGGGTGAGTGTGCACCCGTGATAGTGGGACCAAAAGAGACGATATCCAGCTTCTGCTCCACGTTCGACTGGATGATGCCACATTCAAGACCGGCATGGATCACAATCACCCTGGGACGCTGATCGAATTTCTCGAGATAGATTCTCTCCATCGTATTCAACAACTCTGAGTTGGCGTTTGGCTGCCATCCGGGATAATCGCCATCGAACTCCACTTTTGCACCGGCCAGCAGGAAGAGGCTCTCGACAGATGAACAGACCCACTCCTTGCGGCTTTCGGATGAACTGCGCACCAGCAGCTTCACCTCGATGCTCTCCTCGGTCGATTGCACCAGTGCCAGGTTCAGTGAGCTCTCAACCACACCGGGGAAGTCGGCCAGATAGCTGATAACACCGTTGGGGCATCCTTCCACCGCATTGATGAGGTCATCCTGAATCTCTTCGGGAATAAGCGTTTTGGGCAAATCAGTTTTCTCTGCTTTGAAGGAGATGCCATCTTCGATGCCTGCAAAATCCTCACGGAACAATCGCTCATATTCGGCTACCAGATCCAGCAGATCGTCGGAGAGCTGCGGGGGAATGGTCAGTACAACGGACGATTCGCGGGGAATGGCATTGCGCAACGACCCTCCCTGAATGCTTGAGATACGGCCTTCGTAGTTGCCCACCACATCTTTCAGGAAGCGGTTCATCAGCTTGTTCGCGTTGGCACGTCCCAGGTGGATCTGCACGCCGGAGTGACCACCTTTCAATCCCCTCAGATTGATCTTATAAGCCAGATCATCTTCATCTATGGAGGTGTCGGGTTTAAAACGGAAGGAGACATTCACGTCTCTTCCGCCGGCACAACCAATGCAGAGCTCGCCATCTTCTTCCGTATCAAGATTAAGCATCAGGGTGCCTTCCACCATTCCTTTTTCCAGACCATTCGCACCATCCATGCCCACCTCCTCATCAATGGTGAAAAGGGCTTCAAGAGCAGGATGATTCAGTGTCTCATCCTCAAGCAGAGCCAGCATCATGGCACAACCGATACCGTTGTCGGCACCAAGTGTGGTGGACTGTGCCTTCACCCACTCACCATCGACAAGTGTCACGATGGGGTCTTTGGCAAAATCGTGCGACAAATCGGAGTTTTTCTGCGGGACCATATCGAGATGTGACTGCAGGATAACTGTTTTGGCACTTTCATAGCCTTTTGTAGCCGGCTTCTTGATCACCACATTACCCACTTTATCTTTCTTTGTTTCCAGATTCAGGGCATTGCCAAAATCCATCACAAACTTTGTCACCTCGTTCATCTGTCCCGTGGGACGAGGTATTTGGGTGAGGGAATGAAAATGTTTCCAGATACTTTTCGGTTTTAAACTAAGAATCTCTGCTGTAGCCATATAATTAATTTATTTAGTTATTTATTTCTGTTGCTGTTTGCTGATTACTCCTTTTAACATACGGCATGGCAAAAACACCGAAGAGACCATAAAGTATCTGCCATACCGACTGAATGGTAAAAACAGCTCCTGCAAAGGCGAGCGCTTGATTTTCCGCAACACCCAGAATGAGGAGTGAAGAGATGACCATGAAATGCCAGGGGCCGATTCCGCCCTGAACAGGTACAGATATACCTATATTGGTCATTGCAAAAACAATCAGACCTGCCAGAGGTCCGAGGTCACTGGTAAAACCGAACGCATAAAAGCAAATGTAAAAATACAAATAAAAACACAACCAAAGGAGGAATGTATAGATTATTATGCGCCTTTTCTCTTTCATTACGGAAATCAGCCTGAAATCATGTCGCAGGGTAGTGATGAATCTCCTGATCTTTAATATGATAATTGTCCTCCTGAAAACTGTCAGCATCAGGATTACCCCTGCTACGACTGCCGCCAGCACAAGATAGATCCAGACAGAGGAGAAGAGGTGTGTCATCTTCTCTGCGAACTGCGGGTTATTGTTGAAATAGGAGATGAAAAAATCAATGTAGAGCACCACACTGATAAGGATGACCGAGACACCTGCAATGATATCAACCAACTTGTCTACCAGGAATGTTTCCAGCGTTTTGGAGAAGGGGATCTTATCATATTTACTGACCACAGCACAGCGCCATATATCCCCGGCACGGGGCAACACGAAATTAACCGCATAGTT
>JAAYGM010000261.1 GCA_012727735.1 Bacteroidales bacterium | reverse complement strand
GTTAATGGATGAATACAATGTAGATGAACCTGATTCACTTTTGATGCGGGGATTCTTCACCATTGAGGATATTGTCCCCAACAACAATTTCTGGCTCAACGATGAGGGAATACACTACACCTACAATCAGTACGAGATCGCCTCCTACTCTATGGGAGTCATCAACGTGACGGTTCCTTACAGTGATCTGACAGACATCCTGTTGCCTGAAACGATTATTTCAGGCTATATAACCAACTAAAAGAGGACGAGAATTGTTCCCGCCCTCCCATAAAAAAATCAGCCGGCATCAATACCACCTGATTTTTTTGTTAAAGTGCACTCTTAAATTCGAGATAGAGCGTGATTGTGACATCTTTACCGATACCCAGTCCGTCGGGATCATAAGCCACGTTATAATCTAACCTGTTGATCCTGTTTTTGGCAATGAAACCTACTGTTTCAGTACCATCCTCACCTTTTACTACTCCACCGTAATGTACATCAAATGTCACATCCTTTGTCACATCTTTTATCTGTAACTTACCGTGCAGCTTGTACTTGTTCTCCTCTATCTTTTCAATAGAGCTGCTCTCGAATGTCATGGCCGGATATTTCTCCACATCAAAAAAATCGGCACTGCGCAGATGATCGTCCCGCATGGGTACACTGGTATTGACACTTGCTGTTTCTACATTGAAGAATACCCTCGCATCTTCTATGTTGTTCATGTTGCCGATGATGCCACCGTCAAATTTCTCGAATTTCCCATTCACAAACGTAATGCCGCTATGCTTCACCTTGAAGTTGACAGATGTATGTGCAGGGTCAACCTTATAGTGCGATTGAGCCATCAGCCCCAGAGCGGTAAAGAAAGTGATCAGAATAAATGTCATTTTTTTCATAGAAATATTTTTTATTTAATGAGTTTAAGGAGCCAGTGACAATAATTTAAATGGTTGATAAAATAATCGTCTCCCTTCCTGTGCATAATTTTTATTTGATTTACTATGATTTAACATTATTAGTCATCTCTTTGTTCAGTCACACTCTATCGATTGCCGGTAGAAGATATTGATGAAAAAAGCATTATCTTTGTACAACAAAAGCCACTCAATGGTTGTTACTAATCTGCTGAAAGGCTTTTTTGCCTGCCATATAAAGGTCACAGCGACCCAAAAAAAGAGAAAATAATTATGCAAGAATTAAATCAAGATCAGATATTAAACGAATTAACTACGCAGGATTATCAATTCGGCTTTACCACAGATGTAGAGACAGAAGTGATTGAAAAGGGGTTGAGTGAGGATGTCATCCGGCTTATATCTGCAAAAAAAGAAGAACCTGAGTGGCTGTTAGAGTTCCGACTGAAGGCTTTTCGCCACTGGCTGACGATGAAACAACCCGAATGGGCGCATCTAAGGATTCCTGAAATCGACTTTCAGGAGATCATCTATTATGCCGATCCCACGAAAAGGAAAATACCTCAAAGCCTTGATGAGATAGATCCGGAACTGCTAAAGACTTTCGAACGGTTGGGAATACCGCTGAATGAACAGAAACAACTCACAGGTGTGGCCGTAGATGCAGTGATGGACAGTGTCTCCATCAAAACGACCTTCAAAGAGGTGCTCGCCGAAAAAGGTATCATCTTCAGCTCTTTCAGTGAGGCGGTGAAGCATCACCCCGACCTGGTAAAAAAATACCTTAGTACGGTTGTTCCCTACAAGGATAATTTCTACGCAGCATTGAACTCCGCCGTTTTCAGTGACGGCTCATTTGTCTACATCCCTAAAGGGGTGCGCTGTCCCATGGAGCTCTCCACCTACTTCCGCATCAACACGGCCAACACCGGTCAGTTTGAACGGACACTTATCGTTGCCGATGACGACTCCTACGTGAGTTATCTCGAGGGTTGCACAGCCCCCATGCGTGATGAGAATCAGCTTCACGCTGCTATCGTAGAGATCGTGGCCCTTGAGAATGCCGAAGTGAAGTACTCTACAGTGCAGAACTGGTATCCGGGAGATAAGGATGGCAAGGGGGGTGTCTTTAACTTCGTTACAAAACGGGGCATCTGTAAAGGAAATCACTCGAAGATCTCATGGACGCAGGTGGAGACAGGATCCGCCATCACCTGGAAGTATCCCTCCTGCATTCTGGCAGGTGACTACTCCGTGGGTGAATTCTATTCGGTGGCTGTTACCAATAACTACCAGCAGGCAGACACCGGTACGAAGATGATTCACCTGGGCAAGAACACCCGCAGCCGTATTGTCTCCAAGGGGATCTCCGCAGGTAATAGCCAAAACAGTTATCGGGGACTGGTGAAAGTATCCAAAAAAGCTGAGAACGCACGCAATCACTCACAGTGCGATAGCCTGCTGCTTACAGACCATTGTGGTGCGCATACCTTCCCATATACTGATATTCAGAATCCTTCAGCAGTGCTTGAACATGAGGCGACCACCTCAAAGATCAGCGAGGACCAGATCTTCTACTGCAACCAGCGCGGACTGGGAGAAGAAGAGGCAATCGGACTGATTGTCAACGGATATGTGAAAGAAGTGGTGAACAAGCTCCCGATGGAGTTTGCCGTGGAGGCACAGAAACTGCTCCAAATCAGTCTTGAGGGAAGCGTTGGATAATAGCGTCGCTATTCACCAATCGATGGGTTTGATACCGTGGGCAGATAGATAATCATTTGTTCTGCTAAAGTGCTTGTTTCCAAAGAATCCCCTGTGCGCAGATAGAGGAGAAGGGTGAGGTGATTTCAGGACAAGGTGCCTGTTCGCATCTATCGAAGCTCCTTTTCGTTGTGCATAGGCACCCCATAGGATAAAAACCAGATGATCCCGCTCCCGGGCAAGATGGGTGATGGCTGCATCAGTGAACTCCTCCCATCCTTTTCCCTGGTGCGAGCCGGCACGATGTGCCTGCACCGTCAGCGTAGCATTCAGCAGGAGTACACCCTGCCCGGCCCATCGCTCCAGATTTCCTGAAACAGGAACAGGCTTACTAAGGTCATTCTTAAGCTCCTTGTAGATATTCAGCAGTGAGGGCGGAATCGGAACACCCTCATTCACGGAGAAACAAAGTCCGTGAGCCTGTCCCGGTTCATGATATGGATCCTGTCCTACAATCACAACTTTCACTTCATCGAAAGGGCAGCCGTTGAAGGCATTGAAGATGAGCTTTGCCGGAGGATAGATCGTTTTACCGGCATATTCCTCCCGTATGAATGTGGTTAACGATTTGAAGTACTCTTTTTCAAACTCCTCTTTCATCTGCACTTTCCAGCGCTGCTCCATTTTTACATCCATGCTCCACTGTTTTTTAAAGGTTGCTAAAGTACAAAATCTTTCAACAACAGAAAAAAAATCCTTCTCTTGCAGAGAAGGATTGATAAACGATCGGTAGGGTAACAACTAAATCAGAAAAACACCCTGCTGCCTGGCCTCCTCACGCATCTCCTGCGGCCACAGGCTGGCCTGGATCTCACCTATATGTGCTTTGCGCAGGTAATACATACACAAACGTGACTGACCAATTCCCCCACCTATGGATAGAGGCAGTTCATTGTTCATCAGCCGCTTGTGGAAATACAATGAGAGTCGATCCTCTTTGCCCCGGGCCTGCAACTGACGTGCCAGCGCAGTGGCATCGACGCGTATTCCCATTGATGAGAGCTCCACCGACTTCTCCAGCACCGGATTCCATACCAGCAGATCACCGTTTAATCCTTTGAAACCATCACTGTTCACACTACTCCAGTCATCGTAGTCGGGTGCCCGTCCGTCATGCGGTTCACCACTGGATAAGGATGCTCCGATACCGATGATGAATACAGCTCCGAACTCTTTTGTAATTGCATCCTCCCTCTGTTTTGCATCCATCCCGGGATACTTCTGCAGCAACTCTTCAGCATAAATAAATGTGATCTGAGAGGGGAGCTGCGGTGTGATCGACGGGAACAATTCAAAAACAAGGTACTCCGTACGCAGCATGGCAGCATATATCCTCATGACGATATTTTTCAGGAACTCAATGGATCGGTCTTTTTCTGCTATCACCAACTCCCAATCCCATTGATCTACATAGAGCGAGTGCAGATTATCGAGCTCTTCATCGGCACGGATGGCGTTCATATCGGTATAGATACCAAATCCCTCTTCAATCTCGTAATCGGCAAGGGTTAATCTCTTCCATTTCGCCAGTGAATGTACGATCTCTGCATGCTTGTCGTTCATGTCCTTTATGGGAAAGCGTACCGGCCGTTCTATCCCGTTCAGGTCATCGTTGATACCGGTACCGCTCTCTACGAAAAGAGGTGCGGTCACACGTCGGAGACGCAGTTCTGAAGAAAGGTTGACCTGAAAAAAATCCTTGATGTTTTTTATTCCCAGTTCCGTCTGTTTTAAGTTCAAAAGTGGTACGTAACCCGTGGGAATTTGCAATTGTGACATGTGTTGAAAAATGTATGTTTAGTTTTGAATAGACAAAGGTATTACATATTTTTCTTTTTGTCAAACAAATATAGAAATAAAACTACATAATGATATTAATAAGGTTAGATATTAATCATAAATTGCAAATAATATTTAAATAACAAGCATTTTTGTAATTAAAAATGATTCATTCCTCCCACTAGTTCATTCACTGAAGAGATATGATGCCGGTCGAGGTAATCATTAATACCATCTACTATTTTTACCGATGCAGCCGGATCAACGAAATTATAAGTACCAATCTGTATGGCATCTGCTCCCGCCAGGATAAACTCAATGGCATCCTGCCAGTTGGTAATCCCGCCCATACCGATTATGGGTATATTCACAGCATGATACACCTGCCATACCATACGGAGGGCGATCGGTTTGATGCAGGGACCCGAGAGTCCGCCGGTGATGGTGGAGAGCTTCGGTTTTCTTCGCTCCACATCAATTGCCATACCGAGGAAAGTGTTCACGAGCGAGACGGCATCAGCCCCCTCCGCCTCTACAGAACGGGCGATCTCTGCAATATCGGTCACATTGGGAGAGAGCTTCACTATCAGTGTTTTCGGGTAAACTTCACGCACTGCTCTTGTCACACTGGCGGCCGAGGCACAGGATGTGCCAAAAGCCATCCCACCCTCCTTCACGTTGGGACAGGATATGTTGAGTTCAATCGCAGGCATCTTGTCGAGCCCGGCAAGTTTCGCGGCACAAGCCACATAGTCCTCAATAGTAGAGCCCGATACATTTACAATCATATGAGTATCATAATCCTTTATGACCGGATAGAGATGCTCCACGAAATAATCAACACCCTTGTTCTGAAGTCCCACTGAATTGAGCATACCGGAGGGCGTTTCAGCCATTCTGGGGTAGTCATTCCCCTCCCGGGGCTCAAGGGTCGTACCTTTCACGAAAACACCTCCCAGGCGCCCCAGATCGATAAAATCGCTGTATTCTGTTCCGTAACCGAAGGTGCCCGAAGCGGTCATCACCGGATTTCTCAGTTGCAAATCTCCTATCTGTACCTCTAATCTAGCCATGTAAGTTCATTCAAATTAAAAACTGGTCCCTCGGTACATGCACACACATTCCCCCTGATTGTTTTCTCAATGCAGCATAAACAGGCGCCGAAACCGCAGGCCATCAGATTCTCCAGTGAGACCTCGCACGCAATTCCATTCCTGTGTGCATACTTCGCAACAGCAACCATCATCGGCTTGGGTCCACAGGTGAAGATAAAATCATACCGTTTGTTTTCTAAAAGAGAGTGCCGGGTTACAAACCCTTTCTCACCGAACGAGCCATCTTCAGTTGCGCAATAGAGTGTGCCGTACTTTTCAAAATCTCTTCGTTGCAATATATCTTTTTCGCTTCTCCCACCCAGCAGGAAATCACAGGAAACGCCCTTATCATGAAGCATCTTTCCCAGAAACAACAATGGGGCGGTACCCACACCACCACCCACGAGCAGGTAGTTGCCCTTTTCTCCCGGTATTGTGAATGAGCTACCCAGCGGAAATAGCAGGTTCATCCTGTCACCTGTCACTGCCTCACAGATTCTGCCTGTTCCTTCTCCGATTGCCTGAATCAACAGCCACACCTCATTTTTCTCTTTGTTTACAAAGTTGACAGAGATAGGTCTTCTTAAAAATATGCGGGGAGAGTTATCGACCAAAATCTGTACAAACTGACCCGGGAAGATTTCCGGCAACAGCTCATGATTGCTTGGGGTGACCTTAATAAGATGATTCTGATCGTTCAGTTTCTCATTTGAGCGAACAGTGAAATCGAGTTGCTTCATTGGGTAAAACTTTTATGCCTGCAAATTTACATCATAATTTTCAATTACGACGAAGAGAAATGTAAAATAGATCATCGATAGTGGTATCAATCGGGCACCACCGCTGTCTCAATGATAACCATATATCAGCAACAGAGGCTTTAATCAACACTACCTTTTTCCTTTTTGCTGAGCAGCAGAGAAACAACATACCCCACGATCAAAAGTGCTACCCCCAGCAAAGAACCAGGCCCTGTTTCAGTGAGACTGGCATATAACATGTAACCACAGAATCCGGTGAACAGCAATGGAGTAACCGGATAGATCGGGACTTTAAATGGACGTGGCAGATCAGGTTTCTTCGTTCGCATCACCATCAGGCTGATTGCTGAAGCAAGGAAGAAAAACCAGAAAACAGGAGCGGTGAAATCCACCAATGCCTCAAACCCGCTACGAGTGAATGCCCCGATAAAGATGAGGATGAGGGCGATTGCTCCCTCCAGGAGCAGTGCATTAACCGGCGTCGATTTACCACTTTCCCACTTTCCCAGAAAAGCAAACAACGGAAAGTCCCTGCCCAATGCATAACCCGATCTGGCCCCGGTAAAGATGGTTGTATTCAGCGAGGTTACTGCAGATAATGAGATGATCACTCCTATCAGCACAACACCCTTATCACCTGAAGTCGCCCTCATCATCTCCACTCCCACAGCCTCAGTTGCAGCCATACTGTTTAAACCCAGCACGTGCAAAAAAGCCATATTGACGAGAAGATAAATCATGGTTATCAACAGTATGCTGACAATCAAAACCTTACTCATCTTCTTACTTCCTTTTTTCAGTTCCGAAGAGATGAAGGCGGCCTCATTCCATCCGCCGAACGTGAGCAGCACGAAAATAAGCGCCATGCTGAATGAGGAGGTGTTAGTGGGACGGCTTTGCACCACGACATCCATCGATTCAACAGGGATTGCGGGCCCGATTATAAAACCGGCTGCAATAATGATTGCGATACCAGTAAACTGCAGAAAGGTTAAATACTTCTGTAATCCGGTACCAAACTTAATACCTGATATGTTGATCAGTGTAAGAAGAGAAACAATAGCAGCAGCATAAATGGCGGAAGAGAATGCGCTAAGAGGATAAAGCTGTGAAAGATAATCACCCGCAATATAAGCAAGTAATGCAATTGATCCTGTTTGTATCACTGTTATTCGTGCCCAGACATAAAGAAATGAAAATTTTTCGCCAAAAGCAATCTTCAGAAAATGGTAATCACCCCCGGCATTGGGAAAGGTGGAACTCATCTCGGAATAACAGAGCGCACCAATAAGTGAAATAAATCCTCCTGCAACCCAGATGAGCATGAAGGTCAACCTGTCCGGGGAATTTGCTGCAACGAGAGATGGGGCCCTGAATATGCCGGCACCAATGACGATGCCTGTGATGAGCACAATCGCATCTATCTGCCTTAATAAAGGACCCGGAACGGATGGCAGGGAGTCACTCTGATGACTGGAAGTACTATGTCGGCTATCTGCTTTCATTGAGCTGCTCAAATTAAAGAGTGAGCTGATCAAATTGTACGGAGTTAGCGCTCAGCAAATATAGCAACATTTATATAAAGAGTAAATGATGATCAATCAATAAAAGAGGAAAGACCGGCTTTTCACTTTTTCACTCCTTTACCTTATGTGGAATAAATGTATCAAAAGTATTGTTACTGTAATAAATAATTATCTGAGTGATTTTCTTGTCAGCCAATTGTTCCATTTCAACTATCTTATTGACTGGCGATTGAAGGTTATTTATCATCTTTTTAACGGCTATTTCCTTTTGTTTCTCAATCTCTTCAGCATCTTGGTCGGGTTTTGGCTCATCCTGACTGAATAAATCGGGCTCCCTGGCGATCGATTCGCTATCGACACCCTTTTTGTATATCTCCCCCGTGCCATTGAGCAGCCATTCGGGATTAATGTAGTTCATTTCAGTCAATATTCTTGTAACCACATCCAGACTCGGATTATTTCTTCCGTTCAGGATATGGGAAACAATCGCCCTGTTGATTTGTAACCTGTCGGCAAACTTCGCCGGAGTCAGGTTTTCATTTTCCATGATAATTTTGATACGATCCTTCATAAAATCTACAATTTCCGATTAAATGCATATTTATTCACAGCAATAGCAATGACACAAATGTATAATTAATTATTTACAATTGAAAAGATTTTGCCGACAGATTTGTATTTTACAAGTGTAATTAATATAGTTCACATTTCTTTCTACCGTTTCCAAAAGTAAATCAACAACCCTTATATTTAATAAACTATAACTGTCTATAATGGCCATATACAACTGATATTTAGTATGTTGACAATTCACTAAATGATATTTTTAACATAATTAAGTAATAGATGGCCCCATTCAACAACAAATCTTACTCTCTGCTTTAATTAATTCCATTAACACTTTTAATTCATGGATTATACTAAATATTAATCATTCATTATTTAAAAGTTAATGGACTGTTGACAGAAATGTATGTCGCTGAAAGCTTCTATTACAAGTGGGTGAAAACATTTGTAACATATAGGAGGTTATACATTTGTATACTCCTTGGGTTGATATTTGTAAATAGTAGACTGTAATCTTATAATATTACCATCGTATTTTTATCCGAAAGAGGATTAGGATAATCTCATATCTCCTGAAAGTAGGCACCACCATCCCTGCAAAACGCTTCAATTTCACGAGAGGGGTAAAAATACAGGCAGCTGACGGGGAAACCGGGAAAGTGCCTGTTCTCGCAAGCTTAAAAATGATTCAACAGGCTGATTCACAATTTGCTCAGGTATGTTTTCTCCTGTTCACATTTTGGTACAAGAAAAATAAATCGCGGCAGCGAACTGATCTTTCGTCAATTTGTTTATCTTTGGCAGTAGATAACATAGGGATTGTAACCGGAGGTAGAAGCAGATCCTTCTCTAGAGGAGATTTACCGGTTACTTGACCCCTATAAACAGCAGTATCGTATGAAACAACATTATTTCAATATTCTGATAGTGGCACTGATCACCTTTTCAGCACTTCAGTGCAGCGGGCAAAACAGACAGAATAAGGAGAAGGAGCAGTTAACTGAGCAGGCTGAAACAGCAGTGGAAGCGGGAGATTTTCAAACGCTTCATGATTTTACAGTAAAAGATATTGACGGGAACGATTTCGACCTGGCATCATTGAAAGGAAAAAAGGTGCTGGTGGTGAACGTAGCTTCTAAATGCGGACTGACACCCCAGTATGAGCAGCTGCAGCAGTTGTATGAGAAGTATGGGGATAAACAGTTCGTGGTGATAGGGTTTCCGGCCAATAACTTTAAAGATCAGGAACCGGGTTCGAACCTTGAAATCAAAGAGTTCTGTACTGCCAATTTTGGTGTTACCTTCCCTTTGATGGATAAGATCAGTGTCACCGGTGACGATCAGGCCCCCTTATATCAATGGCTCACACAGAAATCGGAGAATGGAAAGATTGATCAGGAGGTAACCTGGAATTTTCAGAAATTTCTTATCGATGAAGAGGGACATATGGTAGATGTGGTGATGCCCCAGGAGAGTCCGATGAGTGAGAAAATTGTGAACTGGCTGACAGAAGGTTAATGCATCATCCTGTAGACCAGCTCCCTTAACAGTTCTCCCTGTGATGCAGAGATATTGTCTACACCTTTAGAGCGTGCATCAAATGTTCTCAGGTCGGAAATGATCTCCATCACCTTGCCGGCATTGTAATTTCTCAGACCGGTCATGTAATCACGCACAAAAAAGGACGATCTCATGTTCAACGCAGCCATAATGCTCTGTTCATCTTTTTGCGACAGCCAGAAGCACTCCAGCAGGTTGCTGAAATAATTAAACAGAATTGCCACCGTGACCATCATGGGGTTATCCTTTGGGTTACTGCTGAAATAATCCACTATCCTGTTGGCTGCAAGCACATTTTTTGTGATAATGGCTTTCTGTAGTTCAAAATTGTTGAACTCTTTACTTATTCCCACATTCTTCTCGATCAGATCGGAGGTAACACGCCGTGCACCTTCCGGAAGCGATACTTCCAGCTTCTGGAGCTGGGGGATCAGCTTGCTGATCTCATTCCCGAGATGGTCAGTCAGCATCTGAGCCGATTTCTCATCAATCCCTATCTCTTTCTCCCTGAACCAGGAGGTGATGAATGCAGGTATCTGATTATCGTATAATTTCTTTGACTCAAAGACAACGCCGATCTTATCGATATGCTTCACCAGCGATTTTCTCTTATCAACAGAGCCATGCTTGTAATTGATCACCAGCACTGTCGAGAGCATCGGATTCTTCACATAGTGATCCAGCAGATCGAACTGATCCAGTTGCTGGGCTTCTTTCACAATGATCAGCTGATGATCTGACATCATCGGGAAACGACGTGCGGAGGAGATGATGATATTCACATCTGAATCCACACCATAGAAGGTGAGCATGTTGAAATCCTTTTCCACCTCCGTGAGCAACGTATCAGAGATTAGGGTGGTCAATTCGTCAATAAAATAACCCTCATCACCCATCAGCAGATAGATCGGTTTGAATTGACGACGCCTTATATCGTTGCTGATCGATTCAAAGGAAGATTTTGTAGATGTGGCCATAGCGCTGTGAATATGTAGCTTTCATTTACCAGTCGAAGCGTAAATGCTTGATGGTGGAACCGTTATTCATAATGGATGAGAGTGACTTGATCCCTATCTTGACATGTTCTTCCACGAAGTTCTCCGTGACTTGCTGATCACTTATTTCTGTCTTCACGCCAGTTGAGATCAGAGGCTGATCAGAGACAAGCAGGAGCGCTCCCGTTGATATATGATTGGCAAAACCACAGGTGAAGAGCGTCGCTGTCTCCATATCCACAGCCATCACCCGCACTTGTCTCAGATAACCTTTGAAATCATCATCATACTCCCATACCCGCCTGTTGGTGGTGTAGACCGTCCCTGTCCAGTAGTCGCGCCCAAAGTCCCGTATATTGGAGGAGACAGCGCGCAGCAGGCTGAATGCCGGCAGCGAAGGAACCTCAGGCGGGAAATAGTCGTTCGATGTACCCTCTCCACGTATAGCGGCAATGGGCAGGATATAATCTCCCAGTTCACTCCTTGCTTTCAGGCCGCCACATTTACCCAGGAACAATACAGCTTCGGGGGCAACAGCACTCAGCAAGTCCATCACCGTGGCAGCGTTCGCACTCCCCATCCCGAAGTTGATGATAGTGATTCCGTTGGCGGAGGCGTTGGGCATATTGGCATTCACACCGACTATAGGCACTTTAAAATGATCGGCAAAAATCTCCACATACTTCTGGAAATTGGTCAGAAGAATAAATTTAGTGAATTCGTTCAACGGTCTTTTTGTATATCGGGGAAGCCAGTTCTCCACTATTTCTTGTTTCGTTCTCATAAAAAAGAGCTATTTTTGTCCTGAATGAACCTTCTTCAGTAAAACAAAGATACAATATGTACGCGTTAAATTTGCCATCTTTCGATGCGAAAATCCGAAAACAGGGTAAAGCTTTGGAGATTTTCGACCCCTTGCGGAGAAAATATGTGGCATTGACACCCGAGGAGTGGGTACGTCAGCATTTTGTTCATTACCTTATCACAGAAAAAAACTTCCCGGCTTCGCGTATAGCCAATGAAACAGCCATCAGGCTGAACACGCTCAGTCGCCGTTGTGATTCGGTGGTCTACAACAACCGGCTTGAGCCTGTGATGATCATGGAGTACAAGGAACCGGGTGTAACCATCACACAACAGGTGTTCGATCAGGTGGCACGTTACAACAGTGTGTTAAGGGTACCTTATATCATTGTCTCCAATGGAATCACTCACTATTGCTACCGGATTGATTACGAAACACAGAGTTATTCTTTTCTCTCTGAAATCCCGTTCTTCGCTGATCTTTGAAATCAGTTGTAAGACGTAAGCCATAAGCTGTTAGCGAAAATATACTAACTACAAACAAACTAACAGATCAACGTACCAACTTACTAACCTAAGAGCGTACAAACCTGATAACCTGATAACGTACTAACCGATTAACCTATTTCAATAGCTCTCCTCTGCAGATGGGAAATCAGACGATTTGACGTCTTTTATATACATCTGGACGGCAGACTCCATCACTTCGAAGAGATTGGCGTAGCGGCGCAGGAAACGGGGTGAAAAACCTTTGTTAAGCCCCAGCATGTCATGCATCACCAACACCTGTCCATCCACATAAGGTCCGGCACCGATACCAATCACCGGG
>JAAYGM010000260.1 GCA_012727735.1 Bacteroidales bacterium | reverse complement strand
TGTTAATTGCTCGACTGATGATACCGGTTACGCTGAATACCGGATTCAGTTTTTTTGTTATTCCTACGCAGCCTATGCAGCAAATACTAAAAGAGAATGTTGAGAATGCTTTCCAACAACCAAGTCCGCTGATTGACAAAAACACTGATACCTATTCAAGCATTCCGACACCTGTGTCAGTAAACCCGGCTGACAAAGCTACTACGGAAACAATAGTGGAAACCATTTCGGGGCCTCAGGTAAAGGCAACAAAGAATACTTCTATTTTATGGAATCAAAAATCTATATTGATTGCATTATGGCTCACCGGAACAAGCTTTTTCATTGCTTGTGCCTTTATCTCCTTTAACAGGTTAAATCATTCTATGAAACAACATAGTATGCCCCTGCCATATCGGTACCAGGCTATGGCAGATGTGATAAAAAATGAGCTAGGAATCCGAAAAAATATTAGTGTAAGAATGGTGGAGGGATTTACCTCACCGGCTATCAATGCGAGTTTATTTCCATCCATTTTCATTCCCCGGGAGATGATTTTCTACGATGACAAGGAAAAAATCGAATATGCACTCAGACATGAGTTTACCCACTACAAAAGGAAGGATCATCTCGTTTGCCTGCTTTTACTGGCTTTGCGATGTGTTTACTGGTTCCATCCCGTTGTATGGATTGTTTTCGAGCTTATGAGGCTTGATATGGAAATAGCCTGTGACAGTACAATGGTTGGAAATATGGATATAGAATACAAAAGGAAATATGCTACTGTTATTCTTAGTATGTTTACCTTAAAGTCATCTCCTCGATATGTACTCTCTATGGCTGCGATAAAGACACGGAAGATGGCAGAGCATAGAATTGAAGGCATTTTTAAGAAAACCAGATCAAAAGGTAATGTCAGGATAACTGCTACATTGATGGCAGTCATATTGTTCATAATTTGCTTTACCACTGCCTGCCAGCCTACACCGGAAAAAGATTCGATAATCAACAAGCAGGGAGACTCGTTCTTGAACAATCTATCTACCCCCGCTACAGACGGTACGTTGATGCCAGCAACCGAAACTGTGGAATATACCCAGACCCTATGGCAGGATACCGTCGAGGTGAAGCCCTATCCCATTACCGTTCGAATGGATGCTGCTGTTCGGGTACCGAAGTCGGATCAGATCCCTGTGGTACTGGTAACCCCTCAACGCATGACTCAACAACAGATAGATGGTTTCCTAAGCCCGTACAGCGGCGCACAGTATCATTTGAACACATATATCAAAACCAAAGAAGATTATCAAAACGACATTGTGCGGTTGCAAGCTGGACTGGCTAAAATGCTGGTTAACGATGAATATACCGATCAGGATAAAAAAGATTGGCAACAGCAATGTAATACGGGTATAAAATTATTACAGCAAGATATGGTCAACGCACCTGAAGCGGTAGATGATATCGTTCCGGCTGAGTTTACCAACCAGTACATCATTGCTCGGGATTCGGAGCCTGAACATTTTGGTGATGACGAGCCGGTCAATCCCAACCCAGGCAGAGGGGCGCGAGAGCACTACGAAAGTACCCACACCGAGGCCATCGACGTGACGTGGGATTGGAACGGAACTTCCATGGCGCTCTACGCTATGAAATCGGACCTCCCCTCCAGCAACAAATTACGTTTTGTTACAAATATCGCCAGAAACTATTCCTCTCCTGCTTCCGCCATCGATGCGCTCAGTGCCAGTACTGGCAACACCAATATCATCGCCAACAATGAGGATATTCTGGCACTTGAGACTACCTATGCCCAAGCACGAGCTCAGGCTGAAGAAATCGTAAACAGACTAGGTATTGATTATATGGATGTGGCTTTGTCGGCCAAGGAAATTGCTTACAACAACCTGACAAACAACCTGAATCATAGAGATCCTGCTAACTTCACCGATTTTGACACGATCGAATATCAGGATAGAAGCTATGTCTTCTTTTTCACCCGCAGCCTTGCAGGTGTGACGGAAAACTACTGCTCCAATGTAATCATGTTCTTGAATCAATATGATGAACCATGGCCTTACGAGCACCTTCGCGTTGTGGTGGACGACACTGGTGTCACCCAGATGGTATGGGCGAGTAGCGGGTCAACGCTGGGGGATACGCTATCGGATGATGCCCAACTATTGCCGGAAGATCAGATCCTGGCAATCGCACGGCAACAATTTGAAAGAGGTAACATCGGCATAAGCGGCTACAACACCCCTTCCGATTATTTTCAGATGATTCAGAAGATGGATCTGGATATTGACCGCGTTGAACTGGGATATTCTCGCGTTAAGCTATCCGACGGCAGCGGTCGCTATGCGCTGGTACCGGTGTGGGATTTTTACGGCAGTTACGTCAGTGTGATGGATAATGATTCTGAAACGACCTACAATTTTTATAGTCGTGAATACGAAGAAACTGTCGACAATTTTGCCCACAGTTTCCTTACCATTAACGCCATCGACGGCAGCGTAATCGATAGGAGCCTGGGATATTAAAAACTAAATTACATTTTGTTTACAAAACGATAAATACATGTTGTCCATTAGTATGTCATAATTCATGGTGAAATCAATAAAAGAACTCTTGACAGTGGCGACTAAGTAATGTAGTCTGTAAATGTGATGTAAAGTATAAGTCGCTACTTCGAATGGGAGTGTAGTAATATTTTAGCGAAGAATATCCAAATAGTAAAAT
>JAAYGM010000006.1 GCA_012727735.1 Bacteroidales bacterium | reverse complement strand
GTAAGGAGAAGACAAATTTATTTGCGAACATTTTTGTTAAGCAATATAAACTGAACAGATTTAGTTGCAATACAAAATTAAGTAGATATATTTGTACTTATAATTTAAATTATCACTTCAATGAAAACAACAATATTTATTCTCCTGTTCACTGTGTTTTCATTCATATCGACACAGGCACAGCACAGCAACTTTATCCGTTTAAGCGTTGATGCCGGACTTGTAGTCAATACTGAACGTGACAATCAATTCGGTATGGGAGGAACACTCAGCTGGTTCATACAAGATAATTTGTTCTCATTTAACCCTGATAACTACATCTCTATAGGTATAAAAGGATTCAACAATCCCTACGGCGAGGGTAAGCTGATTGGCAGCATCTTAAATGACAAAAAAGATGGATTCAACTACATCATGCCCTTGTTAGGGTATCGCATTACACAACAAGGTATTGCTGATGGATTTTTCGCGGAACCCCGCATGGGCATTGTTATTGGGAGTGGTTATACAGGATTTGCTTTTTCTCCCTTAGCCGGTTATGCTTACAGAAATTTCGACTTCTCCCTGTTCTGCGATATGGGATTTAGTGACAAAGTGAGTTTTGCTATGCGCAAGAAAAATTTCTTTACTCCCGGTATCAGCATTGGATACAATATTGGAATTTGAGGTTAAAAAAAAACAATCACTTCCATCCGAAAAGGCCGCGTTTCTTCTTTGGTTCCGGCATCGCAGAGGCACCAGCCATTATCTGCAATGCATTACGGTTGTTCACTGTAGCGTTTATGGCGTTATAGATCACTCCCCAATCGGGAAGCCCCCCCAGGTTGCGGTCATCGATAAAAAGATCAGCACCCAGTTTTCGGGAGGCTTTTTCTCTCACCTCACCCGGATAATTCGCATTCTCTGCGTAAAAGTAAATACCCCTTTCAGCACAATAATCAATGGCATCCTGCAGAAGCTGCCCTTCGCGTACGGTCCACAGAATCAGTTTGTGGTTGTCTTTCTGTAATTGAAGGAGGGTCTCAATGGCAAAAGGAATTGGTTTGCCAATCGCGGGATATTCATGTTCAACGATGGTTCCATCGAAATCTACTGCTATAATCATGGGGTTTTCTTACTTTAATTATATCTGTTCACAGGAATACAAAGATAACAAAAAAGAACTGTTTACAACGTAATGAGCTGAGTTGATTACCTCTTGAGTGATTATGATCACAGGAAAAATTCAGAGATGATTATTATAAAAATATAAAACTTTTATTACATTTGTAAAGGGAAAACCATTAAAACGATACCATTATGAATTCAACCAGCTATCCGGCGGAACCTTTCCGTATCAAATCGGTAGAACAAGTGAAGATCATCCCACGCGAAGAACGTGAAAAAGTGATCAGAGAGGCAGGTTTCAACACATTTCTTATTCCCAGTGAGGAGGTCTACATCGATCTGCTGACCGACAGCGGCACCAACGCGATGAGTGACCGCCAGTGGGCAGGAATGATGATGGGTGATGAGGCCTATGCCGGCAGCCGCAATTTCCGCCACCTGGAAGAGACCGTGCGGGAGGTGTTCGGGTTCAGCCATATTGTCCCCACCCATCAGGGCAGAGGGGCAGAGAACCTATTGTCGCAGATCGCCATCAAACCGGGTCAGTATGTACCGGGAAACATGTATTTTACCACCACCCGCTATCATCAGGAAAGGAACGGGGGCATCTTCGTGGACGTGATCCGTGATGAAGCACATGATGCCTCTTTGAAGATACCTTTCAAGGGTAATATCGATCTGCAAAAGCTACAGCGTCTGATTGATGAGAAGGGTGCCGACAACATTGCATATGTCTGTCTCGCCGTGACGGTAAACCTGGCGGGAGGACAACCGGTTTCGATGGAGAACATGAAAGAAGTACGTGCATTGACTGCACGTTATGGTATCAGGTTGTTTTACGATGCTACACGCTGTGTAGAGAATGCCTATTTCATCAGGGAGCAGGAGGAAGGATATGCCGGTAAATCAATCAGTGAGATTGTCCGGGAGATGTTCAGTTATGCAGACGGATGCACGATGAGCGGTAAGAAGGATTGTCTGGTGAACATAGGAGGTTTTCTCTGTATGAATGATGATGAGCTCTTCTCGGAGGCGAAAGAGCTGGTGGTGGTGTACGAGGGGATGCCCTCCTACGGAGGAATGACAGGACGTGATATGGAGGCGATGGCCATTGGCCTGAAGGAATCGCTGCAGTTCGAATATATTGAACACAGGGTGAAGCAGGTGCGTTATCTGGGCGACCGGCTGCGGGAGGCAGGCATACCGATGATTGAACCTACCGGTGGTCATGCCGTCTTCCTCGATGCCAGACGTTTCTGTCCTCATCTCACCCAGGATCAGTTCCCTGCACAGAGCCTTGCCGCGACACTCTATCTGGAATCGGGTGTACGCAGCATGGAGCGAGGGATCATCTCTGCCGGACGCGACCGAAAGACGGGAGAGAATCTTCATCCCAAACTGGAAACGGTCAGACTCACAATTCCCCGTCGTGTTTACACCTACGCTCATATGGACCTTGTTGCCGGGGCGGTCATATCGCTCTACAGGAAAAAAGAGACCATCAGGGGACTCCGCTTTGTCTATGAACCAAAGCAGCTGCGGTTCTTCACTGCAAGGTTTGAAGAGATCGACTGATCCTTTCCGGCATCACCTTCAGATGTCAACGCCGGTTTATCTGCTGCGGTCACTCTCCCCATTGGAGGAGAGAGGTCGTGACTAAACGCTTTAGCGATGCAGGTAGGCGCCGCTTGCAATATCGTCCAGCCATTTCTTATGCCCGAGGTACCAGCTGACAGTTTTTTCAATCCCCTCCTCAAACTGGAGTGATGGCTCCCAGCCCAGCTCATTCTTTATCCTGGAGGCATCGATGGCATAACGCAGGTCATGTCCGGCACGGTCGGTCACATAGGTGATGAGTTTTTCGGATGCACCCTCTTCTCTGCCCAGCAATCGATCAGTGGTTTTTATAAGGATGTGTATCAGATCAATATTCTTCCACTCGTTGAAACCGCCAATATTATAGGTTTCCCCCACCCCTCCTTCGTGGAATATCAGATCAATGGCGCGGGCATGATCTTCCACATAGAGCCAGTCTCTTACGTTCTCTCCTTTGCCGTAAACAGGAAGAGGCTTATTATGACGGATATTGTCGATAAAGAGAGGGATCAGCTTCTCGGGGAACTGATAGGGTCCGTAGTTATTTGAACAGTTGGAGATCACAACAGGCAGCCCATAGGTATCGTGATAGGCACGCACAAAGTGATCGGAAGAAGCTTTAGATGCGGAATAGGGACTGTGTGGATCATAGGCCGTATCTTCAGTGAAGAGCTTGTTGTCGAATCCAAGGGTGCCATACACCTCATCGGTGGAGACATGATAAAAAAGTTTATCATCTTTACGCCCATCCCACTGCTCTTTGGCTGCCTGCAAGAGATTAAGTGTACCCAACACGTTGGTTCTGGCAAAGGAGAAAGGATCAGTGATGGAACGATCGACATGGCTTTCGGCTGCCAGATGAATGATACCATCAATCTGATGTGTCTTTACAATTTCCCTCATTTGTTCGAAATCACAGATATCTGCTTTCACGAACCTGTAATTCGGCTTTTCTTCAATATCTTCCAGATTGGCCAGGTTGCCGGCATAAGTCAGCTTGTCGAGATTGATAATCTGATAGTGAGGATAGCTGTTCACGAACAGCCTCACTACATGTGAGCCAATAAAACCGGCTCCTCCGGTGATTAGAATGTTTCTCATAAAGTAGGGTTTTTCTTGTCTTTTTCAGATAGTCTGATATCTTCTTCGGGGAGCATCCAGTCGATATTGAGTTGCGGATCATTCCAAAGGAGCGCTCCCTCATATTCCGGCATGTAATAATTATCACACTTGTACTGGAAGATCACCTCCTCGCTCAGCACAACAAAGCCGTGAGCGAACCCACGCGGGATGAATAGCTGCCATTTATTCTCCTCCGACAGTTCGGTAGCGACATGCCTGCCGTAAGTGGGAGAATCTTCGCGTAGATCCACTGCAATATCAAGCACTTTACCTTTGACGACCCGCACCAGTTTAGCCTGCTCAAAGGGTGGTTTCTGAAAATGCAATCCGCGAAGGACACCGTATGTCGATTTACTTTCATTGTCCTGCAGGAAAACCGTGTCAGACACCTTCTCTTCAAACGCTCTTTGTGAGAAAGATTCGAAGAAATAACCCCGTTCGTCGCCGAAGACTTTCGGTTCAATAATGAGTACTCCCTCTATTTCGGTTTTAACTATATTCATTGTTTAATTATCAGTGGTCAGTGGTCAGTTGTCAGTTCTGATATTTCAACTCTTCACTTTTAACTTTTAACATCCTATCTCCCCAACCCCGGCTCTCAACTCTCAATCAATTGAAGGAGATACTGACCATACTGGTTCTTTTTCATTGGCTCCGCGATACGTCTCAAATCATCTGATGTAATCCAGCCGTTATTCCATGCGATCTCTTCCAGACAGGCAATTTTTAAACCTTGTCGCTTCTCCAGCACCTCTATAAAGTTTGATGCTTCAGAGAGAGAATCATGGGTACCGGTATCGAGCCAGGCGAACCCTCGTCCGAAAAGCTGCATCAGCAACTGTTCATCTTCAAGAAAAGCCTGATTGACAGTAGTGATCTCGAGCTCTCCACGTGCTGAGGGGGAGATCTTTTTTGCTATCTCCACAACCCTGTTGGGATAGAAGTAGAGTCCTGTAACTGCCCAGTTCGACCGGGGGGTGGCAGGTTTTTCCTCAATGCTCAGCACCCGGCCATTTTCATCGAACTCAGCGACGCCATATCGTTCAGGGTTGGTCACATAATAGCCAAAGACTGTTGCCATCGCATTTTCCTCTGCATCCTTCACGGCCTGACGCAGCCTCGTGGGGAATCCGTTCCCATAGAATATATTGTCTCCCAGCACCAGACATACTGAATCTTGATCAATAAATTTTTCTCCAATGATAAATGCCTGAGCCAATCCGTCCGGAGAGGGTTGTTCAGCGTAAGTGAAATGTACACCATAATCAGACCCATCCCCCAGCAAACGTTGAAAACCGGGAAGATCAAGAGGCGTAGAGATAATGAGAATCTCCCTTATCCCTGCCAGCATCAACGCTGAAATGGGATAATAGACCATTGGTTTATCAAAAACAGGGAGCAATTGTTTGGACACACCCTTGGTGATTGGATAAAGTCGCGTTCCCGAGCCACCGGCTAATACGATACCTTTCATTCGATTAGTTATATTATGTTATTGATACAAAGGTAAAAAAAGTTACCTGTATTAGGTTATCTGTTACCTGTTAAATCGGGCCTTAGTCGTTTGGTCCTTTCAACAGACTGATTATGTCTCCATTCTTCTATTTTTCTCTCATGACCAGAGAGAAGCACCTCAGGCACCTTCCACCCTTTGTATTCCGCCGGGCGGGTATATACGGGGGGGGCCAGCAAGCCATCCTGAAAAGAATCTGAGAGCGCCGACTGTTCATCTCCTATAGCACCGGGGATGACGCGGACAACAGCATCGGCGATCATGGCAGCAACCAGCTCACCGCCGGTAAGCACAAAATCGCCGATGGAGATCTCGCGAGTGATCAGATGCTCTCTCACCCTGTAATCGATACCCTTATAATGACCGCAGAGGATGATGATGTTCTGCATAAGCGAGAGTTCATTGGCTGCAGCCTGGGTGAACTGCTCACCATCGGGGGTGGTGAAAATCACCTCATCATAATGACGTTGTTCCTTTAAAAAAGAAATTGCACGATCGATCGGTTCTATCTGCATTACCATCCCTGCCTCACCACCAAAAGGATAATCATCCACCCTGTTATGCTTGTCGAGCGTATAATCACGCAGGTTATGCAGGCCAAATTCCACCAGCCCCTTCTCCTGGGCTCTCTTCAGAATGCTCGTGTGGAGAGCCCCTTCGATCATCTCCGGCAAAACAGTAATTATATCAATTCTCATGTCTCCTTTTAATTGAAAGTAATTATCGGCTTCAAGTGTTGACCATCAAACCACACCAAAAATAGGTATAAAAAAGTGCAATTAAAAATTATTCTCCGGTAGGTGTTGTGGTTGTCTCCTGTTGCGTGTTGCTTTCACCCTCCAGCACATCATCGTTGATGATACCGCGTTGTACTCTTTTCATGGATGTCTTCAGATCACCAAAGCGATAGGTCACGCTCAGACGCAGATTACGCACGGTCTGATTGGATATGCTCTCCTGCCAGAAGCCATCACCGGTGGTTGTGGATGAAGTTTTTCTGTATTTTGAAAAGAGATTCTGCATGTTAAGCGAGACATCGAGCTTCTTATCGAGGAAACTCTTCATCATACTGAAAGAGTAGACATAAAAAGGTGACTGCTTCGTCTGTAACTGTACACGACTCATAAAAGCACCTCCGTTGGCTCCGACACGAAAATCTTTTGGAAAGGTGAAGGTGAGCCCACCAAAGGCACGACCAGAGAAACCGCTGTTACGCAATGCACTGTTCTCGGTGCTTTGTATATCGGTGTAGTTGACACCACCGTTGAGATAGGTACGGATCATCTGCGTAGGAGTCCAGCTGACATAGAGATTCGTACCTACTGACTGGTTACGCCCAATATTGTCGTAGGTGCTGTGCGTCACTCCATCGCGGATAAAGCTGTAGCTTGTCACAGCGTTCTTTGCAAAGGAGTAGCTGAGTGTTGCGTTAAAATTCAGCTTCTGTGAGAAAGAGCCGTAATTGAGATTGAAGTTGTGTTGCTGTTCTGCATCGAGCCTGGGATTGCCATAACTGATATTGTTAGGGTCCACATCGTTGACATAGGGATTCAGATACCATATACCAGGCCTTGATATACGCATATTATATCCACCACGGAGCGTCTGCGTCATACCCAGCTGATAGGAGAGCGCAACGGATGGGACCATATCGAAGAAGCTTGTTTTCACGATGGTATCCAGATCATTACTCATAAAATGGATCTCCTGGCTTGTCTGCTCACCACGAAGGCCAACCTTCAAACCCATCTTTCCCGTTTTAAAACTGTATCCGGCATAACCGGAGGCGATATTCTGAGAATGATCCAGATCGTTTTTCCTGCTAAGATCAGGTTTCCAGTTGTTTTCTTCCACATCAAAAAAAGTGTGATCTGCACGGCTTGTATTATCCCTGAAGATATATTTCATGCCAGTTTCAATACTATGCTTTCCGTTTAAAGGGTTCACATAGTCGATCTGTATGGTATGCTCTCTGCCACCGGCGTTATTCAAACTTTTAAGCTGATATCCGTCAGGGTAATAAAACATACCGGTTACATCATTGTATTCACTGTCATACTCACTGTCATTGGGATCATGCTCATAACGGTAGGAGGTGGTCAGCATCTCTCCTTTCCTTTTGAAGCTGCGCTGGTAGTCTGCAGAAAGGTTCATCCCTCCATATTGGGAGATGCTGTTGCTACGGGTATTGTAGGTATAAGCGCGTGTTCCTGTTGAACTGGCATCCTGCAGGGAGAGAGAACTGAAATCTCCCCCAAAGCGCGAAAGTGAGAGGTTGAACAGATTCACCGTGTCTGGTTCAAAGCTGACTGCCCCTGTCAGAAAGAGTCCTCCACCGCTGCTTTCACTTGAACCGTTCTGAATAAGACTGCTTTGATGATTCAATGCCGTCTCTTCGCGGAGGTAGGAGGATTCGGAGGCAGGACTGGCATGGTGATAGTAACCAGCATTCCCGGTGAAACCGAACTTACCATACTTGGTTGCCAGATAGGCATTACCTCCATATCCGCCAAAAGTATCACCATTGGCACCCACGGAACCTGAATAACCATCGTCGGCACGTTTATCTGTAATAATATTGATGATGCCCCCTATCCCCTCGGCATCATATCTTGCACCTGGGTCGGTAATCACTTCAATATCCTTGATACTGCTGGCAGGCATGCTCTTCAACACCTGTGACGGATTGCCTGAGATCATATTGGATGGTTTCCCGTTCAGGTAGATCTTGAAGCTGGATGAGCCTTTCAGCTGAATCTCATCTTCTCCGTCCACCGTAACAAGCGGGACCTTACGTAACAGATCGAGGACATTGGAGGTGGAGGCTTCAGGATCATCCTGCGCACTGTAGGTCAACTTGTCAATCTCCACCTTTACCAGTGGTTTCTGAGCAGTCACACTCACCTCCTCGAGCAGCATCGATGTTTCTGTCATTGCTACCACACCCATATCATACCTGTTTTGAGATGTGGTGAGCTCTACCCTCTTTTCCAGGTCATTCATCCCTACGTAATGGAAGGTGAGGATATATTCTCCTGGTGCGAGTGAGGTGGAGAAAGCACCGTTCTCCTCTGTTGCCATTTTCTTGACAGCAATGGCAGGAGCGGCTTCCCTTGCTACTGAGATAGTAGCATAGGGTAGTTCGGCATCATCCGCTGCCGACACCAGTCTTCCTGTCACTGTAACAGATTGTGCGACTATATTCGCTGATAGAATAAAGTAAAAAATTAGAATTAACGCTTGTTTCATTGATAGATTAAATTAGATTCCTGAATTCGAAGCGTTAAAAGTACATATTAATACCTTATCATTGTTTGCAGGCAAGCCATTGTTACGAATATTTAGTAAAGGGTCTCGGATTTTTTTTCTATTTTTGCATAAATTTACAATCAGTCATCCTATGCTTTCCATTTTCCTATGCATCATCTCCGGCGTTCTTGCAGGATATCTTTTACGAAACAGACGCTTTGTGAAATATGTGGGTACCCTTTTAAGTGTGGTGATTATGCTATTGCTCTTCTTTCTTGGTGTCTCCGTCGGCATCAACCAGCAGGTGGTGAATAATTTTGCCGCTATTGGCATGGACGCATTAATTCTGACTATCGGAGGCACAGTGGGAAGTTTACTCTGTGCGAAACTGATCTATCAGCTCTTTTTCAAAAAAACGAGGGAGTGAACGTATGAAACAATCACTGCTTTATCTGCTTCTTTTTGCAACAGGTGTGGTACTGTCCCTCACCGGAATGATGCCCGAAGCATTGCTGGACAGTGCAATCACAAAATGGGTGCTCTACCTGCTTCTCCTGCTTGTGGGGATACAGATCGGCTCCGGCAGGAACCATTTTGCCGCACTGAAAAGATACGGAGCAAGCATCATGCTGGTGCCCCTGGCTACAACGGTGGGCACATTTGCTGGTGTGGCACTGGTGAGTCTGGCACTGCCGGAGAGAACCCTGACCGATTGTATGAGCGTGGGAGCGGGATTTGCCTACTATTCACTATCGAGTATCCTGATTACTGAGTTCAGAGGAGCTGAACTGGGTACGGTAGCATTGCTGGCGAACATAATGCGTGAATTCAGTGTTCTTATCCTGGCACCCTGGATGGTGAAACATTTCGGAAAACTGGCACCGATATCTGCAGGAGGAGCTACCACAATGGACACCACCCTGCCGGTGATCACTCAATTTTCAGGAACGGAATATGTGGTGATTGCTCTTTTCCACGGAATAATCATCGACTTCTCCGTCCCTCTGTGGGTCACATTCTTTTTAAGTTTGTAATTTCAACATAATCTCCTGTTATGCGAGCTCTTATCAATGCGTTCATCATCCATCTCACCATCAACATCCTGGTTTATCTGAAAGGGTACCATGCCTTTGAAGGAAAAAAACGGGGACGTATCCTGCTCTCCATCTTCTTCGGTGCGGAGTTTCTGTTCTATACCACCGGGTTTTTCTTTTACCGCCATCTTCCCGATCAAATCACACAACTTATCCGTGTGATGGGGACCAGCTGGATGCTCTTCCTCCTCTATTCTGGGGGATTGTGGCTGATCATCGACCTGATCTACCTGATCCGAAAAAAACAATTACGCAAACCTTGGCAGACGTTAAAAAAGCAACCACAGCGATTGAAGCTTCTATTTTTCCTTGTGCCTATAGTGATTGTGGTGGGTATCATGGTTCATGGCAGACATCGGTTTATGAATCCCGAGGTGCAGCAGCTTTCTGTGACGGTAAACAAGGCTGCAGGTGATTACGATTCTGTACGTATTGTAATGATAGGTGATCTGCACATTGGGTGGATGATTGACCGGAGTCACACAAGAAGGTATGTGAATCTGATTATGGCGCAACAGCCGGACATTATTCTGTTCGTGGGTGATATTCTCGATTCACATATAGAACCGATACTGCAACAACAGATAGATGAAGAACTAAAACGACTCCACGCACCAATGGGTGTTTATAGCTGCACGGGAAATCATGAATACAGGTTCGAGAGTGAAGAGAAAATTGCACTTCTGAACAACGCTGGCATCACCGTACTCAGAGATTCGGCCGTACTGATCGACAGCGCTTTTTATGTTGTTGGACGTGAAGATATTGTCATACCAACCCGCAAAACAACTGAGGAGCTTCTTGCTCACCAGCGCGTGGACCGGTCGAAGCCGGTCATCGTGCTGAATCATACACCTGACAACCTGGATGAAGAGGCAGATGCAGGTGCCGACATCGCTCTTTATGGACACACCCACCATGGACAGGCTTTTCCGGGAAATGTTGCCACAGAGATGCTCTTTGAGGTGGCACATGGTTACAAGAAAAAGGGAGACACACATGTATACGTCACCTCCGGATTAGGGCTTGTGGGACCACAATTTCGTATCGGCACCGTCTCTGAAGTGGTGGTACTGACAGTTAAATTTCAGGAATAGATCAGAGATAATTCACTGCCTTCTCCAGATGGATAGAATGGGAGGCTTTCAGCAGGATATAGTGATCGCTGACCGGTTCTTTTTCCAGCTCTGCTATCAACTCATCTACATCTTCAAACAGTTGAAAGAGATCTCCCACATCAATCTTATTCTTAAAAACTGAACCCACAAGATATACCCTGTCGTAGGGTTGTTCCCTGAGGAATTGCACCATCTTCCGGTGCTCTTCATCACTCACATCACCCAACTCTTTCATCTCTCCCAGAATCACCATCTTCGACATTGAGGAGGGAATTGAAGTGAAGAAATCAAGAGAAGCCTTCATGCTGGTAGGGTTGGCATTGTATGCATCGATAATCAGGTCGTTCCTCATGGTACGTTTGAACTGAGAGCGGTGGTTCTTTGGCTCATACTCCTCCAACGCGGAGCTGATCCGTTCCGCGTTGATCCCGAAAAATTTACATACCGCCACGGCAGCAATCGCATTGTCAAAATTGTACTCACCGACCAGATTTGTTTTCACCCTGTAGGAACTGTCAAAAAAGCTCCAGTCGAACTCCAGAAAGGGTGTGGCATCTGCTATACTGCCTGAGGCAAAAAGAGTGGGATCGTTCTTCCCATAAAGTATGCGGTCCATCCCTTCCGACAACTCATACAAGATCTGACTTTCTTTATTCACGAACACCTTTCCTTCATGTTCACGGATGTAGTCATACAACTCACCCTTTGTTCTGACCAGGTTCTCGAATGTACCGAAACCTTCGAGATGCGCTTTACCCACGTTGGTGATCAGTCCGTAGTCGGGCTCTGCAATTTCACATAACTCCCTGATGTCACCGGGATGATTGGCCCCCATCTCCACCACCCCTATCTCATGAGACCTGTTCATAGAGAGCAGCGTGAGTGGTACACCGATGTGGTTATTGAAATTCCCCTGCGTATATGCCGTCTTGAACTCGCGAGACAGGGCAATGGCTATCAGCTCCTTGGTTGTCGTCTTCCCGTTGGTGCCGGTGATGCCTATGATTGGTATTTTCAGTTTACGCCGGTGGTAATTGGCCAGCTTCTGCAGGGAGTTGAGCACATCATCTACGATGATGATCCGCTCACTGATTGGTTCATCTTCCGGCCACTCATCAACCACGGCGTAGGCACAACCATCTTCCAGCGCTTTTTCGGCAAACAGATTACCGTTAAATCGCTCCCCCTTCAGTGCAAAAAAGATGGAGTTCCTGGAGCAAATTCTGGAATCGGTTGTGACAGAGGGATAGTTGAGAAATAGAGAATAGAGTTCTTCAGTTTTCATACAACATTGCTTAAAAGCTTACAACCCCAGTTTTCCTGCAATGGATGAAGGTATTGCATCCCTGTGCAATACAATGCTCAGGGTTTTATAGCGTACGAATGGGTCGGAAGCATACCAGAGCCCTTCGTAAGGACCTGTCTCACCCCATGAATTCTTTACCATGTAGAATATGTTCCCGTTCTGATCTTCAGCAATACCATAAATCTGCATCCCATGATCATCGGTAGTGGAATAATCATTGAATGAGTGTTGACGCATCTCCTGCGTAATCGTTTTCTCAGCCAGCAAATCTCTTCCCACACGCATTCTCAGATCGGCATCACGTTCACGACTGGATAGTCCCAGCCATCTGGCCTGATCAGATCCGGCATTTTCCACGGCATGCTCATCAGGTACGACAGCAACACCTTCGCGGGAGAATCCTGCTTCGCTCACATCAGTTGCCCAGGCTATCGTATAACCTTGTCTGATGGCATTCTCCATCACCTCCATCAGCTCATCGACAGGCAGGTTGTACGAATCTGCCCAGCGCCAGTTATCAGGTACTTCGATGGCAAACGCTTCGTAAAAAGGATGATGACTGAAAGATGTAAGTGAAATATAATCATTCTGGTTCAATCCCAGGAATTTCGAAAATGAATGAGGCGTATATTGCTTCCCCTCATAGTTAAATGATTCAGGTACTTCTCCGAGATAGGTATCCAGAATAGCTGAAAAACCTTTGAACCATACAGGTGAGAGACTCTTTGCACCGATGATACCATCCATATAACCCTTCAAAATCTTATCCAACTCGCCATGATTATGCGTTTCAGAACCATAGTTAAGCCCATGGTAGAACGCATCAGGGATAATCCCGAAATCGTTGATGGTCTCAAACACATCGGCAAAAGAACCGCCGGGAGCAAAGTTGAGGTTCCCATGCAGACGGGCATGCTTTTGCGCTTTATCTTCATAGTTTCTACGCACGATATACATTTCAGAAAGATCAAAAGATCCTTTTCCCATCCTGAGCAGCTCCGATTCAAGAAGTCCCACGCCTGAGAAACTCCAGCATGTTCCGGTACTGGACTGATTCTTCACCGTTGTGATGGGATTCTCTTTGATTACTTTAAAATCATAGGCACTCTGAGCGGAGACGGTAAGTAGCGTAAAAAGTAAAGTGAAGGTAAAAAGCAATTTTTTCATTGATATATGTATTAATATTGTAAAATCGAACTGTTCTGACGATGGTTTCACTCGTTATGGTTTCACATATCCACAAAGTTAAGGCAAATTGGGTTAAAAGCATCGATTTTTGTGCATTCTTTCACTTAAAAAGTCAAAAATGATGTACCTTTGCACACACAAATAACAGATTCTGATATGGATGATTTGACCCCTAAAAAGAAAAAGAGCCGCAAGGGACTGACATGGTTCCTGGGCATATTGATACTGGCACTTGGAATTTTCATTTATGTCCGTTACTACTACGTGTTTGGCACCGGCGTGAAATCGGGAGAACTGAACTACCTGGTCTATAAAGGCGTGGTTTTTAAAACCTACGAAGGGAAGCTGATACAGTCGGGCTTCCGTGCCGATCAGCCGGGAGGATTACAATCGAATCAGTTCGATTTTTCAGTAGAGGACAAAGAGATAGCAGAGCGGCTGATGGTGGCAAGTGGAAAGATTGTACAGCTACATTACAAAGAATATTTCGGCAAGCTGCCCTGGCGCGGCTATACTAATTTTATTGTGGACAGCATCATCACGATTGAGGAGAGACCAATGAACCCGACAACAGAAGAGGAACTGACACCCTATATCCTGGAATCGATGTGAGAGGGCAGTGATGGCGCAAAAAAAATTCTACGTGGTATGGCAGGGTGTGAAACCGGGTATTTACGCCTCATGGGACGAGTGTAAGGTACAGGTTTCAGGTTTTGAGAATGCACGGTATAAATCGTTTTCCTCAATGGAGGAGGCAAAAAAAGCTTACGGAGAGAATCCATGGAAACACCTGAACCCGAAAAAAGGGAAGAGACCTTCTGAAAAGGCATCTTCAGCAGGGATCAACAGGGAGAGTCTTGCCGTGGATGCAGCCTGCAGCGGCAATCCGGGCCTGATGGAGTACCGGGGTGTCTATGTTGCTGACGGAGTTGAGATTTTCCACATGGGACCACTGGAAGAGGGAACGAACAATATCGGCGAGTTTCTGGCTATCGTGCATGCGCTGGCACTTTTGCAAAAGAGTGGCAAAGAGATTCCAATCTATACCGATAGTGTGAATGCGATGAAATGGATCGACAGGAAGAAATGCAACACCAAGCTAGTACAGACAGAACGCAACAGTCCCATTTTTGAACTGATTAACCGTGCAGAGAAATGGCTCAGGGAGAACAGTTACAAGAACCCTATCCTGAAGTGGGAGACAAAAAAATGGGGCGAGATACCTGCAGATTTCGGAAGAAAATAACAACTTATCATCTACTCCTTTTTCCCCCTTTTCCATATTTTTCCTCTAAAAACATCAATTGATTCCAAAAACAATTATCTTTGCTGCGTAATTGCTTTCGGAGGAATGCTTTTATCTATGAATGAAGAAGAGCGGTTCAGATTAACAAAAAAAGAACGTATAACAGGTGAAAGAAGGATTGAAGCCCTCTTTGCCAGGGGTCGCTCCTTTATGGCCTACCCCTTCAGGGTGGTATATCTGGAGACATCACACCCGCAATCACCGCAGCTGTCAGTACTGATCAGCATCCCAAAAAAAAGAGTGAAGGCGGCTGTTGACCGTAACAGGATGAAAAGACTGTTCAGAGAGGCATACCGTTTGAACAAACATCTGTTGACAGCTGTTGCAACACCGTTAACAGGGCAGATGGAGGTCGCTTTCATATACGTGAAAGATGAACTGTGTGATTTTTCCTCAGTTGAAAAAGGGGTGCGGAAAGCACTGAAAGAATTGACACAACAGATCGGACAGGAAAAATGTTAAAAGGTTTAAAGAATCTTCTGACGTGGATTTTACTTCTCCCCGTCTATTTCTACCGCGCTGTAATCTCACCGCTCACACCGCCCAGTTGCCGCTATACACCCAGCTGCTCTGTATATACGATAGAAGCATTAAAAAAACATGGACCTTTCAGGGGATTCTACCTCTCTGTCAGGCGAATCTTAAGCTGCAATCCCTGGGGAGGATCGGGATACGATCCGGTCCCTGAGCCAAAGCGAAAGAAAAACAGAACGAAAGCAGAGGAAGCATAACGAATGGAATTTTACGACGTACATACCCATCAGATTTTCCTCGAGGATAACGATGACCCCTATCACTCGTGTATCTTCGATGTATACCCACTTGAGTTTGAAGTAGCCAAAGAATCATACGACCGTCACGCATTCTCCTGCGGCATACACCCGTGGTATTCCGATGATAGTGACACCCAGATGGCTTATCTGAATGAGATTGCGCCCAACCCGCGCATCATAGCTATTGGTGAGACCGGCCTGGACCGGCTGAAAGGACCCTCTTTCGAGGTCCAGATTCCGGTATTCAAAAAACATATCGAACTCTCAGAGAGACTGAACAAACCGGTGATCATTCACTGTGTGAAAGCCTGGGAAGAGCTGATGCAGGTGCGAAAAGAGACCAGTCCGACACAACCGTGGATCATTCACGGTTACCGCGGCAGGCCGGAGCTGACGAAACGACTTCTCAAAGAGGGTTTCCTTTTCTCTATTGGCGACAATATCAATGTGGAATCGATGCAGCTGATTCCAATCGATTCGCTCTTCTGCGAGACAGATGAGGATGAGATGACGATCAGGGAGATCTACCAGCAAACGTCGCTTGCACTAAACATGGAGCTGGAGGAGTTTGCAGAAAGAATTGCAGGGAATGTAAGGAGATTATTTCCTACCTTACCACCACCCAAACCATACTTTCCAAACGAAGAGGAGGAAGGTGATTGATCATCCCGCTCAAGGGATGAAAACATAAAAAGAGCCGATGAATTCATCATGAATTTCATCGGCTCACATTTTAAAACCGGACTCGTTACCGGGATTTAATTATGATTCTTGTGATTCTCTTTCAGAAAAGCCTCCAGCGCGGCTGTCATTGATGGATAATCGGGTTGCGGAGCCTCACAGTCGAGACGCATACCAACTTCAACAACAGTTTTAGCAGTGGAACTGCCGAAACATCCGATTGCCATGTCTCCCTGTTTGAAATCAGGGAAATTGGTCATCAGGGATTGAATTCCCAGCGGACTGAAGAAAATGATCATATCGTAATCCAATTGCTCATTCTCCTCAAAGGTATTGCTTACTGTTCTGTACATTACACTTTTTGTGTAGTTAATCTTCTTTGCATCGAGATGGGAACATATCTCATCATTATGTTCTTCGGGAACTGGCAAAAGGAAATTTTCCTTTGAATGTTTCGTGAAAGCATTGTTCAAGCCGTCAATTTTACCTGTCTGGCTGAAAAATATTTTTCTTTTCCTGTAGACGATGTACTTTTGCAGATAAAGAGCGACAGTTTCTGAGACACAGAAATATTTCATTGTTTCTGGTATGGCAATCTTCATCTCCTCACAGATAGAAAAGAATTTATCAACAGCAGTTCTGGCGGTGAAGACGACCGCTGTAAAATCCAGAATATTGATGCGTTGCTGACGGAACTCTTTGATTGATACTCTTTCTACCTTGATAAAAGGATAGAAATGTACATCCACATGATACTTTTCCGCTATATCGAAATAGGGAGATTTTTCGCTATTGGGTCTGGGTTGTGAGATAAGAATTTTCTTTACTTTCCGGGCGTTCATACAATGATATTTGCTGCAAAACTTATGATTGAAAGCACTCCTTTATAGAATAGTAAATAGGGTGCAATTTCAGTTGCGCAAAGATAGGCAAAAAAATAAAAACTCCCGACTTTATTTTTAACAAAAATATTTAATAACTCAATCACTATCACCAGCCGAGTGATAAAAAAAAGTATAATAAAAATTATAACTGTAATATCTCTGAATTCATGCAAAAAAATGTAAAACACTGCTGGGAGAAACAGTACAATACCGAGCAGTTCAAAAAGACGCGAATACTGTGTAATCCAGTTCTTCATCTCATTTCGCAGAAAAAAACTGCCAATGGTTTTATACATCAGAAATTTCAGGCTTACCAGCGAGGAGAAACAGATAAAAATAATGAGCAGACTTAACGTCATACCCTTCAATGAGAGCGAGGAGAGCCCTTTATCCCAGAGATAGGTGAAGAGGAGAAGAGAGAATATCAGGATTGTCTGTACAATCATAAAAAACTCCCCCCATGCCTCAGTAATCGTCACCTGCTCTTTGCGCAAGAGTGCAGCACGCTTACCCAAAGTGAATACCTGTTTGAAATTGGCTAAAAGCGCAACCCCCTCCTTATGAAGGATGAAAGCAAAAAACACAAAGCAGACCAGTAGCAACAGGAAAATGAAACTTGATGCCCAGGGAGAAAAAGGCATTGATGTTCCGGCAATACCTGATGAAATCAACTGCGTTGTAGTAGCAACAGTTGTATCTACATCAAAAAAAAGATGTGTCCCCCGGGTAGGAAGAAATTCATATCCGCCGAAATTCATCTGCAGTGAATCGGTTATGGGCTGAATCTCTTCCTCTTTCAGAAAAAGTGGAAGAGATTCGTAAATAGTATCGGTAATCTTGTCGGTCACCTTTCTTCTCTATTTATGTCACTTTCCACAAACTTACAACTCTTTTCTCTGATATTTGCCAATTGAGGGATCCCAGTCAGGGAAATTTTTAAGCAGATCAATCACCTCCCCGGGGCTATAGGCTACCTGCCACATTCCCCGGTAAGCTGATTTCATAAAATTCTCTTCCATCATCTTATCAAAAAAAGAGAGCAGATGATCGTAAAAATGATTGATATTAAGAAGTATAATGGGATAACTGTACAACCCCAGCTGCTTCCATGTAATGATCTCGGCAAGCTCTTCAAGCGTACCTATCCCACCAGGTAATGCGATGGCTGCATTGGAGTAATGCGCCATGGCAGCCTTACGCTCATGAATCGTTTCAGTAATGATGGTCTCAGTCAGATGATCATGACCCCAGCCAGCATCGACCATAAACCCGGGAATAATACCCTTTACTTTACCACCGTGCAGCAGCACTGAATCGTTCAAAGCACCCATCAATCCCTTTTTACCTGCACCATTGATACAGGTAATCCCATTCTGGGCGAGGAGCTCACCCAATTGAGCCGCTGCATCGAAATAGTTTTGAGCAATATACGGACTGGATGCACAATATACAACTACCTTATAATCCAAACTCTTTCCTTATTTGATCAACATAATCCAGTTTCTCCCATGTGAACAACTCTACCTCTACAGTTAACGGCTCAGGCATGTAGCGGGAGTTGAAAACCTTCTTCACTTTCCTCGGCTCGCGTCCCATGTGTCCGTAGGAAGCCGTTTCGAAGTAAATAGGGTAACGCAGGCTCAGCCGTTGTTCAATTGCTTTTGGGCGTAAATCGAACATCGTTTTTATTTTCTGTGCAATCTCGGCATCTGAGATTGCCAGCTTGCTTTTCCCGTAGGTATCGACGAAGATACTCATGGGTTCTGCCACACCAATGGCATAAGAGAGCTGTATCAGCATCTCTGATGCCACACCTGCCGCCACCATATTTTTAGCGATATGACGTGCTGCGTAAGCAGCTGAACGGTCTACCTTGGAGGGATCTTTGCCTGAGAAAGCACCACCGCCGTGCGGGGCTTTTCCACCATATGTATCCACTATAATCTTGCGGCCTGTCAACCCTGTATCACCATGTGGCCCGCCAATCACAAATTTGCCTGTGGGATTCACGTGATAGGTTATATCACCCTCAAAAAGCTTGAGAATATCTTTCCGGCCTTTATACTGTGCTTTAACACGGGGAATAAGGATCGTCTTCACGTCTGATTTGATGCGTGACTGCATCTTACTGTCAGCTTCCAGCCCTGCCTCTCTTGTATTGTCTTTGGGGAGCTCGAACTCATCATGCTGCGTGGAGAGAACAATAGCAACAATTCGTTGTGGCGTGCCTTGCTCGTCATATTCAACTGTTACCTGTGATTTTGCATCAGGACGGAGATAAGGCATCAGCTCAGGCTCATTTTTGCGAATATTGGCTAGCTCCAACAGCAGCGCATGACTCAGATCGAGCGGTAACGGCATGTAATTTTCAGTTTCGTTGGTGGCATAACCAAACATCATCCCCTGGTCACCCGCTCCCTGATCCATCGGGTCCTCTTTCTGATCGACACCGCGGTTGATATCATCAGATTGCTCATGTATACTGGAGAATACGCCACATGATAGCGCCTCAAAGCGGTATTCACTCTTCGTGTATCCGATCCTGGCAATCACATCACGTGCCACTTCTGCCACATCCACATATGTTTGGGATTTTACTTCGCCCGCAAGAACCACCTGTCCGGTGGTTACCAGGGTTTCGCAAGCTACTTTCGAGTTGCGGTCGTAAGCCAGAAACTCGTCAAGCAAAGCATCCGATATCTGATCGGCTACTTTATCGGGGTGTCCTTCAGACACCGATTCGGAGGTAAATAGGTAATGCATGTTCTTTTCTTTATAAAATTGGGCAGATATAAAACAACTTCTCTCAGCTTACAACGTAAGACACAAAGAAATAATCATAATCACCCAAACGTTAGATAATTAACACAACCGGAGAGTGATGAAACCGTAGCAAAAGAAAAAAGAAATGCAGAAACAGGTTTTTAGCATTTTTTTCTGTGGTTGCAAGCAGTTCAAATCTTTCCACATTGTGATTATAGGTACAAAGGTAATAATAATCCAAACATCTGGTTCCGAATAAAGGTTAAAATCCATTATTGGTTCTTTCTATATGTGGGTGGAAAGGATAAAATATCTACTTTTGATAAATCTGTTTTAAGCCAGTGTTTTCAGACCAGAATCATTCAGGAAATGCCGATTATGAGATACCGACCTTTGTACAGCCTCATACTTTTACTGTTTTTATCACCCGACTGCGCAACAGCACAAGACAGGGCTTATCCCGTTGAAGGTGACGGCATCCGCTCCTTTTTACGGCGGTGGAACCGCATCGACACATCCTATGTGAGGGAGTTCAGGGAACTCAACAGTGGCAGACTGAACGAGTCCGGGGGACTGGTACTTGGAAGAATCTATTTCATCCCGCCACTGCATCCTGGTGACCAATTTCCGGCTGAGAAACCATCCGGTCAGCCTGTCGATCCTGTTATCTTCGGGAAGGAGTATAATAATGTTCCGGTGCGATCGTCATCACTGAAGGGCGCCTGCTTCTACTTGATCAGCGGGCATGGGGGACCTGATCCGGGTGCGCTCACCCGCGTAGACGGAAGAGTGCTGCATGAAGATGAATACAACTATGATTTTATTCTTCGGCTGGCCCGCAACCTGATGTCGCATGGCGCCACCGTTTACCTGATCATAGAAGATGAAGATGATGGTATCAGGGATGAGCGTTATCTGGTGGCGGATAAGGATGAGACCTGTATGGGTGACCCTATCCCCAGATCTCAGATCGACCGTTTGAAACAGCGGGTCGACAAGGTCAATGAGCTATACAGGGAAGATAAAACAAAGTATGATTATGTCCGTGCGCTGGAGATACATATTGACAGTCGCAATCCAAAACGACAAATTGATCTCTTTCTCTATTATGCCGACAATCCGCAAAGCCGCCTTACTTCCTATGCATTGAGAGACAAGATGAAAGACAAATACGACGAGCACCAGCCCGGACGCGGTTTTTCAGGGAGTGTGACACACCGCAATCTCTACATCCTGCGGGAGATGGATCCACCAGCTATCATGGTGGAGGCAGGCAACTTCCAGCACCCCCTCGACCGCAGACGTATTCTTGACAGCAATAACCGGCAGGCAGTGGCCAACTGGCTCACACTGGGCTTTATCGGAGACTTCAACAACTCCCGTTAATTAACTTTTGCAACCACAACAAAACAGCTCCTGTCGATGTTCTATCATCAGTTACCAACCAATTAATATTTATGCTGATGGAATTACGATCTCCTGAATCATTCTGGCTGTTGAAGAACGGTATCCTTCACAGCTACCCCTCACTGCAGAAGGATATCGCGTGCGATATTGCCGTAATAGGCAGTGGTATCACAGGTGCACTGATAAGCCACACCTTACATAACGCCGGATACAAGACAGTTGTTATTGACAAGCGCGATGTGGCAGCCGGAAGCTCAGCGGCAACCACCTCCATGCTGCAGTACGAAATAGATGTGCCGATGCACAAGCTCGCAGAGATGATAGGTGAACAGGCGGCTACAGAGTGCTACCGGGCAGGAATTCGTTCTATTGCTGCTTTGGAATCATTGGTAAAGAAAGAGCATATCGATTCAGGATTCGAGCATAAAAAATCACTGCAGGTCGCGCACTCTGAAAAAGCAGTCGCTGAGCTGGAGAAGGAGTATCATTACAGAAAGAAGAATGGTTTTCATGTTGAATGGCTTACTTCGGAAGAAATAAAAAAACGTTTTTACATGGAATCACACCCGGGCATCTTATCGGAAGAGGGAGCATCAATCGATGCTTTCAAGACTGCCCATTCGCTGATCAAAAAAAATCATGACCGGGGGATGCTGGTATATGACCACACTTCCGTCAAAGAGTTCATTTATGAAACGGACAGTGTAAAGATTATCACTGAGGAGGGATTTACGGTATTTTGCAAAAAAGTTATTTTTTGTACTGGATTTGAGACGTTGAAAATGTTCAGAAAGAAATATGCAGATGTTATCAGCACCTTTGCATGCGTAAGCGAGGAGGATTTCAACCTCTATCCTGTTCTGAAAGATATGCTTATATGGGATACGGCCGATCCCTATATCTATATGCGTACCACAGACGACAAACGGTTCCTTGTCGGTGGAGAAGACATCCCGTTCAGGTACAACGGCATCAGTGAAAAAATCAAAGGAAAAAAAACCGCCAATTTAAACCGAAAAATAGGGAATCTCTTCCCGACACTTCATTTTACCGAAGATTACCGGTGGGCAGGTGCTTTTGGTGTCACAAAAGACGGGCTGCCCTACATCGGCGAACATCCTGATTTCCCCAATGCCATTTTTGTTCTGGGGCTTGGAGGTAACGGGATCACCTTCTCAGTGCAGGGGATGAATCTTGTTTTAAAGATACTCGCGGGTGAGACAGACCCGCTACTCCATTTTTATCGTTTCGACAGATAGGAGCTACCTGTCAGAGAATTGCCTGTTCTCTCAGCCACTCCTCCAGGTTCATGTCACCTGTGAAATGTACAACCCGGAAACCTAATTGCCGGGCAGTTTCGATATTGGCTGCGTTGTCATCTATAAAAAGCGATTCATCAGGTTTGATAGCATACCGCTCCATTAATATCCTGTACAACGCTGGGTCGGGCTTCAAAATCTTCTCTTCACCGGATACAACAATACCATCCAGATCGCCAAAGAAGTCGTAACGCTTCATCGCCAGCGGAATCGTTTCGGCCGACCAGTTAGTGAGGCCATAGAGATTGTATTTCTTCTTCAGTGGCTTGATCAGCTTTGTGTTCTCGGTGATGGTTCCACCCAGCATCTCTTCCCAACGGCCGTAATAGATAGTGATCAGATCACTGTATTCAGGATATTGTTCCTGTAAAATTGATGTGGCTTCTGCAAGGGAACGACCTCCATCCTGTTGCAGATTCCAGTTGTAGTGACAAATGTTCTCCAGGAACCAGTTCATCTCTTCCTCTGTTTCAAACTTATCCCTATAGAGATAAACAGGATTCCAATCGATCAGCACACCTCCGAAATCGAAAACGATATTTTTCAGTTGTTCCATATTCTATTCTTAAACATAAAAGCCCTCACATGAACAGAACCGTGAAAGTCCTCTCCGTTCACTCAGAGAATAGAACAAGGGAACACTCAAATTGTTTACCCTGAAAATCATCCATTCTTTCTTAAAATAAAGGATGATTTGTTAAAAAGACAGGCGGTCAGGTCCTCCCGGCGCTTAATTTGCTTAAATTTGTCCTCATAAGCATCTAAACAACCCTGCATGACAGCCAGCGCAATTAAGCATAGCAACACCTATAAAGTCATATCTCTGATATTTATATCATTGATTCTGGTCTCTTGTGGTGCCGGCCGGACCAGTGTCACCCGTAAGAAATCCGCATCAGCCACACTGCCGGAAGAGGTGGTTGATTTTGGCAAAAAATATCTTGGCAAACCCTACCGGTATGCCGCGAGAGGACCTCGTGCATTTGACTGCTCAGGATATACCGCATTTGTTTTTAAAGAATTTGGCTATAATCTCAATCCCAGTTCCGCAGGACAGCATCAACAGTTTCCCGCTGTATCCCGCAAGGAGGACTTGCAAAAAGGTGATCTGGTCTTCTTTGAGGGAAGAAGAAAAAATGGGAAAGTTGGGCATGTAGGTATTATCACAGAAACCCTTCCCAATGGAACGTTCCGGTTTATTCACGCTTCCACCGGCAACGGCGTGACTATCACCTCATCCAGCGATATTTACTGGCGTTCACGCTATTTGCGCGGGGGAAGAATACTGGAAGAGAACACATTGGCACAAACTAATAAGATAAGGGCAAGAGAGAAGAAAGACAACAGGTTTACCCCTGCTGCATTGAAAGATGCACCTGGAAAGATAGTGGCACCCGTGATAACACCCATGGTTGAGGATGAGATCACAGCAATCGAAACTGCTCTAAAAAAAGGAAGTGAAACAACATCAACATCTGAGCAAGAGAAGGAGGGAGAGGTATCGGAAGAGGTAGTGATCCTTGTGCAGCACTACCCTTCAAAAAATGCTCCATTGAAGGAACAAAAATCACCCGAAGAAAGGAATAACGACACTGATTATCAGACAAACAGTGTCGTTATTGTAAGAGAAGACTCCATTGAAGTCCCGGAACCTTTACTGGTTGAGAAAGAAGTTAAAGCTCAGGCAAGCCACACCGTGAAGATGGGTGAAACGCTCTATTCTATCTCCCGGCAATATAATTGCACGGTAGAAAAGTTGAAATCATGGAACCCACAACTTGGAGAGATACTGAAAGTGGGCGATCTGATACGGATAAGCGATTAGCTGCACCTTCCGTTCATATTTTCCATTGAACGATTGTGCCAAATCCATCTTACCACTGCACCGCTCATTCATCTTAAATGGATTTGAACCATTCTTCAAACTGTTTACCCAGGATAGGCACCGGTTTTTCTTTGCCGTTGATGGCATTCATCAGTCCTACAATCCACATGTAGAGAAGGACAAAAAAACCGACAATACTCACAATCCATCCCAAAACAGGAATCACATTAATAATACTAAGTGCCAGCGAGGCAATGTTCAAACCCAGCGATTGCCGGATGTGATAACGGGCAAACGCCTCTTTCTTTTCATTGTTCATCACAAATGCAATTACTAACCCGACAAGAGTGAGATAGGAGATTATCGCAATTGTGTTGTTCATTTCACCCTGCCGGGAAGAGCTTCGTTGTGAATCGCCTCCGGGAGGAGTGTAGGGTCCGCTTTCCTGTTCCGGTATTGCTACTTTCTCAGGTTGTTCCTGGATGTTTTGCGCATCATTTACTTCTGTTTCATTTCCCATAGTAGTTAATTTTCAATCAATGATAAAATAATATAAAATATAACAATGTGATAAGATAAACAAATCCACCTTATGCACGCATTGCTTCAGATGAAATCTCCATATCCAGCGTGGTAAACAGCTGTTGTTTTTATTTAAAACAGTTGACTCTCAGTAATGTTCAATTCATTGTTAAGAAATATAAACCAAAAAACAGGAACGATTTATAACGAGAAGAGAACAGGTGTTTTTGTTCTCTTCTGTTCCTTATAATCTGCTTCAAATTTTAAAGCGTGCAGGATAATCGATAATTTATGTGTATTTTTGAATCCTGAAAATAAAATTTTAAATTTATGATAACTGCAGACCAACTTAAAGAAGTGTTGGAGCGCGAGCACGCGCTGAGGGGGTACCTTTGACGTCGATGCAAAGCGTATCCAATTAGAAGAAGAAGAGTTGCGAACTCAGTCACCTGACTTCTGGAACGATGCCAAAGTGGCTGAGATACAGATGAAGGTGGTACGGGAACTGAAATTCTGGATCAATTCATACAATGATGTGAAAGCGGCAGCAGATGAATTACAGCTGGCGTTTGAGTTTGTGAAGGAAGGCATTGTCTTGGAAGAAGAGCTTGATGCACAGTACACTCATGCCATAAAACTGATTGAAGATCTGGAACTGAAGAATATGCTTCGTCGTGAAGAAGACAAGCTAGGTGCAGTACTGAAAATCAACGCCGGCGCCGGGGGTACGGAGAGTCAGGACTGGGCCTCCATGCTTTTCCGTATGTATCAGCGATGGTGTGAAAATAAAAAATACAAAATCACGATAACCAACTGGCAGGATGGTGACGACGCCGGGATAAAAACAGCGACACTTCAGGTGGAGGGTGAACTGGCGTATGGTTTTCTGAAAAGCGAAAACGGTGTGCACCGCCTGGTGCGTGTATCACCCTACAATGCTCAAGGCAAGCGGATGACATCCTTTGCTTCGGTGTTCGTGGTACCGTTAGTCGACGACAGCATCGAGATTGAAGTGAATGCGGCGGATCTGAGCTGGGACACCTTCCGCTCATCGGGTGCAGGCGGACAGAACGTGAACAAGGTAGAGACAGGTGTGCGTCTGCATTATCTCTTCAAAGATCCGGATACGGGTGAGGAGCAGGAGATTGTAATTGAGAACACGGAAAGTCGTTCACAAATGGGCAACAGGGAGAATGCCCTGCGACTGCTCAAGTCACAGCTTTACGAGATTGAGCTGGAGAAGCGCCGTGCAGCACAGGCAGTTATTGAAGCCGGAAAGAAGAAAATTGAGTGGGGATCGCAGATACGCAGTTACGTCTTCGATGACCGTCGCGTGAAAGACCATCGTACCAACTACCAATCATCAGATGTTACAGGTGTGATGGATGGTGATCTGGATGAGTTCATCAAAGCCTATCTTATGGAACACGGAGGTGGCGAATAGTTAAGCTATCTCAGGTAGAAACAGACAATCCGAAAAGTGCAAAATCATACTTTGCCGGATCGTTGGGGTCCAGTCGCCGAAGGTTCAGTGTGAGCTCAAGCGCTGTCTTCCAATCGGTCTGTTTCCTGGTGATCAGCCCCAGCCGGCGCGCTGTCCTATCAACATGAAGATCAACGGGACATATAAGTTCACTTTGCGGAATCCTTTTCCACAAACCGAAGTCAACTCCTTTTTCATCCTTTCTCACCATCCATCGGAGGAACATGTTAAGCCTTTTACAGGTAGCATTCCGGGCAGGTGTTGCCACATGCTTACGTGTACGACGGGGAGCATCGGGATGGTTGAAAAAGGTGTGTTCAAACCAGATTAACGAATCCTCAACTGAGATGAATTGTCCATCTTGCAGAAATGCATCTTCCAGACTCTCATACTGAAGGTAATGCCGTCTCAGTAAATCAACGAAATAGAGCAGATCGGTATCATTGAATGTACGATGCTTGAAACCGAGCAGCCCCCTCAAATCGTCGCTGCCATGTTCCATGATAAACCGGTAAGGTTCATTCCCGAGGCGCGTGGCCAGATCCCTGCATTTTGAAATGATTGTTTTTCGTTGCCCCCAGGCCAGTGATGCGGCAAAAAAACCGATGATCTCACGATCCTGCTTCATGGAAAAAGAGTGAGGAACAGATATCGGATCGTTCTCAATAAAACTGACATGGTTGTAATATGCTGCTTTTTCGTCAAGAAACCTTTTTAAATCATACATGATACAAATAAATTATTCCATACAAATGTACCTCTATTTCTTAAAAAACCTTACATTTGCAGTTCTGTTTTATCTCTGCAGTAGAGGTGAATTACCTGATGCTGCCACTGAGTAAAATCGCACCGTGAATTAAGAAATGAATTAAATCTGAAATAGCATCTTCATATGACACCTCTCTCCCACCCTGTACGAACGTTAAAAAAATGCTGTATCTTGCTGTCGTATTGGTTTCTTTTTCATGCTATTTCGGGCCAGATCAGTTATGGAGGTAGGCCATTACCTCTTAGTATCAATGCAGAGGCACGCGCCGTTACAGCGATGGAGGAACTTTATGTAGAGATGCCTGCAGTCAGCAATAATGCATCGCTCTGGCGCTCAGAAGAGGGAAAAGAGAAATTCAAAAGCATTGAATTCGCCCATAAATTCCATGTATTCCTCCGTCCCGACAATTCCGGCATCACCTTTTCTTCGGGTAATATGAAAGTATGGCGTGTAGGGATACGTTCGAGGAGCGCTTACTCGTTGAATATCCTCTTTTCAAAATTCAAGCTCCCTGAAGGAGCGAAAGTGTTTGTTTATAACTCAGACCAAACAGAAATCCTGGGATCATATACAGAGCAAAACAACAGTGTTCTGAATCTGCTTCCCATACAACCTGTCGGCGGTGATGAGCTGATTGTAGAGTACCAGGAACCAGTCAATGCTTCGTTTAAGGGTGAGATTGAGATCGGTGAAGTAAATCATGATTTCAGGGGTGTTTTCAGGGCAGCTGAACCAAGAGATCCCCAACAGGATTGTCATCCCAACCTGATTTGTTACCCCGAAGATATTGAAGCAGGCAGTGGCGTCCTGTTATTGATCATCAACGGTACAACGCTTTGTACCGGTTCATTGGTAAACAATTCAGCTGAAGACGGAACACCTTACCTGTTGACATCCACCCATTGTCTTAACGATGATTATAGTGCAAAATTTCTCGCAAACAGAAAATATGATCTCGTTGCCGGCAGCATTGTTGCTTTTTTCAATTACAACTCTCCCATCTGCTCTACTGATATCCGCGGCCCTGTGCAAATGACGATGGCATCGGCCGATTCAGTACTCATCAGTGAACGGCATGATATTTCACTTTTAAAACTGAGACAGGCTCCACCGAAAGAGTATCAACCCTATCTGTTAGGCTGGAACGCCGGCTCCTCTCCAACAGGCCCCTTTCACGGAGTGCACCATCCTAACGGGGGAATCAAAAAAGTGGCGAATGAAGAGGGTCAGCTCGCAATAGGTTCATTCGACTATGCCAGGTACAACATGGAGCCAAATGCGCACTGGTCAGTTACATCATGGGATGACGGTGCCACCGAGGGTGGTTCGTCAGGATCACCGCTACTCGATAATGAGAAACGCATTCTGGGAACACTCACAGGGGGTTTATCCATGTGCACCTCGCCCCGGGGACCCGATTTATATGCTTCGCTCAGTAGATTCTGGGATGTGGCAGGTTCACTTGAGAATCCCTACCCGATCAGCTATTACCTTGATCCGAACAATTCACAGTCCTCACAACTGGGAGGGTCCAACCCCTTTAAGAATGCACCTTACACGAAGAATCAGAATTTCAGAGAAGATGAAACAGCTGTCACAACCTACTTCCAGTCAGTGCCAATGTTTGCAACAAACAATACATTTGGTTACAGTGAATTTGCAGAGGAATTCTATGCAAAAGAGAATACGCTTCTGGAGGGTGTATTCATCTCATCACCCGCCACCACTGGCATTTTAGACATGGATGTCAGAATAAGGGTCTATGCAGGAAAGGAGAAACCTGAACGTTTGATTCATGAACAGCCTTACAACTACAGTTATGAATACTTCAGCAATAATCTCTTCCCTGTAACCGGTCGTGATATGCGGCATAAAGTTGAAAATTATGTTGCATTTGATAGTCCGGTATCTGTATCCGGGACATTCTACATCTCCTACCACGATGCTAACGGGGTGGCAGCCGGTTTCTCTGTATTCAATGCTGAGCCGAGAAAGATAGGATCGGGTTTGGTTGCCACGGCATGGATGAAGAATGGCACAGGATGGGTGAAATCATCTGAAAATATTGAAAATCCGATTAATACATCACTGCTTATCGCTCCCTATTTGATTGGGAATAAATCAACATCAGTCGATCCAGTGAAAGAGGAACCTGAATTGGCGGTCTACTACTCAAATGAGGTGAAACGTATATTTATCGAATCGAACTACGAGCTGATTGAATGGGAAATTTTCTATTCTTCGGGGCAAAAGATTCATCAGGAAAGCGCAGATATGAGTATAAACAGGGCATCCTACTCATCAGCACATCTTCCCAAAGGTGTTTATATTGTAAAAGTTAAAACCGTGGACGGAACGGTGAAGTCAAAAAAAGTGCTGGTAATGTAAATAGCCGCTATAATCAGTGGCAGCGTCAAATCTCTGCTCCTGCTTTTCTCTCTTCTGCTTTTTCAATCTGCTCCTTCAGGTAGGAGGAGATGACATCATTTTCCTCTGAGGAAGAGCCGGAACTTTCCTGTGTGTTCACATCCTTCACTGCAACATCTTTCGTGACCGGGACTTTTCTTTGCCCAATAATTAATTGATCACCGACACCGATTGTGGATGATCTCAATCCATTCCATGTCTGAAGCTGTGTAACACGCACTCCATTTCTCTGTGCAATCTTGCCCAGTGTATCACCTTTCCTCACCCGGTAAAATTGATTCACTGTCTCTGTTTCACCTGTTGAACCACCCTCTGTAT
>JAAYGM010000259.1 GCA_012727735.1 Bacteroidales bacterium | reverse complement strand
TCCTCTTGTAATCAATGAAATCTTCTGCCCCGAATATTTGAGGATGCCTGGCAAGACTCTGATTGGCATAACTCATATCATAGGTGATGCTGGAGGTACCTCTGGCTGATGCACCTGATTTGGTGGTGACCAGAACGACACCATTCCCTGCTGCGGCACCATAAATGGCCGCAGAAGCAGCGTCCTTTAATATCTCAACAGACTCAATCATTGAAGGGTCTAGGTACTGGATGTTATCCACCTGCAGACCATCAACGATAAGTAGTGGCCCGATCTTATCAGAGTTGGATGAATAACCACGTACCCGAATGGTAGCTCCCTGTCCGGGAGCACCGGAATTGGTCAGCACCTGTACACCGGATGCCTTTCCCTGAAGAGCTGCTGCTGCATCAGGGGTTGTCAGATTTTGGAGTGCTTTTGAACTGACTGATGCCACAGCACCGGAAACATCGCTCTTTCTCATGGTACCATAACCAACCACAATAATTTCATCAAGGCCAAAGAGTGTTTCTGTCAGTACAACACCAATGGTTGTCCGATTGCCAACAACTACTTCCTGGGTATCCATACCCACAAAAGAAAATACTAGCACAGATGCCGATCCCGGAACAGATATATTGTAATTACCATCAATATCGGTAATCACACCTTGTTGTGTTCCTTTAACCAGGACAGTAACTCCCGGAATAGGTTCGCCCTGACTATCTGAGACATTACCTCTCACCTGCACCTGTGCAAATGTGGCAATGCTTAGACATAAGCCAAAAAAGAAAAATAGTACTCTTTTTTTCATAGAGATAGAATTTAAAATAATTAAAATTTAACAAATTGAAAATAATTAAAGCTAACTTAGAAAATTATCGATTTACATAAAAATTGTCTGCAATGTCTTAAAATTGATGATATGGTGTCAGGTGTCATTAATCTTTTCAGCAGCGATCAGTTCCAATAATAGATTGAGGCATTTACAAAAATTTCACAATATTACGGGTTTGGGTGGAGTGGAAAGTTAATTAATCTTTATTATTGGAGGATTATTTCGTTGAGGAAAATTTTGTCCTCATAAATATATGAAAAATCCACATAGCTCCTTTGTTTCTGTTGTTAACAACGGTACGGATGAATTGATAAAATAATCCAACTCCACTAATCGAAATGATTTGTCCGCCCTGAAAATGAAAAGAATGTTTATCTTTGTTAGACAGATACAACAAACATGAATAAAAAATAACCTTATTATTGTAAGTAAACATGAATGGTATGAATAAAAAAGATGCAAATAAAAGAACACTGTTGATGCTACTCATCTGTTTTTCCTTTTCAGCAACAGCCCAGAATCCCATCATCAGAGATCAGTTTACAGCAGACCCCACTGCCAGGGTCTTTGAGGGAAAGATCTATCTTTATCCGTCGCATGATATCCCGAGTCCTGTTGAGCGGCTGAAAGAATGGTTTTGTATGGCCGACTATCATGTCTTCTCCTCCGAAAACCTGACCCATTGGCAGGATCACGGTGTGATCGTCAGTCAGGAGAATGTACCCTGGGTCGCTCCTGAGTCCTACTCCATGTGGGCTCCGGATTGTGTCTACAGGGACGGGAAATATTATTTCTATTTTCCCTCTGCTCCCGCAGGAGAAAACCGACGGGGTTTTGCTGTGGGAGTAGCAGTCTCCGATAAGCCGTATGGACCTTTTATTCCTGAGGAACATCCCATAGAAGGTATTGGCGGCATTGACCCCTGCGTGCTGATCGACTATGATGGCCAGGCCTATATCTACTGGTCCGGACGGGGTATGTCGGTGGCAAAGTTGAAGGATAACATGGTGGAGCTGGATAGTGAACCGGTGCAGATCGAAGGATTGCCGGAAGGTTTCAAGGAAGGACCGTTTGTGTTTGAGCGTGAAGGTATCTATTATTACACCTTTCCCTGGGTGAGAGACAGTACGGAGACTCTGGCTTACGCCACGGGTGACAATCCCATGGGACCTTTTGAATTCAAGGGTGTCATCATGGATGAGTCACCGACAGGTTGCTGGACCAATCATCATTCCATCGTGGAATATCAGGATCAGTGGTATCTCTTTTATCATCATAATGATTACTCACCCGCATTCGACAAAAACCGTGCTGCACGGATCGATTACCTGTTCTTCAATACCGATGGTACAATACAGGAAGTGACACCCACACTTCGCGGTGTTGGCATTACAGCAGCAATCGAAACGATTCATCCTGACCGCTACAGTGCCATCAGTGAAAAGGGAACATCCATTGCATTTGTCGACGAACAAAGCCCGTTCGAGGGGTGGAAGACCCTGCTGAATGAAGATGGTGCATGGGTTCGGTACAATGGCGTGGACTTCGGTGATGATGGTCAGCAAAGGGTGATAGCCAGAATATCATCCGCTTCAGGCAGCAGTGTACGCTTGCAGCTCACTCATCCGGATAAGAGGGTTATAGCAGAGATCAGGGTGCCCGCAGGTTCAAGCTGGCAGGAGATCACCCTGCCGGTAAAGAATGTTCCTGAAGGAATTCATGATATTGAGCTCTCTCTTATTGGAGGAGGGATGGTGGAGGTCGACTGGATTCGCTTTGAATAAGAATGGAACAATCAAACCCTCCACCTGGAGTATCATAAACCACGGCTAAAAATCTGATCGCTGTATGCTGAAAGCTGATCACTGACCCCTATGACTCCTGATAAATGATGGAGCTGGGGGTCATGTTGTATTGTTTCACAAAACATCTGGTGAAATATTTGGGATCATTAAAACCTACCCTGTAGGCAATCTCTGAAACAATGACATTGTTGTTTCTGTTTTTTTCCAGAATCTTTTTTGCAATCTTCAGTCTGTAAAGCAGGAGAAAACGTACCGGAGGCACTCCGGTAAGAGAAACGAACTTCTTGTATATGATGGTGTAACTCATATTCAGCTGATGAATCAGCTCCCTGACCCCAAAATTGGAATCACTGTAATTCTTTTCAATCACATCCATCACCTCTTTCATGAACTGTTGGTCTGATTGCCCTACATTCAGTACCGAGAGATTCATCTCTTCCTCCAGAAACTTTTGCTGACGAAGATTCCTGTTTTTTATGATTGCATCAATTTGTGCCATCAGAATGGAATCCTCGAACGGTTTGGTGATGTATCCGTCAATCCCGTTCTCATAGCTCTCAATATAGGCCTGTTCACTCGAGTTGGCGGTGAGCAGCAGAAAAGGAATATGACACAGTTCCACACTCTCACGGATCATCCGGCATAACCGGGCTCCGTTACATATTGGCATCATCAGGTCTGAAACAATAATATCAGGCATTATATTTCGTGCCATTTCATAGCCTGCCTCACCATTGTTTGCTTCTGCCACATTGAATAATTCAGCTAATAACTTTTTAATGTAACTGCGCATATCGGGATTGTCTTCCACCAGCAGCAGATTGGGTTTATCCCGATCAACAGGGATAAACGGGGGAATGATATCTTCTGTTGTGAGAGGCAACTGTGACCTTTTTACAGGTGCTGTGCCCTGCTTGTCAGAAAGAGACAACGGGAAATAAAACCGGAAGGAGACTCCGCTCTTCTTCAGGGATTTTACTGAAATGTCTCCCCCGAGTAATGTGATCAGCTGTTTCACAATATGCAACCCAATACCGGTGCTGCTCTGCCCCGGTTGCGTGTACTGGTTCTGTTCCGGTATCCGGTAAAATCGATCAAAAATCCGTTCACTCTCTTCTTTTTCAATCCTGCTTCCGCTGTTAGTGACGGAAATGTATTGTATAAGACTGCCGGTGGTCGGGTCGCTGAACTGGCAGGCGTGCAGAATGATTTCGCCCTTGTCAGGAGTGTATTTGACGGCATTTGACAGGAGATTGAAAAGAATCTTATGGATGTTCTCACTATCTGATACAACATCATTGTGTGTCAGCCTGTACCTTGTCTTCAGATGAATATCCCGTTGTTGCATCAGACTTGAAAAATCGGAGGCAGTCTGATCAAGCAACTCAGTAAGATTGAAAGGAGTTGTGTGAAGGGTCAGGTTCTTGGTGTCGATCTTATGCAGATCGATCAATTGATTCACCATTGAAAGCAGGTAGCGGGCATTCCGGTTGATCATCTCCAGGCCCTCTTTTCCTTCCGTGGATCCTTTTTGTCTGATCAGTTGTCCCGTAGGTCCCAGGATGAGGGTCAGTGGTGTCTTGAACTCATGGGCTATGTTGGTGAAATAGGAGATCTTATCCTTGTTCAGTTGTTCCATTTGCTGAGACATCTCAAAGATTGCATTCTTCTGCAGTATGATCTCTTCGTTCTGAATCTGCAACTGTTCATTTTTATTAATGATGTCGTACTGCGATTTCTCCAGCTCGGCAATGGTAGTAATCAGTACAGAAGTACGTTCTTCTATCTTCTCTTTCAGCAGCTGTTGGATCTTCTTTTGCCGCCGGTTATACCAGTAGAGGATGTAGATGAAAACGGAGATACAGAGTAAGGCCATAAGTGAATAAAACCAGGCAGTCTTATAAAAGGGTGGGTGTACAAAAATGGTAAGATAGGTACGTTCAGATGACCATGCATTGTCATGATTGGTACACCATACCTCAAAAGTGTATTTGCCGGCGTTCAGGTTGGTATATCGCGCATTTCTCTTGGTAAGTCCCACATTAATTCTTTTGTCCAGTTCCAGGATACGGTGGAAATAATAGATCTTCTCTTGGCCTGTAAAGTCGAGACTGCTGAAGGTGAGCTCAAAGGAGTTGTGCGGTGGGTAAAGATGTAACTCTTCAGCCTGCGTTATGGAGGATGAGAGGTTTTTCGGGTGGAGAAAAGGGATCATCTCCATGCCGTCACAATAGAGACTGGTCAGGGTCACCACTCTCTCTTTCTTTTTTGGCAGATGTACCAGGGGATTGAATGCAACCAGTCCGTTAATGGTGCCAAGTATCATCCGGTGGTCGGCGGTTTTGCATCCTGATCTTTTATAGAACTGCTGCACCTGCAGTCCCTCTTTTTCATCAAACTTGATGGCTCTTTTGGTGAAAGCATTCATGAGGTAAACGCCCATTGATGTACTGATCCAGATATTTCCGTTCTCATCTTCCATCAGATTTGATATGTTTGTGTCAGACAATCCGGAACGGCCTGCATAATTGGTGAAGGTGTAGTTGCCGTGTGAACTGCCAGAGTTCAGTTGATAGATGCCGTTGCCCATGCTGCCCAGATAGATCTCACCCTCTTTAGTTTCAAGGATACAGGTGATCTTTTCATTTATCTTACTCTCCGGATCATCCAGTTTTTGTTTGTAATAGATACATTCATACCCGTTCCTGTAATCTTTCAAGTCGATAATGTAGATACCGTTTCCACCCACCCACAAGCGTGATTGTGAGTCGACGTAGATGGTACCCAAACGGTCAGGAATCTCACGCGATCGCGTGTAATACTGAAGCTGGTTGATATGACCGGTGGAGAAGTCCAGTACCTGTATATGCCTGCTGCTGCAGATCCAGATGGCGTTCCTGACCGGGTCGAGGCAAAGGTCATGGATCTCGTTGGTGAGCAACCCGGAGTTTTCAGTCGTGAAGTGTTCAAACCTGGGGCGGGACAGATCGTTTTTTGAAAGTTTGTCAATGCCACCTCCGATGGTTGCAATCCAGTAATCACCCCGGTAATCCTGTGCAATGTCTGATATATTGTTGTGGGCCAGTGAACTGGGATCATCGGTGCGATGACAGTGAAAAGTGAATGATTCTTCCCCTTTCAGTTGAATGGCAAGCCCACCATCCACGATACCAGCCAGCAGATTCCCCTCCTTGTCTTCAAGGATGGAGCTGATGATAAATGGCTTGTCGTTCGCATCACCTTGCAGTGAGTGAGTGAAATGAATCTGCCTGGGGGCCATGAGGTTGATACCACCAAAAACGGATCCTGCCCAGATACAGTTGTTTTCATCCACGAACAGCTTGTTGATGATGTTGTCATTAAGCGAGAAACCATCCGATCGCTTGTTGTAAACCACAAATTGCTCGTTGCGCAGAAAGACATTTATCCCATTCCGCGTGGCGATGATAATATCTCCCGACTCATTTTTGGCAATGTCGGTTATATAATTGGAGGAGATGCTGCCCGGGTCATCGGGATCATGTTTGTAAAGTTGTACAGATGCACTTTGGATATTGATGCAGTACAATCCATCCTGTGTTCCTATCCAGATGTAATCACCGAAAGAAAAGAGTGCGTTGACCGTCAGTCTTGAAAAATCTGATGCAGGAGAAAGAGGGATTTGCACGAATCTTCCAGGGGTTGTACTTCCATACCGGAGCAGCTGATTCTTCCCTCCAGCCCATATTTCATTGCCATGCTTGACTATGGTCCTGATGTCCACATCTCTTTTCATGATTGTGATCTCTTCAATATCCCTTTCCCTATTCAGGACTACATAGGCCAGGCAGTCCCCTTTTCCCAACCAGAGGTTTTGAGATTCATCCACATAGATGGCCTGAACCGGTGAGGCGAGTATATCATAGTGATCCCCATTATAATCCTTAAGAAATGAGATCTTTTCCTGTTGCAGGTCTATTCTCATGATTCCTGCATCGGACGCCACCCAAAGATGCCGGGATGCATCCTCGGCAACGTGGTAAATGTAATTACTTTCAATAAATTGGTTCGGATGGGTGGAACCGGCTGAATAGTGTTTCAGCTCATAGCCGTCGTAGCGATCCAACCCGTTGGAGGTGCCGATCCAGATAAATCCCTGTTGATCCTTGTGGATGGCCCTGATGAAATTGTCACACAGGCCTTCGTTGATGGTGAGATAGGAGTAGTTATACCCGGTAAGGTTGTTCTGTGCCGGTAGCAGAAGTACACAGACCATATTGATCAGCAGGGAGAAATAAAATGCAATCCGGTATCTCATTTGTGGGTAAACTTAGGGAATAACAAACAAATGTATGATATTTATTTAATTTATACAATAAGTGTTTCAATTGTTATCGAATCGAAAAATCTTCGAATGCAAACTTAGAAAAGTACCCTGTTTTAAAGGTGGATTATTTTTTCGTTTATGGGCACAAAAATTTGCATCGTAGCTTGCTGAACCTTAACTTTGGTTTTTTTCCTAAAAATGCAAATTAATCCTCTAAAAAAGAGTGTTTGGTCTCTTCTCTTCCGGAAAAACGTTCTATGTTTGTAAGAGATATAATGTAATCCGATTGAGTAATGCATACAGAAGATCCACATGCTTGTCCGGCCAGTGACAGAGGAGTGAATAAGACACAGAGAACCGGAATGAATAGAATTGTCCTGTTATTCTCCTTTTTTTTAGGATTGAACGGTTGTCTGTTCCTTCATGATGGAGGAAGGGAGGAGTCAGGTTACATGTTGCTTACGGGGATGGGTGGGGGTGAAGTGCAAACCATCCCGTTTGATTCACTGATCGTGACCGACCCTTACATCCTGGCTGATGTGGCAACGCACACCTATTACATGACCGGTTCAGGAGGTACATTATGGAAAAGTCCCGATTTGCGGACCTGGGAAGGTCCTTTCAGCTACATTGAGATTGACACCACCTCATGGATGGGGTCAGATCCATTGATCTGGGCACCGGAACTACATCACTACAAGGGCAAATATTATTGTTTTACTACCTTTACCAATTCCAGTATTGTTGTCGACACGGTCCCTGAACGTTGTGATGTGATTCGCAGGGGTACCCATATTCTTGTTGCTGAGCGGGCCGAGGGTCCTTACCGGCCCATGAGTGAAACTCCTTATTTGCCGGAGGAGTGGTCCACCCTTGATGGAACACTTTATGAAGAGGAGGGAGT